>DASRXR010000101.1:0-3391 GCA_035687405.1 Polyangiales bacterium
CACGGTCGGTACATGTCCGTCCGAGCTTCCGCTGATCTATCTGCAGACGTCACTCCCACTCGGACAAGTGCTCAGTCGTCTCGGCAAGGACAGCGATAACTTTGCCGCCGAGATGATCTTGAAGACGCTCGGTGCAGAGCGGACGCGCCGGCCCGGCAAAAGTAGCGAAGGTGCCGCCGTCGTCGTCGACATCCTGAAACAGCTCGACGTACCCACGACCGGGCTCGTCATCTTGAACGGCTCGGGCTTGTTCCAGGGCAATCGCGTGTCATCAGAACAACTGACCGGATTGCTTGCGGCCATGTATGCGAATCCGGCGTTTCGAGACGACTACGTCGCGCAACTCGCGGTCGGTGGTGTGGACGGCACGCTCGTGCGTCGGTTCCGAAAGCTGCCGCGAGCGCGAATCGTCCGTGCGAAGACTGGGACGCTGGACGACGTGATTGCTCTGTCCGGCTACGTGCTCGGCCCAAGTCCCGAGCGGGCGTTTGCGTTCAGCTACCTCGCAAACGGAGTGAGCGGCAAACATTCCCAAGCCAGAGGTTTAGTGGACCAACTGGTGGAAACGCTAGCCGCTCACTTGTATGCCGCCCCGAAGCCCTGAAGCTCCGGGACGGCGCGCCTAAACTCAGGCGTATTCGCGGATTTGGCGGCGGATCTTGCCCAGCGCCTGCTCTTGGAGCTGGCGGATGCGCTCGCGCGACAGATTGTACTTGTCGCCGATCTCCTTCAGCGTGAGCTCGTCCTCGTCATCGAGGCCGAAGCGCCAGCGAAGGATGCGCGCCTCCATTGGAGTGAGCGTGGACAACAAACGCTGCACCTCCTCCGCCCAGGTCTGGCTGACCAGGTTCTCGTACGGGTTCGGTGTGTTCTCTTCCTCGATGAAGTCGATGAACTTCCGGCCGTCCTCATCATTCACCGGGCGGTCGAGCGAGAACGGCGTCTCTGCCCAGTAGCCGCGGATCTTCTCGAGCTTCTCGGCCGAGATGCCCGTCTCTTCTTCGAGCTCCGCCGGCGACGGCTCGTGGCCGGTGCGCGTAGCGATCGCTTGCGTGGCGCGTGCCACACGGTTGTACGTGTCCAGCATGTGAACGGGGATGCGGACCGCACGGCCCTTATCCGCGAGCGCACGGCTGATCGCGTGACGGATCCACCAAGACGCGTACGTGCTGAAACGATAGCCGCGCGTGTGATCGAAACGCTCCACCGCCTTCATCAGGCCGATGTTGCCTTCCTGAATCAAGTCGATGAGCGGCAAGCGACCGCGGTTGTAGCGGCGCGCGATCGACACGACCAAGCGCAGATTTGCAGCAACGAACCGGTTCTTCGAATCGTGTTGCGCACGGCGTGCATTCTCGACCCGCGATAGATACTTTTTGAACGCAGCCGTGATCCGGATGTCATCGCCCTCGATGTCCCGCTCGGCTTCGTACATGCCGGCCAAGCGGTGCACTGCGCGATCCGACTCCATTACGAAGATGCGATCGCCATCGTTAGCGCGCAGGAACTTCGCGAGCGTCGAGGCAGTCTCCGTCCAACGCGCCGACTCACCCTTCTTCGCTGCAGCCGTCCGCTTCGCAGTCTTCGCGAGCTTGCGCAGCGTTGCGATTTCCGCCGGATGTTGCTGTTCGGGCGGTTCCAAGTTGCGTTCGATGACCGATGCAACCGTCTCGTACGCGGGCGAGTAGGAGAACAACGCTTCCCAGTAACCAATCTCGAGCCGCTCTACTTCTTGTGCGGCTTCGACCTCTTCACGCGGCGTCAGCACACGGTGCTGTGCCATCTCGCGGAAGTACTTAGACAGTGTGCTGTCACCGCCGGCCTCGGTCTTCAGCGACTTCAGCACCGTTTCCGTGTCGACGTCCGTGTCGTTCTGAGCCACCGAATCTTGCAACGCGACTTCCATGTCAGACGGAGGCGCTTCTTCTGGCGCTTCCCACTCCTGTTCGGGTTTCTCGTCCGACACCGCAACTGCCGCTGTCGCCACTACGACTGCCGCCTTGCGTTGTTTCTGCACCTGGCTCATATCTGACTCACTCTCGACGCTAGTTCGGGCGCGCGATGATCGCGCTGCCTGGTTCGCCGATTTGGCTTTAGACCGTGCACGTTTTGTGCCGTGGGTCCGCTTGCGAGCGGTGCGAGACGAAGACCGGTTTGCGCCCGAAGATTTCACGACTTTCGCGCGAGACATCTGGAACTCCTCACCTGTCTACGGCCCTCTGAATCCCTAGCTTTACGAAAAACCACGCATTTCAAATCGCGTTGTGACGAAAACCGACCAAGTTGGGCGACGGCGTTGCACAAGCGGGACCGGCGAAGTGGACGCACCTCTCTCTGATGGTTGCTCCTCGACCCCGCGATTTTCAGGTTAGTCCCAGCGCTGTAATGCAAAGCGTCTGATTCCATTACGGCTGTACACCTTTCCATACATCCGGTCAATCGAGGTTGGGGACCTTGACGTAGCTCTGCGTCTTCGCTCCCTTCACCACTTGGCTCATCCGACCGATCCGCGCTGCAGTTGCGCTGCGCGTACGACCGAACTTCACTCACCTCGCTCACGCCACTAGCGTTACTCCGCGCTTTCCATGTGGCACGTACATCTAGGGCCGCTCACTGCATCCGCACGTCCGTCGGAATCTCGAAATGCAACAGCACCTACTCCTGCGTTACCTCGTGGCCGGTTTTTGGCTCACCCTTTCGACTGGCTTTACGCCTGAACCCGTCGTGCAAACCGCAGCCAGCAGCTCAGAGCTGCGGCTGGGAAAGCCTGCAACTGCCGCGCCGGTGAGTCTCTCCGAGAGCGCCGACGGCAGCGTGCTCACAGTCGGCAATGTGCAGACGACCCTGCCTTTACGACAGGCTCGTACGATTCACAGCGAAAACGTAACGCTCGCGGGTGGCAATAACGTCGGCGTAATTCGCGCGAGCGACGGAACGCGCGAAGCGGCGGCCATCGCAGTGCGGCGTCCGAACGGTTCGGTCGAGATTTTGTGGACCGGCGCGCTGTTTCTTCGCGGTGATCCGGGCGAGCGCCGCGCTGAGGCAATCGAAGTCGCCGATCGAGACGGCGACCACCACCCAGACCTGATCGTCGGCACGTATGACGAACAGATCCGTGTTTGCGGCCAAGACCGCGCGCTCCTCGAGCCGCGCGCGCTCGATCCGAAAACGCTCGCGCTGCGGCCGGTCTTGCTCAACCGGCTCGACCCGAACCGCGCAGTACAAAAGCTCACAGCGAGTGCGCAGGGCCCGCAAACGCAAGGGCCTCCGCTGTTGCGCGCCTTACGCCCGACTGCCGCTTCCAGCGTCGCAACGGGATCCGCAGGCGCCGACGTTCGCGCCGCGACCGATGGCGACCTCGCCACGTTTTGGGCTGAAGGCCGAGGGCTCG
>DASRXR010000102.1:0-4668 GCA_035687405.1 Polyangiales bacterium
TGCCGATATACTAGGTCCCGATCGCGAGTTTTGGGATCCCCACAAAGCTTCGAACCTTCGACTGGGCGACGTTCAGCTGCCGAATGCTCGTTTCCTTGTAGTCGCGATCGATGAGAGCCGACCGCAAGTTGCCGTTCTGTACTTGATCAACCATGGCACCTGAGCTCGACGCTTGCGACGTTGGTGCTGCCACGCGCAAGTCGCTCAACTCACCCACCGAAGTCCCCCATCCGCCGTGAACAGCAGACCCGCACGGGCGACGCGTAATTCCGGAACACCCGACGCCTCCAACACCTTCGCATACGCGCGCACCTGCTCCACATACGCCGGGTACTCGTCCCGAACATCTCCACGCGGTGCTGCATCCGTTTTGAAGTCGATCACACACAGTCCAGCCGGTTCCGCGACGAGCAAATCGATGAAGCCCGACACCAACGTGTCCTGCTCCACCGAGCCCGCGACCGGATACTCGAGCTGAAGCGAGTGCTTCAGCAGCCCCGCGTTCTGAAGCGCTGCGTACGCACGCGTAACATCCTCCAACACTGCCGCGCTCAACTCGTCAACGGCATTCTCGCGCGCCGCCCGTTGTGTCGCGATCTCTAGGCTGAGCCCTCGTTTCAACACAAGTTCGAGCGCTCGATGCACGCTCGTTCCAAACATAGGTCCAAAGCGGCCCACGTGCGAGAACACTGGTCGGACTTCCTGCTCGTCCGCTTCACGCACGTTCTCTCGAACCGTATGCGCGATGACGCTGACAGCAGCAGGCCGAAGATACGGCGCGAGCGCCCGCTTGGCCGCGTCGTTCCACGCCTCCTGCAGGTTGTCTGATATTGGTGCAAGCGGCCTCATGCTGACTGCCGTCTCACTCTTCCACCACGCGCCTTTCTTGGTCTCACGCTTGTACGGCCCCACGCGATGATGCGGTACCTTCTTCCCAGCGACTAGCAACGTACCAGCGATTGTCTTCTCACTCGGCTCTCCCGCCTCCGAAACGATCAACACGTCGCGCGCACGCGTTGCCGCGACGTACGCCACGCGCTTCCGCTCCGCGGCTCGCAGTTCCATCTCGCGCTCTCGCAGCCCTCGGTTGCTCGGGTCGTGTTCGAGACCGTCGAGCTTGATCGCCCACTGACCCGTCAATGGATCGACCGTGAACGCGCTCTGCGGGAGAAACGTTTTCCATCCAGCTCGCCCATCCCACAACGCAACGATCGGCCACTCGAGTCCTTTCGCCTGATGTGCCGTGATGACCTGTACCGCATCGGCATCGACCGGAAGCGGCGCTTCGATTCGCGGCGGCGCGTCGATCCAATCGCGCGCAACCGCAGTAACGCCGTCGATATCGAGATTGGACGTTCGCGCGAGGTCGTCCAGTGCCATACAGAGCTCGTAGAGTCTCGCGAGCCGCTGTGCGCCATTGATCCCCGCTGCGACGTATCGTCCAAAGCCCGTCGTCTCAAGCACCTGACGCGCGAACTCGCCCGGAGTGGTGTGGTGACGGTCACGACGCAGTTGCGTGATGAAGAGCTCGGCGGTCTCTAACGGTTCGCCTCTCGTCTCCGAAATGCGCGCACGCACCAAATCTTCGAGACTCACCGCGAAGAAGGGCGGCCGTCTGAGGGCCGCACGCGCTACGCCATCGCTCGGATCCGAGAGCGCTCGCAGACCTAGAATGAATTGCTGGTGAAGCGCATCCTGCATGAACAGCGTGCCTCCGCGAACTACATGCGGGACACTGATTCGGTCGAGCTCACTCGTGAGATGGTGCACGGTCTGTGTCGCGATCATCATGATCGCGATGTCGCCGTACCTCGGGCGTCGAGACTCGCGCGTTCTCGGGTCCTCGATCTGAATCTCACCGTCTTCCACGAGAAAGCGGATGTAATGCGCGAGCGCTTCGCCCTCGATGTCGCGTGATTCTTCGACCTTGAGCTCCGCGTCGCCGAAGGGCAGAACATGAACTTCGGCTTCAGGCCGTTCCTTTCCCGCAGGTACGAGCCGAACGTTCCGGACCGTGCCCGCTTCTGGATCGAAGAGCGGGCCGTCGGCCTCGGCACCAAGAACTGCATCAAATCCTTCGTTCAGCCAATCAAGAATCTTGGCGGAGCTACGAAAGTTGACTCTGAGGCTCGCCTCGCACGCGTTTCCCTCACGAAGCTTGCCGCAAACCATCGCGTACATAGCGATGTCGGCTCGCCTGAACCGATAGATGCTTTGCTTCGGATCGCCGACAACGGTTAGCTTTCCGGGCTTCAACTCGACATCTTGCGCCCGTGTCGCCTTTGCGCCTGCCTCGCAGAGGTACATCACGATCTCGGCTTGCAGTGGATCGGTATCCTGAAACTCGTCGACCATGATGTGGTCGAACTTGTCCTGATAGAAGTTGCGAGCTGGTGCGTCATTTCGCAGAAGGTCACGGAGCTGGATCAGCAGATCGATCTGGTCGACCATCCCGTGACCGCGTTTGACATTGGCGTATTCTTTTAGAACCAACTCGCGCATCTGCACGAGGCTGTTCGCCAGATGCTCAAACAAGGGACCGACGATCGCCTCTCCCAGCGGCCCACCGGGGCGTTCCTCCTTGCGTTTTCCGCTTCCGCGCGCGCCCTCTAAGAGCCATCGGCACAATTCCCAGCCTTGTGCGTCGCTGGGAAAGTGCTCGCCCTTCTTCAGCTTCAACTTGCGCAAGTCTCGCAACCACAGGACGGCGCGGCGCAGCGCTTCGGTTTCATCCGTGGCTTGCGCTAAGCGCACCGCTTGGTCGTACAGTTTACGGAGACGTCGGGTACCAGCAGTGCTGACCGAGAGCTCGCCCATGAGACGGCCGAGCTCGTCAACGTGATTTCGCACGGCTTGGAGATTCGCGGGTGTGACTTCGGGAAAGAGAACGTCGCGGTCACGGGTTTCGATGAGGTCTCGAACGAACGCGTCGAGGCCCAATCTATCGGCCCATTCGGTCTGCACCGTGCGCGTGGGCAGCCCCGCTGCTTGAAACATGCGGATCGTATTGATCGCCGCTCTCCAACGCGGATCCTCGCTGGGACGGAGACAATCGGAGTGTCCATTCCGCGACGCGGCCGCGAGGAGATTCGAATACGCTTCTTCGATCAGCACGCTCGAGTCTTCCGCGATCTCGTATGCGGGACTGAGCTTCGCGTCGATGGGTCGCAAGCGCAGTAGTCGATCCGCAAAGCTGTGGACGGTGCTGATCATCGCGTTGTCGAGGACTTCGAGGGCACTCTCGAGTCGCTTCTGCCGCGTGGCGCTTAGATCGGTCTTGCCAATCTCCGACAATAGCTTTTCTCGAAGCCTGAGTTTCAACTCTCCGGCCGCCTTGCGCGTGAACGTGATTGCAGCAACGCGTTCGAGCGGGAATGCCTGGCTATCGTCGCTTGGAGCGATGAGGTGCAGCAGTCGCCCAACTAGAAGCGTCGTCTTGCCCGTTCCCGCTCCGGCGTCGACGATCACGTTGCGTTTCCGCTCGTGGATGGCTTTTTCGCGCTCCGCGTAGTCAGCTGGACGGCGTGATGTCATGACTCCTCGGGGAGCTTGAGCAGTTTGAGTCGTCTCGGTACGCGCGGATCGTCGAGCACAGCCCCGACTCGGTGCATTTCGGGCGCACACACCGGCTTGTGCGGGCAATACGTGCAGTCCTCCTCGATGGGGGAGCGGGCAAAGGCGCCTTGTTCTAGGACCTGCTTCGCCGTTGCGAGCCACTCTTTTGTTGAGCGTTCGAGGATTGCGTAGTCGGTCCCGTGCCAGCTCCGGTCCGACTCGCCGCTTCGCAAGTATATGTACGCGACGGCCACTTGCTCGGGCGTCTTCCACTCGCGCGCCATGCGCTTCGCTACGAGCGCATACACTGCGACCTGCAGATCGATTCCTGGGTCTGGTAAGTCGTCCGCTCTACGAGGTTTGCCAGTCCCCGTTTTGATGTCGCGGACTAAAAGGGTGTCGCCGTCGCGGTCGAGCTTGTCGATCTTTCCGCGGACGTAGAGCGGTCCGGCGTCGGTTTCGAGCTGACACTCTCCGTCGTACCCAAACGCGCGCTCGACTGCGACGAACGTTTGAGGGTTTGCGTCGTGCCAATCCAGCATCAGGAGCTTGTTGAGTTGGTCGCAGACTGCTTCTTGCTCGGCGCGCGCGACGAGATCGTTTGCGAACGGATAGGACTGTTGTAGTTCCGCGAATCGGGTCGTGGCGAGTGCGCGAAGTTGCTCCTGAAACGTGGCGAGTTGCCCTTGGCGTTGTCCGAGTGCCGCTCCGTTGTCCTTCCAAAACTCTTCTGCGATGCCGTGGGGCCACGTGCCAAACCTCATCACATCCAACGAGTGTGATCGGAGTGGCCCTTCAGGCTCGCGGAAGCCGAGGATGTGTTCATACAGAAAGCGATGAGGACACGAGACTAGCGTCGAGAGTCGGCTCGCAGAGATGGGCCGATCCGGAGAGAGTCCTGCGATGTTCGAAAGCGGGATGACGCCACCGAGAAGGCCATCTTGCGCCGCTGCACCCGCGCGGTCGCGGATCGCACGCAACGCGTCCAATGCCAGGGCTGGGTTCGTCTCGGCTCGGGCTGCCCCAATGTCCCCACGCGCAATGCGATCGAGTGTGGCGCTGGTCGAGATGGGACAACGTTCGCGAACGGCTCGTTCGCGAGTGCGGCCCGAG
>DASRXR010000103.1:0-5080 GCA_035687405.1 Polyangiales bacterium
CCCTCGGACTCCCGTGCACGAGCAAAAGCTCTCGCCCGTCGATCATCGGCAAACGCAGCTGGCGCGGCAGCTGCGCGAGACGCTTCAGCACGATTTCGCCGAGCGCCTTCTGCGCGGCCGCGAACTGGCGAACCTTCTCGGCTTCTTCCTCGTCCTGCGGCTTCAGCAGCTTGGCATCGACCCGCGCAAGCGCTACGTCGCTTGGCCCCGAGATACAACGCGCGTTGGAGCGCTGGATGACCTTCCAGGTGTCCATCGGCGCCGGACCACCCAAGATCAGGTCACCGGCGATGAAGATGTCCTTCACCGCACGGCGCTGAAGCTCATCCAGAACCGCCTCGAGCGCAGTCGTGTTGCCGTGGATGTCCGAAAGGAAGGCCATCGGCTCGGAGGCGGGAGTGATTCGCGGTGCGCTCATCGTTCGTTCGTTGCCTGCGGGCTCTTAGCGTCAAAGCCACATCGATGCACACTGCACCCAAGGGCCGCTAGGAATTTAGTACGCCAAGGTGCGGCGATGTAGGATACGCGCGTGCCGACAACGAAGCTCAAGCCGCTCGCTAAAGCTACCCGCAACGTGGCGCTCGTTGCGCGCACGTCTTTCCACGTCACGCGCGTGCTCGAAGAAACGCTGTTCAGTGAAGCCGACGTGCTTTCCGAAGGCGGCATGCGCAGCTCGGGACCCGGTCAAGCCACGTACTTCGGAAGCACGATGATTCGCGTGGGAATCGCCGCGCTCCTTTCACGCTCGAAGCCGCTCGCGAACCACTCTGAACGCGCAGCACTGACTCGGGCGATCGACGGTTCTGCGAGAATCCGGCTCCGCGCAATGCGACTGGCACGCGCGGAAGCGGCGCGAAGACTGCAAAGCAACGAAATGGGCACGGCGTTGTGCGAGATTCGCGTGCTCGACACCGGCGATGAGTTGCATATCGACGTCGACCTCGAGGTACCAGTGCGCGTATCCTCCCGAGCGAAAGGCTCATGAGCTCCGACAACATCATTCACGTCGACTTCGCGAGTCGCATGGGGCGTCGATTCACGCCCGCGCGAACCGTAGCCGATACGGCAGAGACGCTGCCCGAGACCACGCGCGATCCGCTGTCGGACATGTATTCGCTGCGCGATGCAGCGAAGCTGTTCCGATTGAGCGAGAGCCGGTTGCGCTACTGGGAGAAGTCGGGCTTCGTCGCGCGTTCGGGCGAAGTGTCCGGAAAGCGCTATTACACCTTCCAAGATTTGATCGGGCTGCGGGCGGCGAAGGACCTCATCGATGAAGGCGTCGCGCCTCGCAACGTTCACAAGAGCTTGCGCGCGCTGCGCGAATCGCTTCCGAAAGTGCCGCGTCCGCTCTGCACGTTGCGCATCGTCGCGGATGGTCAGACGCTCGTCGTGCGCGATCAGCGTGGTGCCTACGATCCGCTGACGGGCCAGCTCGTCCTCAACTTCGACGTCAACTCGCTGCGCGAAGACGTCGTGCGCGTGCTCAAGCGTGGCGGGCGCGAGAGCGACCACAAGAAGGCGTACGAGTCGTATCTCGAAGGTTGCCGGCTCGACGAAGAAGAGAACACGTTTGATGGGGCGGAAGCCGCGTATCGGCGTGCGCTTCAGCTCGATCCTTCGCTCGCGAACGCGCTCACGAACCTCGGCAACTTGATGTTCAAGCGCAGCCAGCACACCGAGGCCGAGCAGTTTTACCGGCGTGCGCTTGCGATCGATCCCGAGCAGCCCGAGGCGTTCTACAACCTCGGCTTTTTGCTGTACGACCGGGGGGAGATCCCGGAGGCGATCACGAGCTTCAAGCGTGCGATCGCGAGTGATCCGAGCTTTGCCGACGCGCACTTCAACCTCGCGATGGCGTATCAGGATTCGGGTCGCGCCAAAGATGCGCGCGCGCATTGGGAAGCCTACTTGCGGCTCGACCCCGACAGTCAGTGGGCCGAGATCGCCCGTCGGCACCTGCGCTCAAAGGGTTAGAGCTCCGGCCCGAGCCGCGAAACACCGTCGCAAGGCGTCGCAAAACAGCGTCGCAAGGCGTCGCCAAAACGGCGTCGCAAACAGCGTCGCAAGGCGTCACCAAAACGGCGTCGCAAGGCGTCACCAAAACGGCGTCGCAAGGCGTCACCAAAGCGGCGTCGCAAGGCGTCGTAAACAGCGACGCATGGTTCGTGAGACGTCACGCGAGGCGCCGCCGGTCGCGAGGAGCGCGCGGAGCGTACGCTTTGGTACGTGAGCACGCACCGCAGAGAGCGGTGGCGGATCGCGCGACGTATCGCGGACCAGGCGCCGCTGTTTTTGGTACGTGAGCACGCACCGCAGAGAGCGGTGGCGGATCGCGCGACGTATCGCGGACCAGGCGCCGCTGTTTTTTACGGCTTGCGTCCGGGTGGGGGTGGTGGTCGCGACGTCTTCGGGGGCCCGATGTTTCTCGTGCCAGGCGGCAGCGAGCTCAACGCAGCTCGCGGCGGCGGAGGTGGTGCGCTCCGCGACGCAGGCGGAGCGATACTTCGCACCGGCTCGATCGCCACGTCGATCTCGTCTTCGGGCGCAAGCACGTCGAGATCGACGTCGATGTCTTTCGTGTCTTCGCCCGCCAGCTCACCGCGCGGCGCGAGGAATCCACCTGCAACGGTGTTAGCGCCCGATTGCGGATCGCGTTCACCCGTGTCGAGCAGCACTTCCTGCGAGGCTTCTTCGCTCGCAGCCACGAGCGGCTCCGACTCCTCTACCGGCGGTTGCTCGCCCTCCCACGACGGAACACCCAAGTCGGGCTCCCGCTCCCGCTCCCGCTCCCGCTCCGACTGAAGCTCGGACTCAGACTCGGCTTCGTGCTCGCTTGGTGCGGGCGGCACTTCGCTCAACAGGTGCGGCACTGACATTCGCTGTTCAGTCCGCGCTACGCCAGCCCCTGCTTCGGCATCGTTCGGTGAAAGCTCGAGCGCTTTCCGCCACGCATCCCGCGCTTCGAAGCGGTTGCGGAGGTCACCCTCCCAGATGCTTGCGCTCTCTTTGATCAGCGTGAGCCGCTCGTCCGGCTCCTTCACGCGCTGTAGCTGTTTGTGGATCGCGAGCAGCAGATCCGGAAATCTTCGCGCCTTACGCAACGTACGGCGCAAGCGCGCGGCCGCATGCGCGTCGTCGGGCCGCAGCTGTAAGAGCTTCGTGAGCACTTCGATCGCCTGCGCCGGCCGACCGAGCGGCCCTTCGAGCAAAGTCGCGCGGCGCGCGAGCAACGTCGCGGCAGTCTGCGGATCGAGCGCTTTGTCGATGCACTTGCTGAGATGACTGTCGAGCGCATCGAGCCGGCCGAGCGCGGTCGCGCGTTCGAACAGCGCGTCGTAAATCTCTTCGTTCGACGGGAACAAGCCGACGCCCTGACGCAGCACGTCGAAACCCGTGCGATCATCGCGCAAGCGATCGCGGAGCAGCCCGTCCGCACGTAGGATCAACTGCGGGCCTAGCTCGGCGCCTGCCTTTTCCGCGAGCTCGCGATGCGCATGGATCAGCGCGCGCAGCGCAGCACCGGCGCCTTGCGTGCGTTGATTGTGATCGAGTGCTTCCGCCGCCTGCACGACGCGCTCCCACAACCGCAGGTCACCGCCGACGACAGTCAGCGCCGCCTTCAAATACGCGTTTGCGCGCGGCCGATCTTCCAACACGCCGTCACACAGCCGCGCGGCGCGCAGCGAGATCTCGAGCTTGCCCGCGGCATCTGCCACGCGGTGCCGCCTCGCGTCGTACAGCGCGAGCACCTCTTCGCCGCGGTCGGCACGCTTGGCCAAGTCTTCCGCACGTGCGAGCAGCGCTTCGTCCTGTGGCAACAACGCGCAGGCACGCAGCATGCGATTGAACGCTTCCGAAGCATCGTTCGCGCGCTCGTCGAGCACGATCGCGAGCCGCACCAAGAGCTCGACGCGCTCTGCGTCGTCCGGCGCGGTCTTGATCAGCCGTTCGTAGACCTGCGCGAGCCGCGGCCAGGCGCGCTCGTGCGCGACGTAGTCCTCGACCATGCTCAAGTACGTTCGATCGGTGAGGTCCGTCGCGAGCATGCGAAGCGCGGCTTCGAGCGCTTGCGCGTGGTTGCCGAGCCGCTCCGAATAAACCAGGGCAGCGGCACGCCAGTTCTTGCCGGCGCGCTTCGAATCCGGCGCGCGCTGCGCCGCAGTCACGCACAAAGCTGCGAGCTCCGCGCTACGCCCCGACTGCTGCGCGATCGGGGCGAGCGTCTCGAACGCGTCCTCATCGCCTGCTTCGACCCCGGGGCCGAGCCGGGCAAACGCACCATCGGCATCGCCGAGCGCGGAAAACCCGAGCCGCGCTGCATCGAGCGCCGCGCGCGCCCGCGCTGCAGGCGTCTCTTCGAGCCGGCTGAGCGCGTCGTAACTCGCGACGAGCTCCGCGTTACGGCCGCTGCCGAGCAGTAGCTTCACCAAGCGACGGTGTGGAACCGCCTGCGTCGGGTCGTCTTTGGTCCAGGCCGTGAGAGCTTCGATCGCCGCGTTGTTGTCGCGAAGCTCGTGTTCACACAGGTCCGCCAGTCGCTGTGCGATCGTAGCCCGTGCACCGGGGTCGGACGTGCGTGCATGTTTGCGACGCAGCGCCACTGACAAACCGGCCGCATCGCCGAGCCTCTCGCAGAGCTCACCGAGCTCGCTGATCGCCATGTCGTGATCGGGATCGACGTGCTCGACGATCTCACGCAACGTTCGCGCGGCTTCGCGCGGCTTTTCGAGCTCGTCTCGCAACACGCGCGCCCGCTCGAGCAAAAGCCCGCGCTTTTCGAGCGTATCGGTGACCACGCGGGCGAGCCCGGAGCTCAGCTCGGCGACCGCCTCCGAATCGCTGCGCTGCCGTGCGTACTCGAGCAAGAACCGCAGCGCCTCCTCGTCTTCACGCTGCGCGAGGATGCGCCGATAACTCTCCGCCGCTTCGTCGTCGCGACCCAAGCTCTCTTGCAGCACCCGCGCGCGCCGGCGTTCGAGCTCGATGCGCCGATTCGGGTCCTTCTCGCCCGCAATGCGAGTCTTCAGCAGCTCGACCAAGTCCGAGTAGCGCTCGCGCCGGTCGAACATGCCGCACAGGG
>DASRXR010000104.1:0-7602 GCA_035687405.1 Polyangiales bacterium
CACCGGCCGTTCGGAGTGTGCTCGCCGCAATGATGGCCGACGGTCGGCCCGCACGCGCGGCGGCCGGCGCGATCGCACTCGCGAAGCTTCGCGATCTGGCCGCTTGGAAGCGCATCAAACACGGGCTCGCCGAACCTTCGACTCGCTACGCGTTTGCCGCGCTCCTCGCCCACGACGGCCAAGCCCCGCTCCGTCAGCTCGCCGAGAGCTTCAGTGACGGTCTGCGTCTGCCCGCGATCGTGAAGAGCATCCGCACCGCACTCCGAAGGGATCTTCCCGCTCGCAACTGTTACGAGCAGCGTTACGACCGTTGGCTCACGCAGTGCATCGACGGGAACTGCAACAAGGGTACAGGTCCGATCGGCGGCGACTGCGAGTTGAGTGGCGGCTGACTCACTCAGGGATCGTGATCTGGCTGCGGCGAAGCTCGGAGCTCGCGAGCTCAAATGCCGAGGCCGACGAGTGTGCCCGTCTCTTTGTCGAGCGATCCGAACTTGTCGACGTCGCTCGCGCCCATGTAACGCATCGCGCTCACGATCAAGCGATTGTGCATCGTGCCATTGGCGACCTTCATGAACTGGCCACCCATTACGCCGTGTGCCCCACCGCCCGCGACGATGAAAGGTACGTTCTTGAAGTCGTGGCTCGAGCCAGTGCCGATTTCACTTCCCCAGATCACGAGCGTGTTGTCGAGCATCGTGCCCGCGCCCTCGGGGATCGCATCGAGCTTCATCACCAACGACGCAAATCGCTCGGCGTACCAAGTGTAGATCTTCGTGAGCGTCTCTTGCGCGGCCGCACCGGTATCGTGCGACGTGAGGTGATGTTCGTCGTTGACGCCGATGAAGCGGTACGGATAGCCGTCGTTCTCGCCAGGACGCAGCTGAAACGACGCGATGCGCGTCAGATCGCACGTGAACGCGGCGACCATCAGATCGAGCTGCCGATCCGTCGTCCACGGCATCGCGTCCGCTTGGTCCTTCGGCTTCTCGGACGCGACGGGCTTGCCCGGCGTCGTGCACTGCACGACCGACCCGGCCAGCTGCGTCTCGAGCTGATGCAACGCTTCGCGATGCGCTTGGACCTTGGGCCGATCCGCGCTCGCAACCCGCGTCTCGAGCGAAGCCAGCTCTCCGTTCAACAAGTCGATCGTGAGCTGACGCTTCGTGCGCAGCCTATCGGTCTCAGTCGCGGGCCGCGCCGCATCCGCAAACAGCTCGTCCCAAGCCGCAACCGGATCTTGCCGCGGCGGCACTGGCTTACTATCGCCGGAGTAGATCATGTGCGAGCCCGGCTGGCCGCCACCGGTCGACACGCCGAACTCGTAGGAGTTGAACTTCGTCGTGCCGGCGAAGCGTGTCGCGAGCACCTGATCGAATGACGGCCCGCTGTTCCAGCCGAACGAGCAACCACCGGAGCAGTCTTCGCGTTGGAACTTGCCATCGTCGCGCAGCGACGAAGCCGTCCACAACAGCGCCGGACCCTTCGTGTGTGGCGCGCCGACGCCGTCATCGTGGACGCCCATCCCGTCGATCACCACGATCTTCTTTTGCACCGGTGCAAGCGAGGTCAGGATTCGCGACAGCTGAAAGTCCGTGCCGGAACCGGTCGGCCGCCAGTTGTTCCAAACCGTGCCGTGCGGCGTGAAGAACAACACGAGCCGCTTCGGCGTCGTGGCTTCTTGCCCGCTCGCGTTTAGCAGAGGCACAAACGGCGCAAGTGCTGCGCTCGCACCGAGGCTCGCGAGCAACTCGCGCCGCGACCAGAGAATCCGTCCGGCGCCCATCAGTTCTCTCTCCTCTCGCGTACGAACGAATCGCTCGAGGTGATCGCGATCAACATGTCGCGAATGGAGCCGCCTTTTGCAAACGCCTCTTCGACGCGCTGCACCGCGCACTTGTCGGCCTCAGACTCGCCGCGGCCGATCGCGAAACGGAACCATTGTTTCGCGTAGCAACGGCTGACTTGTTCGCTCTCGCTCATCCGATCGGCGAGCGCGCGTGCACCGTCCATGTCGCCATCGACGTCCGTCTGACGCAGCATGCCGGTCGCGTCGATCGGCTTGCCTTCCTCGGTTTCGCGGAAGCGGCCGATCGGATCGAAGTGCTCGAGCGCGAAACCGAGATCGTCGATCAAGCTGTGGCAGCTCACGCAAGACGTCCCCGCAGTGCGGTGCGCGGCGTAACGTTCGCGTGTCGTGAGGCCCGGCTCGAGTGGGGGCGGAACCGCAGCGACATCGGGCGGAGGATCGGGAAGCGGCTGGCAGAACAAACGCTCGCGAAGTGCGCGACCGCGAAGGATCGGCGACGTCTGATTGCTGTGCGCGTGGGCGGCAAGAAACGCGGGTTGCGTGAGCAAGCCAACCGCGTGATCGGCTGCCATGTCGACCTTGCCGTCCGCCGGCACCGACATCACGCCGCGCAGCTTCAAGCCCGGGCCGGTCGGAAACGAATAGCTCGCACCGAGCAATGTCGGCAGGTCGCCGGTCTGGTTGCGAATCACGTAGTCCGCAAAACTCGCCGTCTCGTCGCGAATCGCAGTCACGAGCTCCGGCGTCCACTCCGGAAACAGTTTTTGCTCGCGACTTGCGCTGTCGAGCTTCAACAGGCCCAGCCACTGCTCGTGGAAGGACTGGATGCCGTTCCGCGCACGCGCGTCTGCAAGCAGACGTTTCGCTTCCTTCAACACGCCAGCGTCGGTGTCGAGCCCGCCGCTCCCAGCTGCGTCGAGCAGCGCGTCGTCCGGCGCGCTACTCCAGATAAAAAACGACAAGCGGGATGCGAGCGCGTAGCCGGGCAAGCGCGCGACGCCGTTCGGCACGGTCTTGTTCGGATCGTCCAGCTCGAGGTGATAGAGCAGGTGCGGCGACTGCAGCATCGCCTGCACGACCAGGCGCAGTCCCGGTTCGTAGCCTTCGACCTTCGACTCGGCGGCGAACAGCGTCGCGTAGCGATCGGACTCGCTCTTGTCGAGCGGGCGGCGATACGCGCGGCGGCCGACCGTGGCGATGAACTGCTTCGCACAGGCGTCATCGCCCAGTTTCGCGCGGTCGCACGTGTTCAGCGTGTCGAGCTTCAGCTTGCTCGAGATGCTCTCGGCGGCATCCAAGAACTGCCTCAACTGGACGACCGCGACCGGGCTCGAGATGTTGCTCGCGAAGACGCCATCGATGCGTTCGTCCGGCGCCAAACCAGAGCCGACCGACCCTGTGACCCCGAACACGTCGGCGACGACACGCTCGTATTCGGTCTTGGTCAGGCGTCGCAACGGAACGGAGGCGACGTCGGTTACCCCAGCACACAGATCGCTCGGGACACTGCCGGGGCTGCTTCCACTCGCGCCAGCTGCACCATCGCCGGATGTGTCAGGTTTGCTACCTGGTGGTCCGGGTGTGCCGCGCGGCGAGCTCGCAGCCGTAGGCGACCCCGGGAGTGCTGCCTTGGACCCACTCGGAAATTCCCCTGTATTGTCGATCTGCCCTTGGCAGCCTAAGGCCGCGAGGAATGCAACTCGCGACCATGTCGAGACCCTGCGCAGCGGACACCTCTGTGCACTAGTACCCTAACGACCCCAAAACGGTCTCAGCGAGTCGCGCCTGTCGCGAGCGCGGCTGGCCAGAATCGTGGGTGCGAGTCGGCCGATGAACCGGAGCTGCGGAGTGTAAGCGCGGTCAATCGCCGGCTTTGGGGAGCGAATCGATCCACTTCTCCACGAGCTCGACCCCAGTTTCGTCGACTAACTCGCTCGCGAACGGCGGCATCGCGTCATCCTTAATACGCGACTTCATGCGAGCCAACACGGCGCTCGCGCCGGAGTCGCCAGGGGCGATCCGAAGTTTGAAGCCTTTGTGCATCCAGTGATCCAAATCGACGCGGACGCCGCTTTTGTAAATGCCGGTGTCTTCGACCGAATGCTCACTTACCTCGAGTCGCAGCGTGAGGTTCGTGTCGGTCCGCGAAGTGCCGTTCGGGTTGTGACAGTTGCCGCAGTTCGCGTGCAGATACCCGAGCGCCTGGCGCGCCACGTCGTCACCCGGCACGACGTAAGGTTCGCTTGGCGGATCGCTGAGCAGAGCTTTCGCAGCCGGCTGCTGCACCGCGGAGTAGCCGAGCGCACGGCCCTTGTCTCCGTTGTGACAGGTGAAGCAGCGCTTCGTTTCAGGCACGTCGTGCTCGGTCCCGCGTACGTTCGACTCGCCTTCGCGCTCGAACACTGCATCGGTTTCGTCCTCGTTCCAGACGAACGCACCCATGAAGTAGTCGTCGGGCTTCGGCCCGAGCCGCGCGATGAGGCGGGTTTCGAGGCGCTTCCCAGCGAGGCTGAACTCTTTGAAGAACATCGTGCCCACCGGGAACACCCAGTGGTCCATGTCGCTCGAGTCGATCGCGGTTCCGGGAGGCAGCCGAAGCCAACGACGCTTCTCCGCGCCGTCGCTCCATAACTTGTACTCGGGCTCGTACTCGATCAGATCCGGCGCGAGCTCTTTCGCAGCCAGATCCCGGTAGAGGCCGGTTTGTGACAACCGAAACGTTTCGGTCGACTTCGCGTCCGGGTATTTCACGATCGGCGGCAGCCAACTGACGTGGCTCGGATCGCCGCCGTCAGCTGCTGCATCCGAAACTGCGGCATCGGTAGGGTCCAGGTTCGAACCAGAATCGCGGGGTTTGGGCGCGCCGCCCTTGGCGTCATCATCACACGCCATTCCGCTGAGGAGCACATTGATACAAATTGCACCCTCGAGCGCACGCGCCCAACTACCCCACCGCATTAGATGCCCCCGTCCTCGGTCGGCATGCCCATCGGCACGTCGCACGTCGCCGGGATCATGTTGTCCTTCGGCGCCAACGACAGCAGGTAGTGCGCGATGTCGCGCGCGTCGCTGTCGGTGATGTCAGCGAACGCGCCCATCGGGCCGGCCGGCATCGGCGGGCACAACGGCTTCTTGTCTTTGTCGACGCCCTTCTTGATCGCAGCCACGATGGTGTCGACCGTGTAGCCCTTGATGCCAGTCTCGTGCGGCGTGATGTTCGACGAGTAAATCGCCTCGGGGAACGCCGGCGGAAGTCCGAGCTCGTCGCGCCCGAAACGATTGCCACCTTGGAACAGCTTGTCGACGAGGAAGCCACCCATCTCGTCGCGACCGGTGTGGCACTCCATGCAGACGCCGATGTTCGCGGCCAAGTACATGCCGCGCATTGCAGCCGTTTTGTCGCTGTAGCTCGCGGACGGCTTCGGCAGCTTGTCCTTCGGCACGATCGGCGCCGGAGCGTCCGGCGGGAGGAACGGCGCTTGGTTCGCCTTCACCATGTGGTCGACCGGTTCGACTGTGCGCAAGAACGCAACGATCGCGTCGGCGTCCTCATCGCTCATGTTGCCGAGCACGTAGTACGGCATCACGGGATGCAGATACTTCCCGTCTGGGCGCTCGCCCTTCATGAACATGTCTTTCACTTCTTGATCGCTGCGGTTCTTCAACCCGGTCTCGTGATTCGTCAGGTTGCGCGAGCTCAGACAGCCGAAGTCGTCCTTCGTCGGATCGGCGTCGATGAAACAATCGACGCCAGCGAGCGCCTTTGCAGTGTCGAATCCGCCGGTCTGCAACCGCGGCGTGTGACAGTCGCCACAGGCGCCGATCGCTTCGACGAGGTATTTGCCGCGTTCGGCCGGAGTCTGAGGTTTTCCGGAGTCGGGCTTGCCCGAATCGGTCTCGTCTCCGGCGTCTT
This sequence comes from Polyangiales bacterium, assembly GCA_035687405.1. GTDB lineage: Bacteria > Myxococcota_A > Polyangia > Polyangiales > JAFGIB01 > JADGRF01. The sequence goes on from DASRXR010000104.1 coordinate 5,724, forward strand.
TGGTCTTACTGGCATCTGCGCCAGCGTCTTTCGGTTCGTCGTCGTCATCGCCACACGCCCATGCGGCAAGACACAAGAAAAGTACTCCAGCCGTGGCTAGTTTCAGTCTCATCGCGGATCTCTCCAACCGAACCTGCCCATAGGTTCGTAGTCGATGGTTTATAGAGCTAGTTCTAAGTAGCCGTGTGTTTCTAAGCTCGGTTTGACTCGTACACAAGTAAATCCGTCCCTAACGGCCGAGAGTGTTCGGAAGCTGAGGGCGGCAGACGGAAAGTCTAACAGTCATGACAACGCTTCAAAAAAAGCGGGCAGTGCAACGCCGGGGGGTCGCGCCGTCCGGTGGATTGTCCACGCCCGAGCGCCTCGCCGACCTCGAAGCTCGCATGCGCAAGTTACCCAACAGGTCGGTCGCGACACTTCGCAGGCTACGGCGTGAGATTTCACGTGAGTTACGCGCGCTTCCGGGGACACAGGTTCTGACACTCGCGGAAACACTGGTGGTCGAAGGACGATGCTCGCGCTGGTTCGCGCACGAGCTCGTCCACTTTCATACCGAGGCAGCGTCGCAGCTGTCCGCGGCGTGGCTCAATCGACTCGGAAAAGGGAACAGCGAGTGGCACCACGTGGACCCATTCGCAACATACTTGCTCGGTCCGGCGTGGCGTGTGGGCCGAGTCACTGATGCGGAGATCGCGCGCTGGGCACGCTCGCAAGATCACTGGCGCCGCCGTTCCGCGCTCGTCGCCACCGTCGCGCTCAACAACACGGCGCGGGGCGGGCGCGGCGATACGACGCGGACACTCGCGGTCTGCGACCTGCTGCGAAGCGACCGCGAAGACATGGTCGTGAAAGCGATGTCATGGGCACTGCGCGAGCTGTCGCGAAAAGACCCCAAGGCCGTGAAGCAGTACATCGCGCGCTACGAATCGGAGCTGGCGCCACGCGTGCTGCGCGAAGTGCGGAACAAGCTCGGGACAGGCCTCAAGAACCCGCAGAAAAAGCGCGGCTAGCGAGTTTTGCGCGCTCGTGATACCTACCCGCCCGTCATGAGCCGGATTTACCGTTCACTGCCGCCCAAAGGGACTCGCCTCGGTATCGCGTTTTCAGGAGGGCTCGACACGCGCTGTGCCGTCGCCTGGCTGGCGCGCCAGGGCATGGACGTCCACGCGTACACCGCGGACTTGGCACAGCCCGACGAGAAGGATCCAGCGACGATTCCTCCGATCGCGCTCGAGCACGGGGCCCAGGCCGCGCGGCTGATCGACTGCCGGGAAGCGCTCGCGCGCGAAGGCGTGATCGCGATTCAGTGCGGTGCGTTTCACCTCTCGACGGGCGGGAAGAAGTACTTCAACACGACGCCGCTCGGCCGCGCCGTGACGGCGACTTCGATCATTCGCGCGATGCGCGAGGACGACGTGCACGTGTTCGGAGACGGCAGCACGCACAAGGGCAACGACATCCAGCGCTTCTACCGCTACGGCATCCTCGCGAACCCCGAGCTGAAGATCTACAAGCCGTGGCTCGACCAGGCGTTCGTGGACGCGTTCGGGGGTCGCAAGGAAATGAGCGACTATCTGCAGACTGTCGGGTTGCCCTACACGATGTCCGCCGAGAAGGCCTACAGCACGGACGCGAACGTGCTCGGGGCGACGCACGAGGCGAAGGATCTCGAGCATCTGAACAAGGGCTTGCACATCGTCGATCCGATCATGACCGTCGCTCATTGGAAGAAGGAGGCGAAGGTCGAAGCGGAGACGGTGACGGTCGAGTTCGAGCGCGGGCGGCCGGTCGCTATCGGCGGCGAGCGTTTCACGACGTTGATCGATGTCGTGCTCGCGGCGAATCGCATCGGTGGGCGGCATGGGCTCGGGACGAGCGA
>DASRXR010000105.1:0-4695 GCA_035687405.1 Polyangiales bacterium
GGGATGAAGAAGGGCGATGTGTTGAAGACTGTCAATGGCTTCGACATGTCGAGTGTGGACGGGATGCTGAGCGCGCGGACGCAGCTCAGCTCGGCACCGCGCCTCAGCTTGTCGCTCACGCGCGGTGGTCAGCCGATGACCCTCGAATATCGCGTGCAGTGAGCCGCAGCTGCCGTGCAGCCTGGGTACAGTGGCAGACTCGCACTTGGAATGTGTGGCAGGCACGCCGCGCACGGCAGCGCGCGCGCTCAGCACGAACCTAACGTGCTCTCGCGCTCGCTCTGATGGCACGCGTGTTGCTGGTCATGGAGCTGGACTCGTCAGCCGCTGACAGCGGCCCCGCGACGTCTTCGACAACCCGTGGTCGCGTGTTGCGCGGCCCATACGACGAGGAATGTACCATGCGAACACCTATGATCATTGGCGCTCTGCTCATTGTTGCGGGAAGCGCCTGTGCGAGCTCGCAAGCCGAGCAAGTGCGCGACGCGCGAATGGAACAAGCGGACGCGCGTGAAAAGGCCGACGCGAAGGTCGCCGATAACGAAGGAAAGGCGCGGGACGAGGCGATCGAGCAGCGGCACGAGGTCGTTTCAGACAACCTGCAAGCCACGAATCCTCCTGGCGAAGGAGCAGCTCAGGACATGGTGAAGGTGTCCGAGGAGCGCATGCAGTTTCAATCCGACGCGAAGACCAAGCTCGACAAGCTCGGAGCACGTTTGAGCGCCGCGCGCGAGAAGATCACCGTGTTGGGCGGCCGCGCGCCGATTTCGCTCAAGGAGGAGCTTGCGACTACATCGCAGCAATACAAGACCCTCTCGGACGATGTGAAGACCCTCGACAAGACCCCGGCGTCGAGTTGGGAAGCGACGACTGAGCAGGTCGAAAAGCGTATGGCCAGCCTCGGGGATCGCGTCGACGATTTGACTGGCAAGATCGAGGACGTGTGAGGTGACACATGGCTAAGGCAACAAACGACGCACAAGACTTCGAGCGTTTCATGAAGCAACGCCAAGCGGCAGCCCAGGCGTACGTGTCGGGAAACGCCGCTCCGCTGGATGAGCTCACGGCCAAGAGCTCGGACGCGACGTTTTTTGGTCCGAGAGGTGGGCACACGCACGGCGCACGCGAGGTGGCGGAGCGCTACGTGCGCGATGCAAAAGCGTTCGCGGCGGGCAGTGAGACCGAGTTCGAAATCCTCCAGCTGGGCGCGAGCGACGGCATCGGGTATTGGGTCGGCCATCAGCGAGCGAAAGCGCGCATGCAGGGCCAAGATCAGCCGGTGCCGATGAACTTGCGGATCACGGAGATCTTTCGTCGCGAGGGTGACGCGTGGAAGTTGGTACACCGGCACGCGGACATGCTCGCGACGGAATCGAAATGATGCGGCGTTCGTTTTGAACGCAAAAGTGAAGGATCGATCATGGCCATGACGGCAGCGGAAATCGGAGAGAAGCTCGTCAAGTTCTGCCAAGAGGGCAAGAACATCGACTCCATCAACACGCTCTACTCCGACGACATCGTGAGCGTCGAAGCATTTGCGCCGCCAGGTGGAGCCGATCGAACCGCGAAAGGCATCGATGCCGTTCGCGCAAAACACGATTGGTGGACCGCGAACCACGAAGTCCATAGTGCCGAGACGTACGGGCCCTACCCGCATGGCGATGATCGATTCGCCGTTCGCTTCGTCTACGACCTCACGCAAAAGCCGACTGGCAAGCGCGTGATGATGGACGAAGTAGCGGTCTTCACGGTCGCAAACGGCAAAGTCGTGCGCGAAGAGTACTTCTACAAGGGCGGCTGACCGATTAGCGCGCCCACGCATCTGCGTGGGCGCGTTATCGCGTCATGCTGCGTCGTGCACGCGCCCCGCTATTGATACGTCGCTGAGAACAGGATCGAGACGAAGCCACTGCCGAAGACGGCATCCTGTGCAAAGTCGTCTCCGGCCGGGACGCTCGCGAGAGACAGGCGCAGCGCGACGCCGAGTCCCCAGTTGTCACCGACCCACCACTCTTTGCCGGCGTCGAGATCGATGCCGAAACCCACATCGCTGCTCTGGCGTTGGGTGTCGCCGGAGCGCGGATTGAGCTCCGTAGTCACAGTAGCGAACCCGATCGTACCGCCGAAGTAGATGTTGATCGGCATGACGTAGTAGTTGAGGCCGGCGCCGAACAAACCTTGCGTCACGAAGAAGTTGTCACCGCCCAAGTCCTGCGTCTCGCTGCCGACGCGTACTTTCGGATCGAACAGCGATACGACGCGCAGGCGCCCGAAGACCACGAGGTCGCGCACGACGGCTCCACCGACGTCGATGCTCGAGCCCCACCCGCCTCCGCTCCAGGTGCGCTCGTCTCGGTCGGAAACGTCGAGCGACACAGCTCCGCCGGCGGGACCGGTCGTGAGGCGCAGAAAAAATCCATCGTGCGTCTCGACGCCGGCATCGACCCTCGCCGCCGATTCGTCGCCCGGAAGCGGCGGGAGCGGCTTCGCAAGACACTCGCCGTGGTCACTACAGACGTCGCCGATCGCGCACGGGGGATTGCAGCTCGAGACGCAGCTGCCGCTCACGCAGGTGAAGCCGGAGCGACAGCGCGGAACACAGGCCTCGATCACCGGCGTTTCGATCGGCGCGACGGGGAGGTCAGCCGTCGCTGCAGCTGCTGGCGGCGGATCGGCTGGTGCAGCCGTGGGCGGCGGGCCCGCCGGCGTTGCGGCAGGCGGCTGACCGGCAGGTGCAGCTGCCGGCGGCACCGCTGAAGCCGCGGGCGGCGGCGCGGCTGGCTGCGCCTGCGCACCGACTGAAACCGCCACTGCGACCACACAAGCCAAGACCGAAAAAGTACGCATCCGAGTCCTTTCGTCTCCCCCGTCCATACATACGCTGGAAACCTGTTGGATGGCGAGTGGATGAGTATCCTGGTCAGAGCGCAACATGACCCAATCGAGACGCCCCAGCATCGCGGTCAACAGTCCTGCCACCCCGCCGACTCCGAAGACGCGCGCACAGAGCCGCTCGCGCCTGCACCAACTCATGATGCCCGAACACGCGAACATGCTCGGCACCGTGCACGGCGGAGAGATCATGAAGCTCGTCGACGAGGTCGCGGCGATCTGTGCGATGCGGCACGCGCAACACACGTGCGTCACGTTGAGTGTGGACTCGATGACGTTTCGATCGTCGGTTCACATCGGGCAAGTGATTCAGCTCGACGCATGCGTGCACTACGTCGGCAACACCAGCATGGAGATCGGTGTGGAAGTGGTCGCTGAAGACCCGATCCGTGGTGTGATCACGCATACGAACTCGGCGTTTTTGGTGTTCGTCGCGATCGGGGACGACGGTGAACCGGTCGAAGTGCCGCGATTGATCCTCGAGACCGACGAGGACCGTGAGCATTTCGCTGCAGGAGCCGAACGCCAGGGTGCGCGAAAACGTCGAAATAGCTGAGCCGATTTTGACGGGCCGAGTTCTTCCCGGGCTTTGTGACATTCTGTCCGGATATTCGCAGTTCGACCGCTGCTCGTGGACGCTGCGGTCCCACCCCAACCTGGGAAGAGTTTGCCTGTGCTGTGAGACTCGTGTACTCCGAAAAGAGCATGAGGCCGGGGCATGTGAGCAACTCCGTGCGCGCGAGTACAGCAGCGCCGCCATCAGCGTCATTCGAGTGGCGGGTCCACTCGCGATCTGAACGCGCCTGCCGCTATTGGCTGCGAACGTTCACACTCGTCTGGCTGTACGGCTTGCCGCTGTGTCTCGCGCTCGAGGGCAGCGCGTTCGCGGAATCGGGTGAGTACCGGATGGCCGTGTTCGCGCTCGAGACCGACGACCTGCAAGACCAGTTTGCGGTGCGGCTCGCGCAGCAGTTGCGCGCCACGCTGGACGCGCGCAGCGACTACGCCCTCCAGGACACGCGTGTGTCACTCATGCAGTTGAGCCTCGCGCAGAACTGCAACACGGCAGAAGCGAAGTGCCTCGCGTCGATCGCGCAGAGCCTGGGCGTCGATGGCTTCGTGTTCGGCAAAGTTACGCACGAAGGCGGCGTTCCGGTCGCGTTGTTGCGCCGCTACGACTTGTGGAGCCAGCAGATCGATCGGTCCGCACTCGCGTCGTTCACGTCGAACACGCCGCGCCGCGAAGAGCTCGACCGCTCGTCGTCGAAGTTGCTGAACGACTTACTCGGACCGGCTCCGAAGGCGAATCGCAACCAGCCCGAGCTCGCGGCACCGGTGCTTCCGAAACTCTCGAAGCCGGGTGAGCTCGCGCCGCCAGACAACGACGTGACGGCGAGCCGTGTCGCGGGCTACGCGCTGCTCGGTGGCGCGGTGTTGTCCGCCGGTGCGTCCGTGTTGTCGTTCATGGAGGTCCATCGCGCGGAGCGCAATCGGGACTACGAGCGGTATCGCCTCGCGGTCGGTGCGCGCACCACGAACGTCGCCGACGTGTGTGACGAGGCAAACGCAGGCCGTCGCTACGGGCTCGATGCGTCGAGCTTTCGTGAAGCGAAGAGCGCGTGCAGCCGTGGCACGGCGTTCGAGATCTTGCAGTTCGTGTTCATCGGTGGCGCCGTGGTGTCAGGCGGGCTCGCTGCGTATTTTCTCACGAGCAGCGGGCGGGCGAAGGAACGGCCCACGCTTGGGAGCGAGAACTGGAGTCTGCATCCGACGATCGCACGCAAGGGGTTTGGGCTCGGGGCG
>DASRXR010000106.1:0-6099 GCA_035687405.1 Polyangiales bacterium
CTGGTCGCATTGCTGATGAAGTACAAACCGCGCGCGATCGCGGTCGGTAACGGTACCCATGGACGTGAGACCGAAGCGTTCGTGCGCGACGTGCTGCGCGACGCCGCGGGGGTGAGCCCGGAGGCTTCCGGAGTCGTGTGCGTGGCTGTGAGCGAGTCGGGTGCGAGCGTGTATTCGGCGAGCGAGATCGCGCGCGAAGAGTTTCCCGACCTCGATCTCACCGTGCGCGGCGCGATCAGCATCGCGCGGCGATTGCAGGATCCTCTTGCCGAGCTCGTGAAGCTCGATCCGAAGAGCATCGGCGTCGGTCAATATCAGCACGACGTCCACCAGCCTGCGCTCGTGCGCAAGCTCGAGGAGGTCGTCGAGAGTTGCGTGAATCAGGTCGGCGTCGAGGTGAACACGGCGAGCGCACCACTTCTCGCGCACGTCGCGGGCATTGGCTCAGGCCTCGCGAAAAAGATCGTGTCGCATCGAGACGCAAAAGGCCCGTTTAGCTCGCGTAAAGAATTGCAGTCGGTTGCGGGTCTCGGGCCGCGCGCGTTCGAACAGAGCGCGGGCTTCTTGCGGATCTTCGGTGCGGCAAATCCGCTCGATGCGAGCGCAGTGCATCCCGAGCGTTACGAGCTCGTCGGGCGGATGGCGAAAGATCTCGGAGTCGGTATCGGGCAGCTGGTGTCGAACGCATCGCTCGTCGATCGCATCGACTTCAAGCGCTACGAGGGTGGCGACGTCGGCGAGTACACGCTGCGCGACATCACCGCGGAGTTGCGGAAGCCGGGGCGCGATCCGCGCGCGAGCTTCGAAGCCCCGAAGTTTCGGGACGACGTTCGGAGCCTCGAAGATCTCCAGCCCGGCATGCAGCTCGAGGGTGTGGTTACGAACGTGACTGCGTTCGGTGCGTTCGTCGACGTTGGCGTACACCAGGATGGCCTCGTGCACGTGTCGCAGCTCGCCGACAAGTTCGTGAAGAATCCGGCCGACGTCGTGAAGGTCGGCGACAAGATCCAGGTTCGCGTGATCGAGATCGATCTGCAGCGTCACCGCATCGCGCTCACCGCGCGCAAGTCGGCACCTGCCGCTGAGGGCGGCGGCGCTCCGAAGCAGAACCCGCCGTCGGCACCGCGTGGTCCGGCACCGCGTGGCCCGGCACCGCAACAGTCAGGTCGTAAGCAACCACCTCGGAGCGGCGCTGCGCCGAGTGGAAAGCCCGACTCGAATGCCGGCGAGGGCGATGGATTGCGGCACAATCCGTTTGCAGATCGTTTTCGGCGCTAGAGCGACTGCGCCGCGACTGCGAAACGGGTCGAACACGTGTGAGCGCCGCGAGCTACTTGTTCTCGCGGCGCCCTTACACGATCAACCGATATTAGCGACGACCGCCGCCGAAGCGACCGCTGCCTGCACTGCCAGCGCTGCCGTTGCCGCGACCGCTATTGTCGCTACCGGCTGCACCCGCTGCACCCGCTGCACCGGCGGCATCACCGGCTGCGCCGGCGTCACCCTTACCGGGACCGCCGTGACCGCTACCGGGACCAGGTCCGTGCGTCTTCCCCTCGCGCCAGCCGAAGTTGCCGCTACCGCGGCAGTCATGATCATCTACGCCGCCATCGGCGTCATCGAAGCGGCCACCCTTGTCGCCGTGCCCCGGATCGACCGCTCCGCCAGCTGCGCCAGCTGCCTTTGCAGCTTCGTCCGCGGCTTCATCGACGTCCTTGTCCTGATCGCCACGCGCACCTTGCACTGCGCCGCCACCAGCAGCACCGCCGCCGCGCAAGCCCGACGTATCGCCGGAAGTGTCGACCGCATCACCGGTCGAACCGCAGCCACCAGCTGCAAGAGCCAAAAGACAACCGCAGGCGAGTAGCAACTCGCGCACGTTCATGGATTTCATGCACTTCCTCCTCGGAATAGGAATCACCCAGCTTGGGTTTCGATGTGCAGTTCCATCGGCCGCCGATGGCGGCTCAATCGGCGTTCGATCTTTCTCGCGCGATCGTTGCGAGCCAGACGCGCAGCAATAGCAGCACGATAATTGCTAAAAGAAAGCTGACCTCGATCCGAGGTGACCCAAATGGGCCGAGGATCAAATGCATCGCGAGCGTGATTGCAGCCGCGTAGACGAGGCGATGGAGCTCTTTCCAGTGCTGCAGCCGCAAGCTGCGGATGACAAAAGCGAATGACGTGGCAAAAAGCGTCAACAAGATGCCGAGTGTCAGCAGTCCCGCGCGCAGCCAGGCGACCGAAAGTGACAAACCGGGGATCCCTGGCAACGCGAGCAGCGCGTACGTGCCATGAAACAGCCCGCAGCTCGCAGCGGCGATCCCCAAGCTGCGCCGCAACGCGGGCAACCAGCCTGGCCGTGATCGTCCCATACGGCGTAGTGCGTGCTGGATCGGGCTGACGCACAGTGCCAACACGAGGAGGGACCCCGCGAGCCATCCGCTCGCACTCACGAATCGCAACGCGCGGACCGGCGCGTAGGCATCGGTGAATGCGTACGCGACAGTAAGCGCGGCTCCACTCGTCGCAAGGCCGAAGCTGATTCGAGCCGCGATGCGCCGCGACTGGCTCATAGCGAACTCAAGAATGCGATCAGGTCGCGGCGCTCGGAATCGGTGAGGCTTTGAACATCGCCGTGCCGGTTCTGGGGATTCTGTGCGACGAGCACGGCTTCGAGCGTCTTCGCGCGACCATCATTCAAATACGGCGCGCTTGCTGTGACGGACAGCAGCGACGGCGTGTCGAGGATCTCTTCGCTTCCGAGCTGAGCCGCTTGATCGGGGAACAGGAACCGTAGCGGCAACTGCGCGAGATCCGTGAACGCAGGGGGGCGATGGCACGTGTCGCACTGCGCTTTGTAGAAAGCGGCTAGCCCACGATGTTCGGCCGCGCGGTCGCGTTCGTTGGCAAAGTGTGGACTGTCGCGACGCGGCAGCGAGCGCACGAAGGCTTCGACCGTCTCACCGCGCGCGGCTTGGTTCCGCCGGTACCCGCGGTACAGCGTCTGTGCGACGTCATCGAGATCTCGCAGTCGCGGGTAACTTCCGTCGCGCAGGTAAGGCGCTGTATCTGCGAGCCCGCGCACCGACAGAGTCGGGAGCAATCGATGGTCGCCGAGGTTGTACGCGGCGTCGTCGCTGTCTGCGTGCATGTGGCAGCTCTGACAGGTGATGCCGCTGCGGGTCGCTTCGTAAAATCCGCGTTCGCCGACACGCCTCGCGAGCGCTCCGCGATTCTGCTCGAGAAGCAGTGCATCGCTCGGTGCCACGCGTACGACACGCGGTGTGGCAGCATCGGGCGCGAGAATTCCAAACGCACCCGAAACAGGGGAGCTCACGATGAGAGTTCCATCCGCGAGCTCGGCGACGCCATGCGGGGCGAACAGCCCGGCGTCACCGAGATCGATCCGTCGCGGAATCGCACTCGCGGTGACCTGCACGACCTCGTCGGTGCCAGCAAACGCGATCCACAGCGCGCCTTCGCGACCTTCGTGCACGCCCATCGGCGAGACTCCGCGGTCGACGTCGCCGGGCTTCGTCTGTCGATCGCTGCGCTCGGCCGTCAACCGCCGTGCCGTGACGATCATTCGTCCGCCATCCAGCGTGAGGATCTGATCTTGCACGAAGTGATTGCCGAGCTGTTGGTGGCCCGCGGCGTGCAAGTCCGTCGTTGCCGCCCACAGCTGCGATCCGTCCGAGCTGCGGCCGAGCGTGACGACCGGCCGGCCGAGATCGAGCTTCGCGTCTTCGCTGAACGTACCTACGTTCGCGCGAAGTCGATGAATCGCAGCGTCCGCGCGCGTCGCGGCAAACAGCGTGTCGTCGTTCGTACCGAAGGCAACCCAATCGGCGGCGCTCGCGAGCGAAACCCGACTCGCGAGCGTGAGCTCGGGCAGGCGTACGATCGCGAGCTCTGCCTTCTCGCCGGCGAGGATCACTGCGAGCAGTGTGCCGGACGGGCTGCGCGCGAGCCGGCCCTGGCGCGCGGAGAGCTCGAGCGCGCGCGTCTCACGGCCCGTGCTGAGATCGAACACGCGAAGTGAGCGCTCGTTGCGATGGGTGACAGCCACGTGGTCGTCGTCGAGAAACGCGCAATCGACGGGCCCATCGCCGACGGGCAGACGCTTTTCGAGACCGCTCGAACGAAGCACGAACAGCTCGTCGGTCTCTTCGCTCAGCGCGACCGCTCGGCTGCGATCGGGTGCGATGCAAAACCAGCGCGGGTGTGCGAGCGGCCGAACCAGCTCGAGCGTGCGCTCGGACGTGCGGCCGTCGCTCTTCAGCGTGATTTCCAGCTGTGTGCCGAGGGCATTCGGAATGCCGTCTCGTCGCGGGTCGTAGTCGATGCGAAAGAGTCCGTGGCCGAGGGCTTCCGCTTCGAGCGGCTTCACGCCGCCGGCGAAGAGGGTCACGGCGTGCGCGTCCTCGGTTGCAACGAACCATGTCTGGGGTCGATCGATCGCGAGGAGCGGCGGTGCGATCGCGGGTAGGGCGTGAGCGCGCAAGCGATCTTGAAAGCGTGTGACGGCGCCGAGCAGTCCTTCACGCTGCACGAGGTCGGCGCGTGCGCGATATCCGAACGCGATTCCCGGAGCCGCGAGTGCAGCTGCGAGCAGCACGAGCGTTCGCGGTCGTGCTTCGCGCAACAACTTTCGGATCGGCGGTAGCTCGCAAGCGATCCACGCCACGAGGTACGCGCCAGCGAGCGCCATGAACGTAGGCACGCCAGCGACGCTCCACAGGCTCGAGGCCAGCCCTACGAGCAGCAGCTGCCTTCCGACGCGCAGGCTCATGGAACCTCGAAGCCTACTACGCGCGACTCAAAGCGCGACTCCCAGCCGTTCGAGCGCTGCTTCGGCTTGTTGTGCCCAGCCGCGGTTTGCGGCAGGGCTTGCCGGGCTCGGGTGAGGAATCGTGCCGATCGTGATCGCGATGCCGGCGAGTGCTGCGCGGGCGCGCCCTTCGGCGAACTTGCCGATGCCGATCACGTACTCCGGCTTCAGCGTCTCGATGACGGTTCTCAAGTGACGGTCGCAGGCTTCATAGAGCACCTCGCGCTCGTTCGGCCGCAGCTTGTCGGGCGTGCGGTTGCGCCCGCTCTCTTCCATGAACACGAGCGGGCAGTAGTTCGAGATGAAGCTGTGCGCGAAGAACTTGTCGGGCACCTGATGCTTCGCCCGAATTGCGCCCCACAGCCGTGCGCCGCTGACTTCGCTGCGCGTGCAAGCGAAGCCGTCGACGGGGCGTTTGGGATGTTCGTGTTCGGGCTTTTCCACGCGCCCCTTCACGCCGAGGAAATCACGGACGAGCGAGATCTCTCCGAACGGAACGCCCGTCTGTGTCATTCCGAACGGCCCTGGGTTCATCCCCATGTAGACGATGCGTTTGGGCCCGGTAGCGTAGCGGCGCAGGTAGTCGAAGTACGAGGCGCGTGCGTACACCATCGGGTTGTAGACGTGAGTGACGGGTGGGGCGAAGTCGAGGGGCTCGAGCTCGGCGCACAGCTTTTCGCAGGCGCGCGTCAGTTGCCGGTACGAGTTCATCGAGTGAGTGGTCTCAAAAAGCGCTGGCAAAGCCAATCGGCCTGGTCTACAAGATTGCGCCCTAACGCCTGGGGCCATTAGCTCAGTTGGTAGAGCAGTGGATTCTTAATCCATTGGTCGAAGGTTCGACTCCTTCATGGCCCACCCCCTAGGCAAATCCTCTGGAATCATTCGTGTTTCGATGATTTCCCGAGGACCCGGGCGAGTTCGATAGCACGCGTTCGCTGGACAGCTTTGCTGGACAGCTACTGTGCTTGTAGCACTCCGAACTTTCGGAAAGCGTTGCCGACGAGGGCACGCGAAGCGATGCTCGATCAACAATGCCCCGCAGCGGCGGACAACCGCTCGGGGCGACGGGTCGAACGTGGCGACCAAACGAAAAGTATCGATCGCGAGCCTGCGGCGCAACGTCGAGGACGGCACCGAGCTTGCTCGGCTGGTCGCGGAGCAACACGCCGACGCTCTCCTCGACCAGAAGAACAAGAACTTGCCGCGACGCAAGCACCTCTCGTACGACGAGACGTACGACCACCGCATCAGAGGTCGCATTGGTG
>DASRXR010000107.1:0-3913 GCA_035687405.1 Polyangiales bacterium
ATCTCTCGGTCTCGAGATCGGGCAAGTCATCACGTTGGCGATTCCGCCCGGCACGACGCAGGATCTCCACTACTCGTGGAACATCACGCAGCCGATCCGCTTGGTCGAAGCGTTCGGTCATCGCCACGCCTGGACCTCGAACTTCGTTGCGTGGGTCGAAGATGCGGGCAAAAACGAGATCATCTACCAGTCGTTCAAGTGGTTGGATGAGCCGACCTACCGCTACGACAGCATGACGACGAACCCGGTGCCGGCTCCGGCCCAGAAGACCGACGGCGCGACCTCGGGTGTTCGCACGTTGATGCCGGGCCAGAAGCTGCACTTCAACTGCCACATCGAATACACCGATGCGCGCGCGAAGTCGGAAGGCGGACCGATGCCTTCGGAGAACGGCACGCTCCGCTTCGCGAACGAAGCGTTCACCGCCGAGATGTGCATTCTGTTCGGATCGACGGCCGCGGTTGCGTTGCCACAGCCGACGACCGACACGAGCCCGCTGCCGGACTTCGCCACGATGAGCGACCGCTGAGCGGCGCGTAGTCTCAAACGAGGCTGTCGACTGCGTGAGGGCGTGGCCTTAGGGCTGCGCCCTCATGCTTTAAGCCGATAGCCGGTCTTGAACACGTAGCTGATGAGCCCGATACAGATCGCGAGCACGGTCAGCGTGATGCCGACGCTGAGCGCGATGCTGACGTCTGCGACGTCGTAGAAGCTCCAGCGAAAGCCGCTGATCAAATACACGACCGGGTTGAACAGAGTGATCTGCTGCCAGACCGGGGGAAGCATCTTGATCGAGTAAAAGCTGCCTCCGAGGAACGTCAGCGGCGTGATGATCATCGACGGGATGATCTGCAGCTTCTCGAAGCCGTCCGCCCAGACGCCCATGATGAAGCCGAACAAGCTGAACGTGATCGCGATCAGGCACAAAAAGCCGAGCATCCAGAACGGATGTGCGATCTGGAACGGCACGAACAAGCGTGCGGTCGCGAGCATGAGCAAGCCGAGGATGATCGACTTCGTAGCGGCTGCGCCGACGTAGCCGATCACGATCTCGACGTACGAGATCGGCGCGGACAAGAGCTGGTAGATGGTGCCGGTGAACTTCGGCATGTAGATGCCGAACGACGCGTTCGAGATGCTCTCGGTCATGAGCGAGAGCAAGATCAAACCCGGAATGATGTACGCGCCGTAGCTCACCCCGTCGATCTCGCGCATGCGGCTGCCGATCGCACCCCCGAACACGACGAAGTAGAGCGACGTCGAGATCACGGGCGACAAAATGCTTTGCACGAGCGTGCGAGCGGTGCGGGCCAGCTCGAACGTGTAGATCGCGCGGACGGCATACAGGTTCATGCGTCGGACCTCACCAAGTTGACGAAGATGTCTTCGAGAGAGCTCTCGGTCGTGTGTAAGTCTTTGAAGCCGATTCCGAGCTCGCCCAGCTGCCGTAAGAGGCCCGCGATGCCGGTCGACTCCGCTTGGCTATCGAACGTGTAGGTGAGCGCGAAGCCGTCGGTCGAGAGCTCGAGGTTTAGCTCGGCGAGCTCTGCCGGAATGCGTTCGAGCTTGGCTTGCAGGCTCAGCGTGAGCTGTTTGCGACCGAGCTTTCGCATCAGATCAGCCTTGCGTTCGACCAGGATGATCTCGCCGCGGTTGATCACGCCGATCCGATCGGCCATCTGCTCGGCTTCCTCGATGTAGTGCGTGGTCAAGATGATCGTCACGCCGTTTTCGCGCAGCCGCCGAACCATCTCCCACATGTCGCGGCGAAGCTCGACGTCGACGCCGGCCGTGGGTTCGTCGAGAAACAAGATCTTCGGCTCGTGCGCGAGCGCCTTTGCGATCAACACGCGCCGCTTCATGCCGCCCGAGAGCGTCATGATCACGCTGCTCTTCTTATCGAGCAGCGACAGGTCCGAGAGAACCTTTTCCAGGTATTGCGGGTTGGGCGGCTTGCCGAACAAACCACGGCTGAACTTTACGGTGTCCCAGACGCTCTCGAACGCATCGGTCGCGAGCTCTTGCGGGACGAGACCGATCGTAGCGCGGGCGTTGCGGTACTCGCGCAGGATGTCGTAGCCAGCGACAGTTACCGACCCGCCGCTCGGCGTGACGATGCCGCAGATCACGTTGATCAGCGTCGTCTTCCCGGCGCCGTTTGGTCCAAGCAGCGCGAAGATTTCTCCGCGCTCGATCTCGAGGTTGACACCATTCAAGGCTTTGAAGCCCGTCGCGTAGAGCTTCGAGAGGTTGGAAACGATTATGATCGGCGGCACGCGGGCGAGAGGATACTCGCCCAGCGGTCGAGCGCACGCCGGTGTCGCAGGTGTTTCGCTGTTTTAGGTAGAGGTCAGGCGCGTGCGGCGGGCGTCCAGAATCTTGGCGAACGATCGCAAACTGAACTCTTCGGGTGTCAACCCCGTCTGCGCGATATCTTCGACGTCGATCGCACCGCAGTTGCGGGCTCGCAAAAAGTAGTTCAGCAAGCCCTGGCCAGTCGCTGCGTCGTCGAACACGTCACCGACTAGCGTCGCTTGTGCGGCCTTCTCGACGAAGTTGCGAAGTCGCTCGGCCGCTTGCGCAAAGCCCTCGAGGAAAAACGCATAACAGCTCGCGTATCGCACGGGAAGTTGGCCCGGATGCAGATCCCAGCCCTGATAAAACCCGGTCGCGAGCGAGTGGCGAATGTGCTTGTGCGCGAGTTGCCAAGCGCCGTGCACGACAGCGCGGTTCTCGGCGAGTTGCTCCGGTGTCAGCTCCGCGCCCTTGTGCGGACCGACCGGCATCACGTTCGTGGCTCCATCCGACAGGAACAAGCCCGTGCTGCCATACGCCATCATCATCATCGCCTTTGCGAAGTCGCACCACGGATGCGCCATCGTCTGGTACGCGGCAGTGATGTTGCACGACGCGGTGAAGTCGTACGTGCCGAAGTGCGCTGCAACGCAGCGGTCTTCGCAGGCGGTGAGAAAATCCGGCAGCGGGGAGCGGCCCTTCGCATCGAGCAGCGCTTGCGTGACTTCGATCATCATCTCCATCTTCAGAGTGCCCGCCGCGAGCCCGTGGCGCTTCTCGAGCAGCTCGAACAAGCGCACGAGTGTCGACGCTTGTTCGGGCACCGTGATCTTCGGCAAGGTCACGACGAAGTTCTCGGGCAGCTTCCCGCCGCTGTTTTCGAGCAACGTGCCGACAAACAGCTCGAGCGTGCGCGCGCCGCGCTTCTTCCATTCTTCGCCGAACGATTTGATGCGAATGCCGAGAAACGGGGGCAGCGATCCCTGGCTCATGCCGATCGCGACTTCACGCGCCGCAGCTTTCGCGGTCGCGTCTTCTTCGTCGTCTGGCCGCGCACCGAAGCCGTCTTCGAAGTCGATCCGAAAGTCTTCGACCGGCTCGCGCTCGAGTTTGGCGCGAACGCGCTCGAACACCGTGAATGCGAGCCACGCCGCGGAGTCACTCTCGCGCAACGCATCGCCGTCGCGCTCGAACTCGTTTCGCAGCATCGATTCGTTCGCGCTCGAGAGCGAACCTGCCGCCACGAATCCGACCGCGCGCGCAAACTCGAACGCGTCGGGGCCGTAGCCGGCGAGGTGGCGTTGTGCGAGTTCGCCGAGCCGCTTCGTCGTGTCGGCACGATACAGCTGCGCGCCGCCGTAGACCGTGTGCACGGGCTGGCGATTCGGCCGGTCGCCAGGATGACGCTGCATGAATGCGCGGTTCGCCGTACCGAGCGCATCGAGATGGGACTTGGCTTCATCGACCAGGCTCATGCGGACCTCAACTGCCGCGGTACGTGGAGTACCCGAACGGACTTAGCAAAAGTGGAATGTGATAGTGCTCGGTGACGCCGTGGGCGTCGTGGACGTCGTGGACGCCGTGGACGCCGTGGACGCCGTGGACATCGTGGACATCG
>DASRXR010000108.1:0-4963 GCA_035687405.1 Polyangiales bacterium
AGGCGATACGCCGCAAGCAGGAGACGGCATGTTGCAGCCGGAAGACGTCGCGCAGAGCGTCGTCGAAGCGCTCGCGACGGAGCGCTTCTTGATCCTGCCGCACGCGCAAGTTCTCGAGTACATGCAGCGCAAAACCACCGACTACGATCGTTGGATTCGCGGCATGCAGCGCTTCCGCCGCAAATTCGTCTGAATCAAGCTGCTTCAGCTGCCTCGGTTTCGAGCGCGAGTCGATCGGCGCGCCGTTGCGCCGACGCGGATACCCACAAAGCCACCACGAAAATCGGCAAGCCGATCCACGGCAGCGCTCGCGATGCGGGAGCCGTGACCGCGTGAGTCAACACTAGACCGCCGGCCCCCGCTCCGATGAACTGACCGAGGTAGATCGCGGAAGTGTTGAGCGCGACCGAGACTGACGACAGCGGCGGTGCGAGGTTCACGAGCCGCACTTGTTGCATGCTGTTCGCGGAGAAGTTGCCACTGCCCCACAGCAGCGCGGCGATCACCGCCAGGCTGATCCCGATCACACCCGGACCCGCAGCGTACAGCGCGAGCCAAACGCCGAACGCGGCCAACATCAGCACGATCGCGCCGAAGATCACGGCGGGTGGACCGATGCGATCGGCGAGGCGACCCGCGAACACGTTGCCTGCAAAGCCGGCAAAACCGGTGATGCCGAGCAGGATCGCGATCATGTTCGGGGAAGCCTCGAGCGCGTCTCGATACGCGACGACCAGGTACGAAAACAACGTGAACTGCGCACTGGCATGAATCGCGGTCACTGAGACGACGCGAAGCAGCACTGGATGTCGCGCCAGCGTCAGCCACGCAGCGGAATCGATGCGCGTGACGAACAAGCCTGACGGGACGCGCCACAATACGAGCAGCGTGCCGACGGCCGACAGACCGGCGAGCATCCACATCGCAGCGCGCCAACCGAACTGAGACCCGATCCACGCGCCGGCTGGCAAGCCGATGACGGCTGCGAGGGACCAACCCAAGAACACGAATGCCATGGTTCGCGCGCGGAGCTCCATCGGCACGAGCAAGCTCGTAGTCGCGGCGGCCTGCGGCGTGAACAGCGTGCCTGCGAACGAAGTCAGCACACGCACCGCGAGCAGCGACCAGTAATCCGGAGCGAACGCGGCTGCGACGTGACCCACGGCAAACAATCCGAGCGAGGCCGCGAGCACGAAGCGCCGCTCGTAGCGGCTGGTGAGCGCACCGAGAATCGGACCAGACAGACAGATGCCGAGCGAGAACAACCCTGCGATCTGGCCTGCAGCTGCGGGCGTCACTCGCAGATCGGTCGCGACTGAATCCAACATGCCGATGAACGCCAGCGCGCCGCTGCCGATCACGAAGTTACCGAACGCCAAGCTCCACAGCGCAGATTGCAAACGCACGAGAAGTCCTCTCTGGAGAACCGCCCAGCATACCGCAAGCGTGCAATCGGGCTGGCCTTGACAGGAAGTGGCCGCCATGGATGAATATGCGAATCAATCGCACTTTCAACAGGCCGCGAGTGACCGTACGACTCTCCACAGCAAGCTGTCTCCTATTGCTGTGCGCTGCGTGCGCGACGACCGGCCCGAAGCCGACGGCGGCAGCGCTGGCGAGCGCTGCGACTCGGCCCGCGACGTGTGACGCCGCGCGCGACCGCGCCGCGATTCTCTCGATGGCCGGGACGTTCGACGTGTCGTTCGCGTTCGACGAAACCGAAGCGCTGAGTCCCGGCTACGAGCTCGCGCCCGAGTACCGCGCTGAAGCGACCGAAGTCGTGTCCGTGCTCGAGAGCTCGGAGCGGCGCGTGGTGCTCCAGCACATCCTGCTGATCGAGAAGCACTCCGGCGCGCGCGAAGCGATGAAACACTGGCGGCAAGACTGGACGTTCGAAGATCGCGACTTACTCGAGTTCCGCGGCAGCCGAACGTTCGCCCACCGCAGCTTGAGCGACGCCGAAGCGCGCTGCACGTGGACGCAAGCCGTGTTCGAGGTCGACGAAGGCCCGCGCTACGAGAGTTACGGATTCTTCCAGCACGAGGACGCGCGTTCGACCTGGGTGTCACAACAGACCTGGCGGCCTCTTCCCCGTTGCGAGTACACCCGGCGCAACGACTACGACGTGATCCTCGGCACGAACACGCACGTGATCACGCCGTCGGGCTGGCAACACGTGCAAGACAATCTGAAGCTCGTGCTCGCGGGTCAAAAGCAGCTCGCACGCGAGCGCGGGCTGAACGAGTATCGCCGCGTGGAGTCGCCGAGCACTGCATTGGCCGAACAGTACCTGGCGAAGACCTCACGCTTTTGGTCCGATGTGCGCGCGGAGTGGGCGACTGAGCTCCAGCGCGGTCCGCAACTGGTCGTTCAACAAGAAGTCTCGGGCAAGCCGCTCTACGACCACTTGTTTCCGTTGGCGGAACAAGCGGGCGATTCGGACGAGCGTGCACGCATTCACGAGCTCGTCGGCAGCTACGTCGAAGTGGCGTCGCAGCCATCCGCCGCGATCAGCAGCGCCGCACGGGAGTAGTCAGTGACTTGCGTGATCGCCGCCAGGCCGTCCGGTGGCCTGTTCGAAAACGCGATCGGACCGGACACTGACTAAGTCGGGGCGTGCATTGGAAACGGCGTGCGGCCTATGCTGCGCGCCGCCATGACACGCATCACCCTCGCGCTCGTCGCTTGTGCTCTCCTCGCCTGCTCGCATCCTGCGCCCTCGCCTGCGCACGCCGGCTCGCATGCCGCATACGACGTCGAGGAGAAGACCGTCGGGATGCTGCAGGTCGATCTGGCTGCCGGGCGGATCAGCTCCGAGCAGCTCGTGTCGCTCTACAGCGATCGAATTGCCGCGCTCGATCGGCGCGGCCCTGCCCTTCACGCCGTGATCGCACTCAATCCAAATGCGCTAGCCGACGCGCGCGCGCTCGACCAGGAACGCGCGCGCGGTCAGGTGCGCGGCCCACTCCACGGCATCCCGGTCTTGCTCAAGGACAACATCGAATCGGCGGATCCGCTGCCGACGACCGCCGGTTCACTCGCGCTCGCGGCAAACGTCACCCACCGCGACGCACCGATCGTGGCGCAGCTGAGGGCGGCAGGCGCAGTCGTGCTCGGCAAGAGCAACTTGAGTGAATGGGCGAACCTGCGCTCGAGTTACGCGACGAGCGGCTGGAGTGCCGTCGGTGGGCTGACGAAGAACCCGTACGCACTCGAACGGAGCCCGTGTGGCTCGAGCTCGGGAAGCGGAGTCGCGGTGGCAGCCAATCTCGCAGCGCTTGCGATCGGTACGGAGACCGATGGATCGATCACGTGCCCAGCCTCGCTGGTCGGTATCGTCGGGCTCAAGCCGACGCTCGGCCTCGTCTCGCGCACGCGGATCGTTCCGATCACCTCGGCTCAAGACACGGCCGGGCCGATGGCTCGAACTGTCGCAGACGTCGCGCTGCTACTGCGCGCAATCGCGGGTCCCGACGAGTCGGATCCGGCCACGAAAGATGCCGCGGCGCACGTCTCCGACTATTTCGCGGCGCTGAAGGACGCGACGCTCGCCGGGCGCAAGCTCGGCGTGATGAAGTTTCACCTGGGGTATCTGCCGAACGTCGACGCACTCTTCGACGCGGCGGTTTCGGAGCTTCGAGCAGCCGGAGCGACGATCGAAGTCATCGAGACGTTCGACGGGCTCGAGGCGATCAAAGAGGCTGAGCTCGCGGTTCTGCTCGCGGGCTTCCGACCCGAGTTGAACGCGTACCTCGCGACCACGCCCGAGCCGGTGAAGACGAGGACGCTCGCCGATCTAATCGCGTTCAATCGCGATCACGCCGCGAGCGAGATGCCGTACTTCGGGCAAGACTTGTTCATCCGCGCGGAAGAGACTTCAAAGCAAGATCCAGCTGCAAACGAGGCAGCGCGTGAGAAGAACCGCAAAGCCGCTGCCGGCGGCCTCGATCAGTTGTTGTCCAAATTCGGGCTCGACGCGTTGATCGCACCGACGTTTAGTCCCGCGTGGATGACCGACCTCGTGAACGGCGACCACGTACTCGGCGAAGCGACGATGTTGCCTGCGGTCGCCGGCTATCCGCACTTGACCGTACCGATGGGACAAGTCTCCGGGTTGCCGGTCGGGTTGTCGTTCATCGGGCCGGCTTGGTCGGAAGCCAAGCTACTCGCGCTCGGCTACGCCTACGAGCAGCGGACGCAGCTGCGAAAAAAGCCGCCACTCAAGGAGTGACGTCGACGAAGATCGGCGAGGTCAGCGTCCAGTCGCGACTAGAAACGGACCGTCTGCGGCGAGCCTGCGCACTTGAGTGGCGCGATTCAGCGGAGCGCAGGTGTGGTCGGCCCACAGCCCAGGTGCTACGCCTGCGTGCTCGGCAAGGAGGCTCGACATGGCACGCACTCCGTTTCAAATCGCAGTGCCCGATTCGGTGCTCGAAGATTTGCAGCGCCGGCTCGACGCGACTCGCTGGCCCGACTCAGTCGAAGGCGCCGGCTGGGACTACGGAACGAACCTCGAATACTTGAAGGAGCTCGTCGCGTATTGGCGCACGCAGTTCGATTGGCGTGAGCAAGAACGCTCGCTCAATCGCTTCACGCAGTTCCGATCTGAGGTGGATGGCTTCGGGCTCCACTTCATCTACGAACGCGGCAAAGGGCCGGCGCCGCTGCCGCTCTTGCTCTCGCACGGCTGGCCCGACTCGATCGCGCGTCTGCAGAAGCTCATCCCGCGCTTGACGGACCCTGCAGCGCACGGCGGCGACGCGAATGATTCGTTCGACGTGATCGTGCCGAGCCTGCCGGGCTTCGGTTTCTCCGATCGCCCGACCACGCGCGGCTTCAGCGTCACTCGCATCGCGAAGCTGTTCGCGAAGCTGATGCACGACGAGCTCGGCTACGCACGCTATGCAGCGCACGGCGGCGACTGGGGCAGCGCGATCACCGAGAGCCTCGCGATGCAAACGCC
>DASRXR010000109.1:0-2332 GCA_035687405.1 Polyangiales bacterium
CTCTCGCAAGCCCTCGGGCGCGTGACGCGGCTGAAGCACATGGGCCGCACGCCGGAACAGTGCGTGAAAGACGAAGCGACAGCGACGATGCTGTACGAAGAAGTGATGGCGGCGTTGGTCGACTTCGATCCAGCGCCGGACACCGTCGCGCGCGAGTTGAAAGACCTCGATACGGTCGTCGACGAGCTGCGTAAGAAGGCGGGCTGAGCGGTCTGTTGCAGCACGCGGACGGCGTTCTCGCCCCCGCGTGCTAGCGGTCCGACTCTTCGTTACCGGCCCGACTCTTCGTTCGCTTTTGCGAGGCGAGTGCCGCTGAAGAACAGCGGCGTCGCGAGCCAGCCGAACACGAACGCAGTCGTGCGCAGTGGCTCGGGCGCAAACAGGGCCGCCGCTAGAAGCGTGGCGAGGCACAGCACACCAGCCGGCGTGGTCGCATCGAGCGCTGCGTGTGCGCTCAGCCAGGGCATCGAGTCTGCTCCGTCGCCGCTGATGGCTGCAGGCCTGGTTCGCGCCCGTTTGCGCTCGAGCGCGCTCGCGACTGCTGCGAGCCCTGCAAAAAGCGCGAAAAATGGCGTGCGTTCGATCAAGAGCGGAGCGAGCGCTGCTGCCGCAAAGATCGGCAGATCGAACGATCGCGGCTCGAGCCGTGGGACGAGCATGCGCGGCGTCACGAGGCGCTTTCTGCGCACGCGACGTTTCGCGACGATCAGCGTGCCGAGGCAGATGCCGATGAGCAGAAGCCAGCTGTTGCGGACGAGGTTGCGCTGCAGTGCGGCGATCGCGCGTTCGAATCTGCTGCCGGCACCGTCTGTACTCGTGGGCAACGGAAGGTCGAACTGCACGCGGTAACCCGTCATGCGCGGAAGCTCGACGCGTGTGTATCGGAGAAGACGCGCGGCGTGCGGGGGTGGGGGGAGCTTCTCGACTTGCTCACCGAAGTTCGGTTCGATCTGCGTCGGCCGCAGGCCGGGAGGGCCGATCACCGTGACCTGCACGTTCGTGAGTCGCTCCGGCCAGCGCGGCAGTGTCCAATCGACGCGATGCGTGCGGGCGTCCGTCGGGTCCGCGAACAGATGGCGCGTCGCGTACAGAATGCGCAGCGCGTGTTCGCCGGGTTTCGGTGCAGTGCGCGGATCGCTCCAGACGAGTTGGAGCTGGCCGGGTAGGTCGTGCAGCACTTGGGGCGCGCTCGCACCGGCGGGTGCTTCCAGCTCGAGCAGCTCGAAGTCGGGATCGAGGCCTTCGAGATCGAAGCTCGCGATCGGGCCCGCCTTCACGAAGAAACGCACTGAGAGCTCGACGCGAGCGAGCTTCGGATCTCGCACGTCGAGCTGGGCGGAGACCGAGGTCACGCGAGCATCGGTTCGCGCCAACGCGTGTTCCGGGCTCGCAACGGTAAGAATCACGAGTAAGCAAGCCGTGTAGGCACGCATCCTACTTAGCGTACCAGGTGGGACTCGGCGGCCTGCAATTTACGGCACCGTTCAGGGGCGCGATTTGGGAGGCGGGTCGGCGCCGCGGACGCGCTTTTCAGCTGCCAACCGGGATTTGCCGCAACCAGGCCGGCATGAACAGCAACACGAAAAGCAGCAGCGTGCCGATCGCGACGATTCGCCGCCGTGGAGAGAGCGTGTCGTCGTCGGTCGGCGGGTGCTCCGGCCGGCCCTGGCGAGACATCAGCCGCAGCAAGATCCACCAGGTCAGCCACTGACCGCCCGGAGCAAATCCGGCGAACAGCGCGTCGCCGTGCAGCCCCTTGAACAACCCGGGCAATCCGTATGCGAGCGAGACGCCGACCGCGAGCGGGAGCAACAACGCACGCACGCGTCGCGAGTAGTTCTCTTGGCGTTTGCCGAACAACGCGTATGCGACGTGGCCCCCGTCGAGCTGCGCGACGGGGATGAGATTGATCATCGTGACCAAGAGACCTGCCCAACCTGCAAACGCAGTCGGCGACAGCATGATGTCGTGGCCCTCCGGAATCGGACCTTTGAGCAGATACAGCAGGCCGAGATAGAGGAGCGAACGCCCCTCCATCCAATATTCGACGCCGGATGGTGCAGCTGCGACGGGCGAGTGAACGATGCCGTAGATCAGAACGGGAATCGCCACGACCATGCCCGCAAGCGGACCCGCGGCGCCGATGTCGAGCAAGGCGTTTCGGCGCCCGATCCGACTCCGCATCAAGATCACCGCACCCATCGTACCGAGCGGCGGCACGGGCATCGGCACGAAAAATGGCGGCGATGCCGGAACGCGGTGAATGCGCGCAGCGATGAAGTGGCCGAACTCGTGTGCGAGCAAGATTGAGAGCAGCGGGACCGAATACGGC
>DASRXR010000110.1:0-9494 GCA_035687405.1 Polyangiales bacterium
CACGGTCATCTCGTTGCGCGTGAGCGTGCCGGTCTTGTCCGAACAAATGACCGTGACTGCACCGAGCGTCTCGACGCTCGGCAAGCGCCGGATCAGCGCGTTGCGGCGCGCCATGCGCTGCAATCCGAGTGCGAGCGCGACGGTCACGACGGCGGTCATGCCTTCGGGCACGGCTGCGACCGCGAGACTCACCGACAACAAGAATGCCTCCGCGAGCGGAGTGTGTCGGATGAGGTTGACGACGAAGATCAGACCGACGATCCCGAGCACGACGTACAGCAGCGTGCGCCCGAGCTCGGCGAGGCGAAGCTGAAGCGGCGTGGCTTCTGGCTGTTGCGCCGCGAGCAAGCCGGCGATGCGCCCCATCTCCGTGCTCATTCCGGTCGCGACGACGACCGCTTCTGCGGTGCCTGCCGCGATCGAGGTGCCCATGTACGCCATGTTCACGCGATCGCCGAGCGAAGCGCGTGTGTCGAGCACGCTGCGGTGATCCTTGTCGGACGGGACCGACTCGCCGGTGAGCGCAGCTTCTTCCGCGCGTAAGCCGGCACTATTGATCAAGCGCACGTCCGCGGGTACGCGATCACCGGGCTCGAGGCCGATGCGATCCCCCGGTACGAGCTCGGCCGCCTCTACGTTGAGCGAGCGCCCGTCGCGTACGACTTTTGCTTTGGGTGAGGAGAGCTTCCGAAGCGCGGCCAGCGCTTGTTCGGCGCGGCCCTCCTGCACGAACCCGAGCACGCCGTTCAGGATCACGATCGCGAAGATCGCGCCGACGTCGATCCACTCGCCGAGCAAGCCGGAAACAATCGCTGCGGCGATCAGGATCCAGACGAGCAGGTCGGCGAATTGGCGACCGAATCGGCGCCACCACGGCGTCGGCGGCGCTTGCGCAAGCTCGTTGGGCCCGTGTCGTTCGAGCCGTTTCGCGGCATCGTCGCCCCTCAGCCCGTCATGCGCATCCGTGCCGAGTGCCGTGACGACTTCAGCGGCGCTCGAGGCATGCGGAGCCGGCGGTCCGGCCGGCGGCGCACTTGCGGGTGTGACGAGAACTGCAGGGTTGGCACTCATCGGCCAACCCTGCATAGCTCATTTCAATTCAGTTGAGGCAGGTGTTCTGACCGTGGATCAGGCTGCTGCTACCCAGTGTTCCGGCCGGCCAGTGCAACGAGAAGAAGTAACACATCTCGTTTTCCGTCGCGGATCCGAAGGTCGACGGTGCGCTGTAGTTGCACGTCGTCGTCATGGTGTCGCCCGGCATGAGGGTCGTGTCGAGCACGTAGTATTTCTGGTAATCGAAGTCGAACGGCATGTCGTGAAGCGTTTCCTTCATACCGCCGGCGCGGTTCACGACGACCTTCATGTGATTGCCCTTGAGGTGCATGTGCGGCTGGGCAGCGATGATGTGAATCGGCCCTGTCGCGCGCGGATTGCACGTCCCCTGTGCGGACGTGCCCGCGATCGAATCCGTGCCGACCCACGAGACCGCGACTTCGTTCACCGGCTTCTTGGTCGTAACGCAGATTTCGGCGCCTGACGAATCAGGCGAGGAACCACCCGTCTCGTTATAGTAGTGAACCTCGAGTAAGTAGTTCACGTCGGCTTCGAGCTGCATGCCCAAGTCGGGGTCGAGATAGATTGGGGTCGCACCCGGCGCCCAGCCGTGCAGGAGCACGTCGCCGGAGCTGTGGATTCCGCTGCCTGCCGAGACGGAACCCGCGGTCGCTGTGGGTGACTTAAACAGCAACCAGTGGTGAATGACCTTCGAGTTCGGATCGATCGCGAGCTTGATCGCGCGCGAGTACACGTCGGTCGTCCATGGCGCTTTGAAGCCGAAGTTGATGTACTGCTGGCCCGGCGACTTCATGTACGGCTTGTTCAAGTCGCCCGACGCGTGCGCGAGCATCTTGTAACACTTCATGTCCGGGTCGTTGTATTCGATCGGTTCGATCGACGCGTGGCCCATGCCGCCCGTCGACGGCATCATCGTCGGATTCATTCCGGGCATCATCGTGTCCGGCCCGGTCGTCGGCGGCGCCATCACGTCGGTGATCGGGCATCCGTTCGGAACGCCTTTCGCTCCGCCCTGCAACCAGGTCGAGAACATCGATAGGTCCGTCGTTGCGACTGCCGCAGAGGACGCCGGCGGCATCCGCCGCTTGATGTCGGTCGCGTTGATGCGCTCCGGCGTGACCTCGTAGACCTTCTTGCCCTTCGACAGGATCGCGTCTGCGTGGAAGTCCTTCAGCGCCATCAGCGGCATCGGCGCGCCGTAACGCACACTCGCCGAGTGACACAATGTGCAGTTCTTACTCACGACCGACGCGACTTCGCACGGGACGCTGCCGCTCAGAGCGTCGGGCGGGTTAGCAGCTGTTGGCGGCTGGTTGATGATGCCGGAGCCGGCCGCGCCACCGATCGTCGTCGGCGGTACAGCGGTCGCGCCTGCGAGACCATTCGGAATCGGAGCCGATGCTGTTCCCGCAGCACCTGAAGGCGGAGGAGTGATTGGGTTGGTCGCTTGTTCGGAGCCGCAGCCCGTGGCGACGATGAGTAGTGCAACGGCACTGAAGCGGCCAAAGCCCAACCAAGAGATAGGTTCGCGCGTCATTGTTCCTCCACGGCCGAGCAGCGTTTGGGCGTTCTGATTCACAGTGAAGGCGAGTCGGAAATCGCCTTGCCGCTTCAGCAGTCCACTCATTGTTTCTACCCAGTCAGTTCAGCCGCGGATTTGTTAGTAGCATCGGTGCACAGCATTGCCCAGACTGGTGTGCGTTTCTGAATCCTATCTTTCCCTAACAATTTCCAGATGATACTTAACTCCCCAGTTGGCGACGCTCGCTTCACCGAGTGTGCAATCATATTGAGTTGTTAGCGTTCGCCGGTCGCGCCAGGTATAGTTGAACAGTGGCAGCGGCCACACTCTCTAGGCCGCATGACGCAGATCTTTGGCCGCGTCCGTCAGTATCAACGTGGCGTCCCCAAATTCGTGGGCTAGGTATTGGTGGCTCACTGCGTGTTCGAATGCGTCTCGTAGCGTGTGTTCAGGGACAAAAGCGGCCAAGAGCGCGTAGTGGCTCTCCGCCGGGCTGTGCATGCCGGTCAGAATGCCGGATACGATTCGGAGCTTCGTGTGGGGGCCCAAACGCAAGCTCGTGACGCCGGTGCCGGCGACGACCCTGCCGCTCTCAGCTGCAGCGCCTTCGAGCGCGCGCACGACAGTCGTTCCGACCGCGACCACACGGCCGCCACGAGCACACGTACGCTCGATCGCGGACACGGTGCGCGCGGGTATGTCGTACCGTTCGGGAAGCGGGAGCGCCGCGTCCAGCGACGGGTCGCCCGTCGCACTCAGACCTGCCGCGTGAGTCAAGCTCGCGAGCTCGACACCGGCGAGACGTAACGCGTGCAGCGTTGCGAACGAAAGCGGTCTGCCTGCCGACGGCATCTCTGCCGCCCACGGCCGCGACGCGTAGGCCGTTTGAACTGACCAGAGCGGCAACTGCACGGTTTGATAGGCGTACTGCACCGGTGCACCGAGCGCGTAGAGCTCCGACCAGAGCGCGCTTCCGGTTCGATCGAAACGAAGCTCGACGAGCCGATTCGAGATCGGCGAGAGCTCGAGCACGGTCGCCCGCAGCGGATGGCGGCGGGTGCCCTCCGCGCGGTCCGCCGTGCCGACCGTGAGCTCGTCTCCAGCGCTCAGCACGGGCGGTGGCTCGCGATCTTCGGTGCGCGTGTGATAGTCGCCGGCCCCGAACACGACGACGGTGAACCGATCGTCCGAGTTGGGTCCAGCGAGCCGCAGCTCGATCGGCTCACCGCGCGCGGTCTGCGCCGGTAGCGATCCCGGCAAGGTCGCCGCGTCGTTTACCACCAACAGATCGCCCTTGCGTAAGCAGCGCGGCAAGTCGGCGATGTGCACATCCTGCAGCTGGCGGCTGCGGGGATCGAGCACGAGCAAGCGGGTCGCGTCCCGCTCGTCTCGCGGTTTGGTCGCGGCGATCATGGCGAAGCGCTCCAGTGCGAGGCGATCAAACGCGCGCCGTTCTGTGCGCGTCCAGGTTCTTCGAGCATGGCGACGATGCGCGCGGCGACCTGATTCGGCCGCGCGAGTGCGCTGCGATCTTCGTCCGGCATCGCGAGCGCGTGCATGTCAGTGTCCATTTCACCCGGGTCCACGCTCAGCACGCGAACTCGGCTGCTCGCGTTTTCAGCTGCCCAGATGCGCGTCAGCTGGTCGAGCGCGGCTTTGGAGGCGCCGTAGCTGCCCCAGGTCGGGTAAGCCTCGACGCCTGCGTCCGAGCTGATGTTGACGATCACGCCGCTGTCGCGCAGCAGCATCGATCCCAGCACCGCCTTGGTCAGACGGAACGGTCCGATCAGGTTCACGGCGAGAACCTGCTCGAGATCCTCGCACTCCGAATCGATCAAGAGCGAGAGTGGCGTGTGCCCGAGCGTGCTCGCATTGTTGATCAGGATGTCGATCGGGCCGGCGAGCGCCGTCGCTTGACCTGTGATCGCATAGATTGCGGACTTGTCGGCGATGTCCGCCGCAATCGCAAAGGCGCGGCCTCCACGCGCGCGGATGGCTTCGGCGGCGGCTTCGACGGACTTCGCGTCGCGGGCTACGAGCACGACGCTGCAGCCGTGAGCGGCTAGCAGCTCCGCGAGGGCTCGGCCGAGGCCTCGGCTCGCTCCAGTAATGAGGGCGGTCTTGTCGCGTAGTTGCATGGCTGGTTCTCCTGGGATTCAGGATGGCCATGCCCCGTCCAGGAAACATCCAACTTGCCAATAGATTGGCAAGCTGCCATTTGCCTGGCCTGCGCCCTCACACGTCGAGACGCGCCCATAACGTCATAACGTCGCAACGTCACATCGTCAGAACGTGAGCTTGCACTGCACGCCGAGATCGCCCGGACCGCCGATATCGCAGCCGTTTTTCGCGTGGCTGTCGTCGTCCGTCGCGTCGACGACGAACAGCACCGTCGCGATCGCTGCGAGGCCGCCGCCGACCGAAAATGCGATGATCGGTGCCGTCCAAAGCGAACCCGACACTTGCGAACGCAACCTCTCGCAGGCCGGCGACAGCGTCTTCATCTCGGGGACGATACAGTTTTCTTGGAACTCGCTCGCTTTGGTCTTTTGGTAGATCGTGAACACGCCACCGGTGATGAGACCGGCGACGGCCAACCCGCCGACGACCCACTTGATCGTGCCGATCGGATTTCCATCGTCGACCGGCGCACTCTGCGTCGCCGCAGTCGGCGCGCTAGTCGTTTCGGGTGCGGCCGAGCTCACTTGTGGCGCAGGCGGCGCTTCGGCCCGCGTCCGTGACAGTTGAACCGTCAGCTCTTCCTGGCCACCCGCGGTCAAACGAACGCGGCGCAGCGCAGATTCGTAGCCATCGGCCGTGATCTCGACATCCAGTAAGCCCGGGTCCGTCGTGACGTCGCCTCGGCTGTCCGGTTCGGCCGGCCGGCCGTTGATCGTCACCTTGGCCTCGGCGGGGCCGACCTTCAGCCGCAGGTGCGCGACGAATCGCCGTGCGCGCTCGAGCGTCGAGCTCACTTCTTCGCGCTGCGCTTGCGTCAGCGGGCGTCGCGTTTCGGTCAACCCCTCACTCAAGTAACGAATCGCATCGACGTAGCGACGAGCTTCGTACGCCGTCAATCCCATCCCGCGCAGCGTACGCGCGCTCGGGTTGAGACGATGCGCGCGCTCGAACAAGGCTGCGGCCTCTTCCCAGTTGCCGCGGTTGTACTCTTGAAGCGCCTCCTCGACGACGCTTCGATACTCCGCGTCTTCGCCGGGAGCGCTTGCCGCGCCGCGCGCTTGCGCTGCCGCCGTTTGCGGCAGAGAGAAGTGCGTAAAACCAAGCGAACAAGCCAAGCAGGCCCAAGCCAAAACGCGCATCTGACCCCTCACTGCGCTCGTGTGGTCTACCGCGTCAGGCAGACCTCTCGGCTCAGTAGAAACCCACGCCATTGCTGCCCGTCTAGCATACGGAGCACCCCCCTTCCAGTAGAGTGCTGCTCGCACTCACGTTGCGCGTCGCGTGTGCAGTGCCGATGATCCCGGCATGCGTGACGCAGCTCCGTTCAACCTGGCGAACAACATCCGCTCGTTGCGTGAAGCGCGCGGACTAACGCAGCAACAGATGTCCAAGTTGAGCGGTATTCCGCGCCCGACTTGGGCAAACTTGGAATCCGGTGCGGCGAACCCGACACTTGCGGTGCTGGTTCGCGTCGCGGGCGCGCTGCAGATTCGAGTCGAAGAGCTGATCGGTCCGCCGAAGGCGTCGGCTAAGTTTTATCGCGCAGGCGAGCTCGCTCAGCGCGTTCGTGGCAGCGTGACGGTTCGCAAGCTGTTGCCCGATCCGATCGCCGGTCTGGAGATCGAGCGGATGGAGCTGCCGGTCGGCGCGACGATGACCGGTGTGCCGCATACGCCGGGCACGCGCGAGTACCTGACCTGCGAAACGGGTGAGGTGCAGCTGACAGCAGCAGGGCAGAGTTGGACGCTCTCGCCCGGTGAGCTCGTGGTGTTTCGCGGCGACCAACGTCACAGCTACCGCAACACCGGCCAGAAGATCGCAGTGGCGTACAGCGTGGTCGCGTTTGCGCCGGTTTGACGAGTGGCTGCGCTAGAACTTCAGCTCGACTCCGGCTCCACCGGGCCCGAGCTGCAGGCGCGCCGCTGACGGCTGCGGCTCGGACTCGCCGCCGTCCGCGAGGAAAAACAACAGGCCGCCCGTGATGGCTGCACCGATGCCGACGCCGAACGCGACGGTCGAGATCACGCCGTTGGCTTTCGCGGCATCGAGCCGCTCGCTTTGTGTCGGTGGGCAACGATGTTGCGGGCAGACCTCGTCGAGGTCCGACTTTTGGTTCATCGCGACCCAGCCGTACGCGATTCCAACTGCGAGGCCGGCACCGCCCACACCCCACGCGATGTACGCAGGTAGATGGTTCGGTCCGGTGCTCTCGGCTTTAGCCAGGCTCGAAGCCGGCGCGGGCGTCTCGCGCGGTGCCGGCGCTTCAGGCTGGTCGGCGTTTGCGACAGTGGGCACCGGCTTGGCTTTCGCAGCTGCGTTCGGATCGACGACGAGCGTCAACGCGACCGAGTCGCTCTGTCCCGGCGAGAGCGCAACGCGACGTCGCGCCGGCAGATGCCCGACTGCGCTCGCTTCGATCGTGTGCTCGCCGGGATCGGTCGGACGCGCCGCACCGATCAACGCGGGCGGCATGACCTGACCATCGATCTCGACCGTGGGTTGCGCCTTGCCGACCACCTCGACCGTGATCGTCAGCATCGCGATCTTGTCTTTCGCGGCGTCGAGCAGCGTGTGCGCGTTCGCGTTCGCCTTCTTGAGCGCTTCACTCGGGTTGTCCGGCTGACCTTCGCGGATCACGGAGCGCATCGCTTCTGCACCTTCGACGAGGCGACCCTTCTCGATGTAACACTCGCCGAGTTGTTCGAGCACGATCGCGCTGTGTCGCAACTGTTCGGCCCGCTCCAGTTTATCGATCGCTTCGTCGCACTTGCCGTTTTGGGCGAGCTTCACGCCTTCGACTGCGAGCGTGCGCGCCGCCGCGACCGAATTCGGGTCTTCGGTTTGTTGTGCGCGCGCAGTGGGCGAGAGCGTTGCGCTCACGAGCAGCCAAGCCGCGATAGTTGTGACTGCGAAATCGCGCCTGATTGTCAGGTCTCGGAACATGCGCGGAGCCTGGATCGGACTAGGGCGCGAAGTCCACAGGTCACGTTGTGCAAACATCGAACAAAAAAGCATTGGCTGACGCGGCTGTGCGCAGCGCGACACGAGGACGCTGGAAAGATAGTTCGAACCAGGCTAGGAGGCGACGTCGCCCTGATTGACCGCGCGCGCAGGAGGTAGTTCGAGAGATGCGATTACGTTGGTTCGGGGTGCTTTCCAGGATGTGCAGCATCGTCATCACCGTTTCGGTGGTCGGCTGCAACGCGATCCTCGGGTTGGATGACTTGAGCACATCGACGAGTGCCGTCGACGGCTCGTCGCCTGAGACGGCCGCAGAGTGCGCGACCAACATGGATTGCAACGCCGATGCCGGTAGTGATGGAAATGGCTCGGCTATATGCAAGAAACCGGAAGGGCGTTGTGTCCCACTTTTGTCACCCGACTGTCGAACCATCACCGGCGACTACAAAGATGACCGTTCGATCGTGATCGGTTCGATGTTCTCGCTTACCGGAGCGCAGGCGGGCACGAATCTGCCACGCCAAAACAGTGCCGCCCTCGCGGTCGAAGAGATAAACAAGGCGGGCGGCGTTCCGCGTGGCACCACGTCGGCCGATGCGCGTCCGCTCTTGCTCGTGTCGTGTGACGAAAGCATGGACTTGGTTCGCGCTGGCAAGCACCTCGTCGACGACCTCGGCGTGCAAGCGATCGTGGGCCCCAACACCAGTCAGGACGTGTTGGATCTGTCCAACAAGCTGACGATCGACAAGGGTGTGTTGAGTATGACTCCGTCGGGTCTGGCATCGAGCATCGCCGACCTGCTCGACAACAACCTCACCTGGCAGATGGTGCCGAACGACGTCCAGCGCGGTCCGATCATGATCCAACAGATCAACGCGCTCGAGACTGCACTCAAACAAGAACGCGGCGTCGATCGGATCAAGCTCGCGGTGGTGTTTCGCGACGACGCGCTCGGCGTCGGCACGCGCGTCTCACTGAACAGTCTCGTCCTGAACGGCAAGCCGCTGATCGATCCGGTCAACCTCGGTACGAACGTGCGGATCGATCCTTACGACTACTCACAGATCGATCAGAAGGGTTTGATCGAACAGTACATGTCGTTCCTGCCCGACATCGTCGTGCTCGCCGGAACCGCCGACATCGTGCCGAACGTGTTGAATCCGATCGAGCAGCGTTGGCCTGCCGACAAGCCGCGGCCGATCTACTTGACGATCGATCCCGTGAAGTCGGCCGAGTTGCTGAATGCGGCCGCGAGCAACGACGACCTGCGCCGGCGCATTCGCGGCACGGGCACTACGCCGAGCGCGCGATCGAAAGCGACGTACGACGCATTTCGCGTGAGCTACGAGCTCCGCTATCCCGGCAATCAGGCGAACGGCTCGGGCCTCGGTCCCTCCTATGACGCGGTGTATGCGATGGCGTTTGCGATGGCAGCGACGCGCGACAAGCCGATCACCGGCCAGAACTTGGTGCAAGGATTGGCGCGTTTGTCAGGCGGAACGGCCGACATCGAAGTCCAAAGCACGCAAGTGCTCGCAGGCTTCCAGCGACTCGTGGCGGGTCAGAGCATCAACGCCATCGGGACGTTCGGTCCGCTCTCATGGGGAGCGACCGGCGCGGTGATAGGCGGCACACTCGAGGTGTGGTGCATCGGTGTGACGGCAGGGAAGGCCGGCTATCAGAGCTCGGGCCTCACGCTCGATCTCGCGAACCCGTCGCGGACTTCGGGCGAGTACACACCGTGCCCGCCTTGAAC
>DASRXR010000111.1:0-6612 GCA_035687405.1 Polyangiales bacterium
GATGCCACTTCCTGACACGCGACAAGTTTTGCCGTCGCCGCACGCCGCCGCGTTGCCCCACGTCCCGTCCGGTTGGCAAGTGCGCTGCTGCGCCTTGCCTTGATGAAATCCGTCCGGTGCAGTCGCGTCGGCTCCCGTACACGACGATGTACTCGGCACACATTCGACGACGCAGCTCGCATCGTTGTTACCGGTCGAGCGACACGTACCCAACTCGCACTGTTGGCCTCGACCCCAGTGGCCGGTGTCGTCGCATGTCTCGAGCTCACCGTCGCCATTGCATCGATGGCTCGCCGGCGTGCACTCAGCGCCGCAAACCTTCTTTCGCTTGCCCTTGTCGTCGCGCGCGTTGAGACAAGCGCCATCGTTCTCGCACGTCTTGATCTCCGTGCTCCAATAACCCTTCACGCAGCTCCGGTAACGCGGCGTCGACGCGTTACCGACGTACAAGCACATCTCCTCGCCTTCTTCGCACTGCGGCATGGAGTCACATGTCGACGGCGTGCGGCCATCTGCGGTGATGACGCCGTTCACGTTCCGGCAAATGCCTTGGGTGCACGCCGCGGGATCGGCGAGCGTTCCGTCCGGCTGGCATTTGCGGAGTTGATCGCCCTCGCACGCGCCTTGCGACTTCGCGGTCGTATTCGTGAACGACCACCAGCACACCGGTTCGGCGCACACCGCCTTCGGCAACACGCTCGCGTTCGGATTCGGCGAGAGCACGCACTGCTTTTGACTCATGCTCTCGGGGTTGCACGTCTGCACCGGAGCCCACTTGCCGTCGTCGCCGCAAGTTTGAAAGCCGTCATTCACGCCCGTCACGGGGTCGCTCGCGCAGCGTTGGGCGCCTTTCGTGCAAGCTTCCGTGCACAACCAGGGCGTTCCGATCCGCGTCGGGTCACACGTGGTCGCTCCAGCACATTCGCCGCGCACCCACTCCGGCACGCCCGATCCGCCCGCCGACACGATACACATCGAGTAGAACTTCTTCGGGTCCACGCTCGGATCACGCGGATCACCGCACTGCGCTGCGTTGATGTCGCACTGGCGCGGCACGCACTTCCCGACGTCCTTCACCTGCTGGCAGACCTCGTTCACGCCGCATTGGCTGTCTTTGTAGCTCTTGCCGTCGACGCACTCGCGCAGCTGGTTGTTCATCATGCACAGCGACCCGAGTGCACACACCGAGCCGCGGCAGCGACCCGCCTCGCAATACGTGTCACCCTCGCACTTCACGACCTCGAAGCCTTTGTCACCGCCGATGCAGCGCAACGCGGTCTTGTTGTCGACGCAGCTGTTGGCGTCGTCATCGCACGAGCTCTTTGGATCCGGTCCGCACGCGTCCATCGTGCAGGTCTCGTTGGCTGCGCACGGCAGCTCGACCCAACCGCTTCCGTCCGCGTCGCAGATCTTCGCGACCTTGTCGCTCGCGCACGCCTTCGCACCCGGCTTGCAGGCTTTCACCGAAGCATCGCCAGTGCCTGGCCCACACGCACCCGTATCGGCATCGCAACTCTGCCCGACCGCGCACGGACTCAACTCCCACACGCCGCCCGTGATACAGACACGCGAAAGCTGGGGCGTCACGCAGCTGTGATCACCGGTCTGACAGGTGCCGGTGCACGCGGCTTCGTCCGGGCTCGACGCTGACTCGGAGCGTCCGCCATCGGCGCTCGCGTCGCCTTTACCGCCGTCGCGAGAGCTCGTGGCCTTGTCCACGCAGCGCTCGTTCGACCCGCACTGGTGGACGAGCCACTCGTTGCCGTCTTCGGTGGGGACGCAGGTTTGGATGAGAGCGCTCGAGATGCACTCGCTATCCCCGACCCGGCACTCGTCTCCGCAGCCTGCGAATGATGCAATCGCGACGGCAAAGAACGCGGCCCAACCGCCGTAACGTACGTAAGCTCGCATGACCAGCACCCTCGTCGACCGTGTGAGAACGGCGAGTCAGCGAGGGTAGTCAACTGGCGCGGTCCCGTAAAAATGTCTGCAAGTGCGGGGCTTTTTGGCGCGAAAACCGGCTCAAACCAAGCCAAGAACCGCCGCGGCCGCTGCCACGCGCACGTGTTCGTCGCGATCGGCGAGGCGATCGACGACACGTTCAGCAATCTCACCCGAATCGGAAACCGCACCGCTCGCGCCCAACCGACCGAGGGCTCGCAATGCGCTGATTCGCACCTGCGCATCCGAGTGCTGCAACGCTTTCGCCAGCTTTTGTTTTGCAGACTCGTCGCCAATGGCTGCAAGCTCCGCGGCAGCCTCGACCGCGGTCGCGGAGGCTGCGTCTTCCGACAGTAACTTGAGCGCGGCCTGCGCGAGCGGATCTTGCGACCCGATCGCAACGGCGACGAGCAACTTCACTTGTGAAGCGGGTTCGCGCCGCAAACGCTCGCGCAACACTGCGGCATCACATCCGGGAGCCGCAAGGGTGCGACAGAACACCGCGGCGAGAGCGCGCAAATTCGTATCGCCCGACTGGAGCGCACGCGTGAAGACATCGCGAGCGCGTTCAGGCTCGGGCACATTCGCAATGCGCAACATTGCGGCCGCCGCCGCGAGCGACGCCACCGTGGGTGGACTCCCGAGATCGCGCCCGAGCTTTCTGACAATGCGTTCCCGATCACACCCACGCGCCGGGTCCGCGGCAGGCTGCGCTGGACACTCGGGCACGACCGTAGCCAGTGCGCTCAGCGCCGCGGTCCTCACCGATTCGGATTCGTCGTCGAGCGCGCGCTCGAGTGCGGGTGCGGCATCTGGACCTTGCTTCGAAAGGGCAGTCAGCGCAGCGGACCGAAGGCTCGGCTCGGGATCGTGCTGGGCCACGTCTTCAAGTGCAACTCGCACGTCACTCGAGCGGGGCGAACCCAGCAGCACGCGCACTGCCGTCGCCCGGCGCGCGCGATTCGGCAGCGTGAGCGCAACTAGCAGTTGCTGCCTATCCGTGACCGGTTCGAGCGCTTCGAACCCCAGCGCGCTCAGCTCGGGATCCGCGGAATCCACGAGCGCGCGCAGCAGATCGCGCGCGTCGTCGTCGCCCAGCTGCATCGAAGCGTTCCAAGCGAGGGCGCGGGTCAGCGGCGGGCTCGCTACTTGTAACCGATCCAACACGGGTCGCGATCGTGATCCCGCGAGCGAAAGCTCCGTGAATGCACGCCTTCTTTGCTCCGCATCCGCCGATGACGCTGCTCGTTCGAGCAATGCTTCGGCGAGGGCTTTCTCGAGCTTCGGCTCGCGACCTTCTGCACGTGTCGCCGACACGGCCTCTGCATACGCGCCTCGGTCGACCAGCGCAGTCATCCGCGTCTGGAACTCGTGGCCTCCGCAAGCGAGGACACAACAAGCAGCCAAACCTACGCAGAACGAACGGACCCTCATATATGTTAGCTTCGCGTGCCCGCCGTGTCGGGTGCAATACCGAGGTGTAATTCATGCAAGGACTGATGCAGGACTGGCCGCTTCTCGTATCGAGCGTGCTCGAGTTCGCCAACTCTAACCATCCCGAGCAGGAAGTCGTCAGTCGCAGCTGCGAAGGTCCGATTCATCGTTATACGTACAAGGACCTGTACTCGCGCGCGAAGCGGTGCGCGAAGGCGCTTCGCAAGTTGGGGCTCGGCGAAGGCCAAGTTGCAGCGACGCTCGCGTGGAACACCTGGCGGCACATGGAAGCCTGGTACGGCATCATGGGCCTCGGTGCGGTCTGTCACACGCTGAACCCGCGCTTGTTCCCCGATCAGCTCGTCTACATCGTGAATCACGCGGAGGATAAGTACCTCCTGCTCGATCTCACGTTCGTGCCGCTCGTGGAAGCGATCGCAGACAAGTGCCCGACGATCAAGGGCTTCATCGTCTTGACCGATCGCGAGCACATGCCGCAGACGAAGCTCAAGAACGTGCTCTGCTACGAGGAGTTGATCGCGGCGGAGGACGACGACTTCGACTGGGTCAAGGTCGACGAGAATGCGGCGGCGGGCCTTTGCTACACGTCCGGCACGACGGGTAACCCGAAGGGCGTCGTCTACTCGCATCGCTCGAACGTGCTTCACGGCATGGCGGTGAACCTCGCGGATGCGATGGGGCTTCGCAGGGTGGATGCGATCATGCCGATCGTTCCGATGTTTCACGCGAACGCGTGGGGCATCGCGTTTGCGGCGCCGATGGTGGGCGCGAAGCTCGTGATGCCGGGTGGCAAGCTCGACGGCGCGAGCGTCCACGACATCATCAACTCGGAAGGCGTGACCATCACTGCGGCGGTTCCGACTGTGTGGCTCGGACTGTTGCAGTTCCTCGAAGCCGACAAGACCAAGCGCCTCGGCAAGCTGCAGCGCGTGATCGTCGGTGGTGCGGCTTGCCCCGGCATCGTGATCGAGAAGTTCGAGAAGGACTACGGTGTGCTCGTGTTGCACGGTTGGGGCATGACCGAGATGAGCCCGATGGGCACGATCGGCAGGCTCAAGCCGAAACACGACGAGCTCTCGCGCGAAGAGCAAGTGAAGCTCAAACTGAAGCAAGGCCGGTCGATCTACACGGTCGAGATGAAGATCACCGACGACGACGGCAAGGAGCTACCGCACGACGGAAAAACGTTCGGGCACTTGCTCGTGCGTGGTCCGTCGATCGCGAAGAGCTACTTCAAGGGCGAAGGCGGTCAGATCCTCGATGATCAAGACTACTTCGACACCGGGGACGTCGCGACGATCGATCAAGACGGGTTCATGCAGATCACCGATCGCGCGAAAGACGTGATCAAGTCCGGTGGCGAATGGATCTCCTCGATCGAGGTCGAGAACGTCGCGGTTGGACATCCGGCGGTGGCCGAGGCTGCGGTGATCGGTTTGCCGCACGACAAGTGGGGCGAGCGGCCGTTGCTGATCGTCGTGAAGAAGCCAAACGCGGGCGAGCTCACGCGCGAGGACATGCTGAAGTTCCTCGAGGGCAAGATCGCGAAATGGTGGATGCCGGATGACGTCGTCTTTTCCGAGGCGATCCCGCACACGGCGACGGGCAAGATTCAGAAGCGCGACCTGCGGACCACGTACAAAGATCACCAGCTGAAGTAGCGCGCGGTCGAGTTGCCGCTGAGAGCTGCAGGTAGGCGTGTGTCGGCCTGCAGCTCACGGCTGCTCAGATTTTCGTGCCTGCTGCAGCGTGGCATTCTGTCAAACCTGTCATCCGGACTGAGTTGGAACTCAACTCCGCGCGGTTTCGGTCGTTCTGGTGAACTAGGCGAGATGGTTGGCACAACCATCTCGTCGGGGACACGAATGCCGTGATCGGCACACATATCGGCAACTATCGCATCGTGACCGAGCTGGGGGCTGGCGCGATGGGCGAGGTCTACTTCGCCGAGCATGCCGTCATGGGGCGGCGTGCTGCCGTGAAGATCATTCGCGAGGAGCTCTCGACCAACGCAGAGATGGTCGAGCGTTTTGCGAATGAAGCGCGGCAGGTGAACCGGATCGGGCATCCGAACATCGTCGAGATCACCGACTTTGGTCAGGTGCAGTCTCGCTACTACATCATGATGGAGTTGCTCGAGGGCGAAACGCTCGAGGAGCGGCTCGAACGTGTGAAGCGGCTTCCGCCGCTGGTCGCGCAGAAGATCGCGGTTCAAATCATGGCTGCGCTCGGTGCCGCGCATCAGCTCGGCGTGGTGCATCGCGACTTGAAGCCCGAGAACATCTACCTCGTGAGTCGAGGCGGGACGCAGGATTTCGTGAAGGTGCTCGACTTCGGGATCGCGAAGCTGATGGGGCTACCGCGGACGTCGGGGGCGACGATTCCCGGGATGCTGCTCGGTACGCCGCACTTCATGTCGCCTGAACAGTGTCAGGGCGCGGAGCAAGTCGATCATCGCAGCGACGTGTACTCGCTCGGCGTGATCTTGTATCGCATGTTGACCGGGGAGCTCCCGTTCGACAGCGATACGTTGATCGGCGTGCTGTACGCGCACGCGAACAATCCTCCGCGGTCGCCGCGCGAGCTGTGTCCGGAGATCTCGGACCACTTGCAGTCGGTCGTATTGAAGGCGCTCGCGAAGGCTCCGGGTGAGCGGTTTCAGACGATGGCGGCGTTTCAAGCTGCGCTCGAGAACCCGCCGCTGTCGGCTGCAGAGAATGCGACTGTGCTCCAGGTCGAGCGACCTGGCGGCGTGGCGCCGAGTGGGGGCGGGCCTGTTACGGGAGACACCGCGAAGAATCGACGCACGCTCGCGCATATGATCACTGCGCCGGTGGATGTGCCGGTGGCTGGTGCGGCGGGTGCTGGTGCGGCGGCAGCGGCGCCTACGGGTGATCGTGACGCACCGGCGATGGGTGCTCGCGCGGCGGCGGTAGCTGCTCCGGCGGGAGCGCGTGCTGGTGTGGCGGCGGTGGCTGCTCCGGCGGGCGCACGTGCT
Source organism: Polyangiales bacterium (assembly GCA_035687405.1). Taxonomy (GTDB): domain Bacteria; phylum Myxococcota_A; class Polyangia; order Polyangiales; family JAFGIB01; genus JADGRF01. The sequence goes on from DASRXR010000111.1 coordinate 6,395, forward strand.
GGTGCGGCGGCGGCGCCTGCTGGTGCTGGTGCGAGAGCCGAACGCGCGAGTAGGCCTGACGCAACCGCGGTCCAGGCTCAGGCGAATGCGACCGATCCGGCGCCGGCCGAACCGGTCGTTACGGAAGAGCGTAAAGAGGCCGATGCGAGGCAGGGCCAGAGGGTGGGCAGCCGGCTTGCGCGCATCTTGGTCGAGCGTATTCACAAGAACAAGTTGCT
>DASRXR010000112.1:0-6126 GCA_035687405.1 Polyangiales bacterium
GGTGTGGCGCCAGGGAAACGAGCCGCGCGCGTTCGTTCCAAGCAAAGCGATAGCGCGGACCGATCGCCGCGTGTGCACGCGCTCGGCACTGAGCTACAATCGCTGCGCATTGCGGAGGCACGATGACCATCGCCACATTGAAAACCTGGCACGACCTCGTTCGCAGTCGAGACGTGGGCGGAGTCGCAGCACTACTCGCCGACGATGCAGTGTTCCATTCCCCGATCGTCCACACACCACAGGTTGGCAAGCCGCTCACGCTGCTCTATTTGTCCGCAGCGTTCCAAGTATTCTTCAACCCTACATTCCGCTACGTTCGTGAGCTCACGGGCCCGCGCGATGCAGTGCTGGAGTTTCAGGTGGAGATCGACGGAATCAACGTCAACGGCGTCGACATGATCACGTGGAACGAGTCCGGTCAAATCACGGAGTTCAAGGTGATGGTGCGCCCACTCAAGGCCATCCAACTCATCCATCAAAAGATGGCAGCGATGCTGCAGGCACAGCAACAGCAACAGTAGCAGTACCCCCAACGTTGAGACGACTATCCCGTGCGTCGCCGATGACGATGACCTCAACCACTTGTCTGTGCGCCGCGCTGCTGTCCTTAGCGAGCGTCAGTTCTGCGATCGGACAGCAGTCATCTGAATCGCTGTACTCCCAGCCGCTTCCGGCACAAGGCCCTGGAGTTCCGCCCGACGCGGCACCTGATCAGACAGGTTGGGGCACGGCGGCGGGCTTGCGCTACCTCGAGATCGTTCGGGGTGGCGCGAATCCAAACGAGAAGTTGCCGCTGCTCGTGGTCATCCACGGTCTCGGCGATAAGCCACATCACGATTGGTTGAGTGCGATCGACGTCGACTCCAACTTAAAGGTCCGAATGATTTTGCCGCAGGCGCCCACGCCGTACGGCACCGGCTATGCGTGGTTCCCGTATCGCGCGGGAAATCTAGATCAGGCGGCGTTGGCGAGCGGGATTGCTGCAGCGGCTGAGCGATTGACTCAGATGCTGGGCGTCTTGCAATCTCAGAGGCCAACGCGAGGCCGAGCTGTCGTGACTGGGTTTTCGCAAGGCGGAATGTTGAGCTACGCGCTGGCGGTACGTCATCCGGAGCTCATCGAGTCCGCGGTACCGATCAGTGGAATGTTGCCGGAGCCGTTGTGGCCAGTAAGTGCGCCGCCCGCGAAATGGTTTCCGCCAATCCGTTCATTGCACGGCACGGCCGACACGGTCGTGCGAATCGAGGTCGACGAGAAGCTCGTCGAGCGAATGCGTGGACTAGGCTATCCCGTGGAGTTGGTAACGTTCGACGCAACGCCCCACACGATCTCGCCGGCGATGTCAGCAGTCGCGCGAACCACGTTGAGCACGGCATTGACGCCGAAAAAATCGCGCGCGGTTGGCAAGCGTACGCCGCAATGAAGGAACGTGCTCGTTGAGGCGCCGCCACTAGCTGCAGGCCGTCGGATTTCCGTCTTTGATCGACCCAGTCCCACCCGAATCCAGCGCGGCCTTTTCCCGACGGGCACGCGACCCGACGCCAGACTGCGTGTCGAGCGAGGTGTTCCCAGCACCACATGAACCCGCGTCTCGTCGCTGACCACACCGAATCTGTCGGCACAGATCTCGGCGCGACTTCCCATTCGTGCGCGCAGGCGAATGTGGTAGAAGGCGAGTCATGGCGCGATGGGTTGCGTTCGGCGTTTGGTTCGGCTTGCTGGGTGCGTGCGCGACGACAGTGAGCAGCGAGTGCAAGCAGCAGATGTCGAGTTGTCTTGCACGCTGCGAAGCGGCGAATCCCGAGAGGACCCCAGCGCTGTCTGCAGGATTGTCCGAGTCCTACACGGAGTGCGAGGAACGCTGTAAGTGCGGCGAACCCACCCGTACCGGAAATCGGTCGCAGCCCGTGGGTCGACCGACGCCGACTGGCTCGGCGCCGCAGTGATTCGGCCATACGCTAGGGTGTAAGCGCGTCGCGTCGCACCGGTGTGCTCACAGGCGGCGTTCGACGACATCGCGCCCATTCACACATGCATCTTTCGCGGACATTCATGTTCCTCAGCCAGCGAAACGAGCGATTTGTGACAATAAGTGATGCGCCAGTCTGCTTGCGTTCGGACCCTCTCCGTCTCGATGCGCCCGGTCGTGATCACTGCACTGCTCGGTCTGATGATCACGGCTTGCCACTCCAAGACGAGGCCACACAGCGCGGGTCGAGACGAGGATTCCGGAGTAGACGGCGGCACGATCGATGATGGCGTCGGGGATTCAGGCCCGGATGAACACAGCCACGCAGGCGACGCAGGCGACGCAGGCGACGCGGGCGACGCGGGCGATGCGGGCGACGCGGGCAGCCGCATCGAGGCAGCTTGCGGGAACGGCGCCGTCGAGGACGATGAGGAATGCGACGACGGCAACCAAGCCGAGGACGATGATTGTTTGAGTGATTGCAAGCTCGCACGTTGCGGCGACGATCACTCGCGAATCGGTGTCGAAGACTGTGACGACGGCAATGACACCGAGACCGATGATTGCCTCAACGACTGCACCATGGCGCGCTGCGGTGATGGCGCTGTGCATGCAGGCAGCGAAGCCTGCGACGACGGCAACGATGTCGAAACCGACGACTGTCACAACGACTGCACCGCGCCGAGCTGCGGCGATAGCGTCGTGCACGAAGGCTACGAAGCTTGCGACGACGGCAATGCCATCGAGACCGACGACTGCCACAACGACTGCACCGCGGCCCGTTGCGGAGACGGCGTCGCGCACGAAGGCAGTGAAGCCTGCGACGATGCCAACGATATCGAGACCGACGACTGCCACAACGACTGCACTGTGGCGAGCTGCGGCGATAGCATCGTGCATGCAGGCAGCGAAGCGTGCGACGACGGCAATGCCATCGAGACCGATGACTGTCTCAACGACTGCAGCGTTGCGAGTTGCGGCGACGGCGCCGTCCACGACAGCACCGAAGCCTGCGACGACGGCAATGCCTTCGACACCGACGACTGTCGCAACGACTGCACCGCGCCGAGCTGCGGCGACGGCGTCGTGCACATAGGCACCGAGGCTTGCGACGACGGCAATGCCCAGGACACCGATGATTGTCTCAACGACTGCAGCGTTGCGAGCTGCGGCGACGGCGCCGTGCATGCAGGCACCGAAGCTTGCGACGACGGCAATGCCCAGGACACCGATGGCTGCTTGAACGACTGCACGGTTGCGAGCTGCGGCGATGGCATCGTGGAAACCAATGTCGAGACGTGTGACGACCAGAACCAAGTCGACACCGACAGCTGCCCTCACACCTGCGCCTCTGCCCGCTGCGGCGACGGCTTCTTGCAAGCCGGCGTCGAAGTCTGCGACGACGGAAACACGAACAACACCGACGCGTGCACCAACCTGTGTTTAGCACCAGTGTGTGGAGACGGTTATGTCACCTCGGGCGTCGAAGAGTGCGACGACGGCAATCTCCGTACCGACGATGCATGTGACGCGTGCGTTCGAACGGACCGCATCATCGCAAACGGGGGCACCACCTGCATGTTGCGCGCGGATGGCAGCGCGCGCTGCTGGGGATTCAACGCCTTCGGGCAAGCCGGCGCGGGCTCGATGAACGACATCGGTTCGAGTGCCGGACAGCTCGGCACCAACCTGGTTCCGATCGACGCTGGCACTGATCGCAAGATTCTCGATATCGCTGCAGGCGAGTTCTTCTTCTGCGCGCTGCTCGACGACGCAACCGTGAAATGCTGGGGCGATAACCGCTACGGTCAGCTCGGACTAGGGGACACAATCAATCGCGGCGCATTCCCCAACCAGATGGGAGACAACCTAGCAGCGGTCGATTTCGGGACCGATCGGACTGTCAAAGGCATCGCCGCCGGTGGTGGCGCGGCTTGTGCGATTCTCGACAACGACACGCTCAAGTGTTGGGGCGCGAACGCAGCGGGCCAGCTCGGTCAGGGCGATACCAACAATCGCGGCGACGACTCGGAGGAGCTCGGCGACGACCTTCAAGCGATCGACGTGGGCACCGGGCGTCATGCGACCCAGGTCGCGATCGGCGAAACGCATACGTGCGCGCGGCTGGACGACGATTCGCTTAAATGCTGGGGTAACAACGCGTCAGGTCAGCTGGGTCTAGGGGACACAGTCGTGCGCGGTGATGACGTGGGTGAGATGGGCGACGACTTGCCCGATGTGCAGCTCGGCACGGGCCGGATCGCCATGCGCGTCTATGCTGCGGGTGAGGACACTTGCGCGCTACTGGACGACTCACGACTCAAATGCTGGGGCAAGAACGACGGCATGTCGCTCGTCGGAACAGCCACCAGCATCGGTGCAAACAGCGGTGAGATGGGAGACGACCTGTTATCCGCGTCGCTCGGCACAGGCCGCACAGTGACGTCTTTCGCGATGAGTGATTCCATCGCCTGTGCAACCTTGGATGACCAGACAGTCAAGTGTTGGGGGAGTAGCAACGCCTACGGTGGCCTCGGCTCCGGTGACATGACTGCGCGTGGTTCGGCGCCGAGCACGATCGGAGACAACCTGCTGGCTGTGGATATCGGGACGAGCCTGGTCGCGACTCACGTGGAGGTGGGGTCCTACCATGCGTGCGCCTTGCTCGACGACCATCGAATCAAGTGCTGGGGTTCGAACTTCTACGGAGAGCTTGCGAACGGTGACACTACGAATCGCGGCGATGATCCCAACGAGATGGGCGACAACCTACCGTTTGCTCTGGTCCCGTGATCGTCATCGGTATGTCGATCGACGCCGAATAGTTATTAGTAGACCGCACCCGACGAGTGTCAGGCGCGGTCCACCTCACGCGTCACTCGCCGGCGTCAGCGTCGTCGCCTGCGCCCTGCGCGAGCCCGTTCAAACAAACGTCATAGGGGATCGCCGCGCCGGTCGTACCCGGAACCAACAGGATCGCAGACACGATTGGCTGGCGCGCGTAAGCCGCCCCCGAGCCGTCCCAACACGCCGTGTTGAAATCGCTCCACGGGATGAAGCCGCCGGAACCATTCACGATCGCGCACCAGCGACCCTGGTCGTTCGTCGCGCCGTCCGGCGTTTGAATCTGAATGCGTAGAGGCGACGCGCCGAGGTTCGTCACGTTGATCTGCAGACCGGCTGACGTCGGCCGCAAGGTTCCAAGCTCGCCATCCAATGGTTGATTGAGATTGACCCCGAGCATGGCGTTTCCGCTGGAGTCCGGCGTCGCCGCGACGGAGCCTCGAATGCAGACAGGCGGCGTGAAGTCAGTCGTCGCGTAGCCGGTCACCCGGAGCGTAGTTCCCGCGCCGGTCGGTGCGAGCCATACGTAACCCTGCAAGCCAGCCGACGTGAAATACGGACCACCCACTGGGATCGTACCGGCATCGTCTTCGCCGACGCCGACGCCCGCGTCCACGGGCGTGGTTCCACCTGCACCCGCGGACGGACCGCCGCGGCCACCTGCACCTGCGTACGGAGCGCCGCGGCCCGCTCCACCCGATCGACCTGCCGTCGCGGGCGAGCCAGCCGCCGGTTTGCCGGCGCTACCCGCGCCTTCGCCCGCCTTGCCATCCGACGGAGCTTCGTCACCACCCTGTCCCGCACCGCCGCGCGAGCCGGAAGCACCAGCACCGCCCCTACCTGCACTGCCCCTCCCGGCACCGCCGGCACCGCCAGCACCGGCCTTCGTGGAGGTCGACGGCGCGGAACTATCCGGACCTCCGTCGCTCGACTGGGCATTCGACTTCGAGTCATCGTCGCCGCATGCAGCAGCAAGGAGCACGACGGACGCGAGGGCCATTGGGAAAGTACGCAGTCTCATTCGAAGCTCCACGACGTTAAGGGTTGGTACCGCAGGCTCGTTCGCTGCATGGCTACCGCACACGCATCGAGTTGTGAACGGGCGTTTGCTCGCTTTGCGAAACGATGAGATCGATTGCTGCGGGGTCGTCGCGCGTTGAGCACGGCCGTTCGCAGCGATCAATTTGCTGAGCGTCGAGATGCTGCTCGCACCAGCCGTCTTTGCCGAGTGCAAACACGAGCTCGAGATCGGCGGCGTGGCGCATCGCCGTCATCAGCGCACTTTGAACAAGCGGATGGCCCAGCCGCGCAGC
>DASRXR010000113.1:0-2784 GCA_035687405.1 Polyangiales bacterium
GACAACGACAAAGACGGGGTGCCCGACTCTGCCGATGGTTGTCCGATGGAGCCTGGAACGCCCGAGGAGAAGGGTTGCCCGAAATCGAGTCGCGTCGAGCAGGGTGTGATCCGCTTGTTGCAGCAGATCAACTTCGGCAACAACAGCGACGTGATCTTGGGTGAAAGCAACTCCGTGATGGAGGAGTTGCGCGCGGCGCTGCAAGCGAACACGAAGATCGCGCACATCCGCGTGGAAGGTCACACCGACGATCGCGGGGCGGACAAGAAGAACTTGGCGCTGTCGAAGAAGCGCGCCGCGAGCGTCGCACGCTGGTTGACCGAGCGCGGCATCGAAACGTCGCGGCTCGAAGCTTGGGGCTGCGGTGAGCTTCAGCCGATCGACACGAACAAGACGAACCCGGGTCGAGCGAAGAATCGGCGCGTGGTCTTCCACATCACCGATCCAGCGCCTCCGGGTGGACCGGTCGCACCGATCGCGGGTTGCGAGCCCGCGCTCTAACGCGAATCACGCGAATCACCAGCGCAAGATGATCTTGCCGAATGTGGTGTTCGACTCCATTCGTTTGTGCGCTTCACGAATCTCGGTCATCGGCATGACAGTGTCGATGACCGGCTTCAGCGCACCGCTGACGAACTTGTTCAGCATGTCGCGGGCAAAACTTTGAGTGAGCGCTGCCTTCTCTTCGAGAGGGCGGCTTCGCAAGACGGTGCCGATGACCGTCGCGCGCTTTGCGAGTAAGAGCCCCATCGGGAACTCGGCGGTCGCACCGCCCAACATGCCGACCAGGACCAAGCGGCCGCCGGTGGCGAGCGCTTTGATGTTTTCTGCAAAATATGCGGCACCGATCGTGTCGAGGATCACGTCCGCTGCCCGGCCACCGCTGCGCTCGGTGAGTGCCGATGCAAACTCGTTCTTCGACACGACCAAGCCGTGCTCGAGGTCGTATTGTTTGCACCGCAAAAGTTTGTCCTCGCTGCGCGAGGTGCCGTAGACCTCTGCGCCCATGAGGCGACCGAGCTGAAGTGCGGCGGTGCCGACGCCGCTTCCGATCGCGTGGACCAGCGCGAGCTGACCGGGACGCAAGTTGGCTTGAACGAAGAGCGCGTCGAATGCGGTGAGAAAGACCTCCGGGATCGCAGCCGCCTCCGTCAGCGGCATGCCTGCCGGCACGCGCATGGCCTCACGCGCGTGAGCGACGAGATGTGTGGCCATCGCGCCTCCGCCGGTGATTCCCATGATGGCATCGCCAACCGAGAACTCGCGCACACCCTCGCCGACTTGCTCGACCGTGCCTGCGTATTCGAGACCCGGCACGTCTGCAGGTGCGCCGGGCGGTGCGGGGTAGAAGCCTTTTCGCTGAAGAATGTCCGCTCGGTTGAGTCCGGCGGCTGCGACTTTGACGCGCACCTCGTTCGGCCCAGCGTCGCGCACCTGTAGCGTGCCGAGCTGCAGCACGTCGACGTCGCCTTTACCTTCAATGCATACCGCTCGCGCTTCGATCATCTGACGGCCTCCTAGCGTGCGCAGAGTACACGCCAGGCGGCTGTCGTCGAGTGGGATGCAATTAGGGCTTGGGCTCGCCGCCCGCGCTGCGCTCCGTTCGATCCCAGCTGGCGTGACGGCCTTTGGTAAAGAACGAGAAGTAGAGCGGGATCTTCCACAGGACGTAGAGCGGAATCGCGCCGAGGTCTCGCGCACGCACGAGGGTTCGACCGTGCGCAAACCAGGCGAGCAGCACGCCGATCCCGATCGCGAAGAGGTTCGCGAATGCGATCGCAAACGGGAACGGTGAAGCCCCGAACCAGGTCGCAACCGCGGTGAAGCCGAGCGCGCCAATCAGCAACGCGACGAGCAGCGAGAGCGGTGGAACCATGAGATCGAGTGCGAGCGCGATCAGATCCGTGCGGCCTTGGCGCAGACCTTGGCCGATCAACTTGGGCGCATATTCGCGCAGGGTCGCGAGGTGGCCGTGCTCCCAACGCTTGCGCTGAGACGCCGCAGCTTGCTGGCGATCCGGCAGCACGCTTGCGACGCGCGCTTCGGCGCAGAGCATCGGCGCGTAACCGAGCTGAGCGAGCGCTAGCCCCATCACCATGTCTTCGACGAGGTTGTCGTCGGTCGGAGGCGCTTTGCGAATCACTTCCCAAGGGAACGCCATACCCGTACCGGTGAGCAGGCACGGCATGCCGAGCGCGAGAAGCCCTCGCGGCCGAACGCGGTTTTTTACGAGAAACGCGAGTGCCGAGACGACCGCGAGCCCTTGCGGCCGCGACGGTGGTTCGAGCACGTAGTCTGCTTGAACCGGCCGGTCGAGCTCGCTCGCCATGCTCGCGAGTTGAGCGAGGCTGCCCGGACCCACGATGCAATCCGCGTCGACGATAATGACGACAGCCGGCGGATCCTGCACGAGATGCTCGAGGCCAAACGCGAGCGCGTAGCCTTTGCCGCGCCGCGTCGCGTCGTGCCGTTCGATGACCGTCGCGCCGCTCTGAGCAGCAACGGCGGCGGTGTCGTCGGTGCAGTTGTCTGCGATGACGACGAGCCGGTCTTGCGGCCCCAGCTGCGCGCGAAGCCCGGTCAGTGTCGGAGTGACGCCCGCGCTCTCGTTGTGCGCTGGAACGAGCACAGCGACGCGCGGGCCGGGTTGGTCACCCACGATGCGCGCCCGATGCGGCACGAGGGAGCCGAGCACACACTCGACGAAGAACACGAGGCACGGCACCGCCGTAGCCAGCGCCACGATCCAAGCCACGACTTCGAGGAGGGTGAGCATGGGCGGGC
>DASRXR010000114.1:0-10773 GCA_035687405.1 Polyangiales bacterium
AGGTCGCATCACGTTCGATGTAGTCGCCGGTCAACAACAACCACCGGCCGGACGGCGAGGGTTGGTCGACCTGATAGCCGCGTACTTGCAGCTTCGCGCCGCCGCGCGGAGCTGCAGCCATGCGCACGTGCTCTTCGTCGAACGTGAATGGAAACGCACCCGGATCCGGATCGACCGCCGCAGGTTTTGCGATCTCCCAGCATGTGCCGTCTGCGGCAGGATCTCCGGGCTGCACGTCCTGGGGCGGCGTGCAGTCGCCTTCGCCGAGGACGAGCCAGCGATCGACACGCGGGCCTGGCCCAGTGAGGTCGATGCGCGCGCGCACGCGAACACTCGCGGTGCTCGAATGCGAGTCCATGAAGGCGAGGCACACCACGCGCTCTTTCGCGTGGACTTCGAAGTCAGAAGGATCTTCGACGTCCAAACCGCGCGGCTTCGCTGGTTCCGCACACTGAAACGGAGGCAGTTGCGCCAGCTCGCGCCGCTCGCCGGTCGAGAGTGTGACCAACTCGAGGAGCGCTCCTTCGCGCACGTCGTATCCAGACAAGGGCCGCAGCGCGACGACGTGATCGCGACCGAACCGACGCGGATGATACGCAGCGCCCGGACTGATCACGCGGTGACTGAGGCCATCCGGTTGCCATGCTTCGAGATTACTGCGATTGCCGACGATCAGCTCACCAGAGTCGAGCAGCGCTACGCGGCGCGGATCGACCGGATCGTCCGCGGGGAGCTCGACTTGCGCCGGCGCGGCCGCGACCACGACCGTTTGTTGTTGGTGGCTGCGAGGATACTTCGGTGGCCGCGGTGCGGAGGGCGCGCGCGTGCAGCTTGCAGTGAGGGTCACCGCCGTCACGCACACGCAAACCGGCAATCGAAGCAAAGCCAGCGTCACTGCCGTTTTCATATCAAGCATTTGCAGTGGCAGGCCAGGTCTGCGGTGCGTTTTCGTCGCAGCGGCCAAACCGGGCCATTCTGCGATTATCTTGCTGCTACACTCCGCGGGCAATGCTGGGGCGCACCCGTTCCGGCGCGTAATGCGCGCAATGTGCGTAATGCCAAGGAAAGTTCATGTCGATCAAGCCCGAACACAACGACGTATGTCCGTACATTCTCACGTCGGATGCAAAGGTGCTGACGAAGTTTTTGAGCCAAGTGTTTGGCGCGACTGAGCTGATGAAGTGGAAGCGCCCGGACGGTACTGGTACGCACGTCACGTTGAAGATCGGCGATTCAGTCGTGATGCTCGGGGAGCGCACCGGTAGCGGGGGGCTCGAGGCATCGACACACGTGTACGTGAAGGACGTGGACGCGACGTTCAAGTTGGCGTTGGAAAGCGGCGGGCGCCCGCTGTCGGAGCCGCGCGACATGCCGTACGGCGATCGCTCGTGCGGCCTGGAAGATCCGCTCGGAAACTCGTGGTGGGTCGGAACGCCGATTCAGAAGTGAACGCCTGCAGCTGACGGCGGCTAGCGCTAGTACTTGTGACTGCGGCGCAAGCCTGGCAGCCGCAACTGGTCCGGCTTTGAGTGCGGCGCCGGTGCGGCTTTGCGCGCGGGGCCGGAAACTGTCCGGCCGCCGTAGGCTGCAGACGCCACGCGCTCACGCGTCACGAAGGCCTCGAACGACGGGCCGGTTGCTCCCACTTCGAGCGCGCGTGCTTGCGCATCGAGCCGCGCAATCGCGGACAGCTTTTCTTCGCGGCCGAGCTTGGCTTGATCGACCGCGGTTTTGAGCACGCGAATCGTTTCGTCGTAGACCTTCAGCGGGACCGGGAAGGGGTGGCCATCTTTGCCACCGTGCGCGACCGAGAAGCGCGCCGGATCGCTGAAGCGACTCGGCGCGCCGTGCACGACCTCCGCGACCAGTGCGAGCGATGCGACCGTGCGTGCACCCACGCCCGGCTGGAGCAGCAGCTCCGCGAAATCGGTCGGGCCGCGGTCAGCTGCAGCTGCGAGCGTACCGTGCAACCTGCGCATCAACACGTCCGATGCGCGCACGTCGTGATGCGCCGGCATGTGCAAGTGCGGGAGCACTGCTGGCTCCGATTCGGCCGCCGGCTCCGTGAAGAGCTCGAGTGCGGCGCTCGTACTCGCGCGCCGTGCTCGCGTTGCGTTCGCTTCCCGCCGCAGGACGTGCAGGACTTTGTCGGGACCCGCCTGAACCAGCTCGACTTGCGCGCGTCTCGCAGCTTCGGCCCGCGCATCCGTGAGGTTCACGATCAGGCCGCGATTCGGCCCTTCGATCGCGCGATGCGGCTCGGACACGAAACTCGTCAGTCCTTCGGACAGCCAGTGATAACGCCGCGCCGTGCCGAGCGCGTCGCACATGCCTTGCTGCACGACGCACCATTGTCCCGCATCGGTCAGGATGAATGCGTGCAAGTAGAGATCGAAGCCGTCTTGCACCGCTGCGCTGTCGACCTTAGCGACGAGCCGGCTCGAGCGCGCGAGTTGGTCGCCATCGAGACCGGTGCGCTCACCGATCGCGATCAGCTCCGAAGGCGTCAGCCGCGAGTGTTTGCCGCGGCCGCCGCAGACGTGAATGCCGAGCTCCGCCGACAACGGCGTCAGGCCGCGTTTGAGCGCGCCGATCACGCTCGTCGTGATTCCGGACGAGTGCCAGTCCATGCCCATCACGGCGCCGAACGACTGAAACCAAAACGGATGCGAGAGCCGGCGCAGCAGCTCGTCGCGACCGTAGTGGTGCACGATCGCCTCGCAGATCACGCGGCCGAGTGACGCCATGCGGCTTGCGAGCCAGCCCGGAACGCGCCCGCCATGCAATGGAAGATCTGCGCTGCCCGTGCGGTGCGGCACGCCCCACAGTCCGCGACCGATGGCGCTCCGTCAAGCGCTCACGGGAGTTGGTTCTAACCCTATGCAAACGTCCCTCGCCGCGAGACTCTACGGAGTTGCTGACCTGCTCGCCACATGTGGCGATTCGCTGTTAGCACACGTGAGGAACACATCCTCGAAGCGCGTTAGGCGCATGTAGTGAGTAGAATCTTCGACTCGTTCGTCAGGCTCGACATGGCCACCATTTCACACCGCAGCACTTACGACGCGCAGCTCGCGGAGCGGCGTTGTGCGATGTCGGTTCTCGCGATCAAAGTCGGCGTGACCGTGGGCCTCTGCACGATTTGGGTCGCGAGCTGCGCCTACAGAGTGAGTGTGCATTCCGCAGCGTCGTCGACTTCACCGGTCACCGCCGCGGCGGCGCACAGCCCGCCGCCGCGAGCGACAGCGGTCGCGGACTCAGAAGCGCGTCCCACCGCCGCGGCTACTGCGAGGCCGCGCCAGCCGAGCGGAGGGGGCAGCGAGGCCGCGTGTTATGCCCAACTGCACGATGCGGGTGTCGGTTTTGAAGAAGTGCCGGCGACGAAGGCTCCTGGAGTCGCGTGGCCCATCGATCTGACGACTCCGATCGATGGTGTGCGCATTCAGGGCGGCGGCAAGAAGAACGCGCCGACGAACTATTTGGATTGCCGGCTCGCGCGTGCACTCCTCGAGTGGGCGCCGGCGTTGCGTGATTCAGGCGTCGTCGGCCTGGTGCACATGTCCGCCTATCGTCGCGATGCGGTGGTCGCGGGTTCGACTCAGCAAAGCGGGCATGCGTCCGGCCAGGCGATCGACGTGGGCCGGTCCCAGATGCGCGACGGGACTGAGCTCAGCGTGCTGGATGATTGGACCAATCGCGACCGCGGAGCGGACCCGTGTCGTGAATGGCGGACGGACAACGACGCGGCGAGAGTGATGCGGAAGCTCGTGTGCGACGCAGTCGAACGCGACGTGTTTCAGATGGCGCTCACGCCGCACTATAACGATGCACACAAAAACCACGTGCACCTCGAGCTTCGGAGCGACGCGGACAGCGGCTGGGTGAACTGAGTCAGGCTGCGCGCCAGCGTCGTCGCGGGGCGACGATCGCACACAGGCAGAGCCAGTGCCGCGTCTGGCTGCAGCTCGAGCCAGCCGCCATCAGCGGCGAGTCGAGCGCGCGCGCGACACTGATCGCGCGCGCTTGGGCCGCGGTTTTGAACGCGCACGATCGGCGACCGTAGCCGCGGTCTTCAGGCTGTCGCGCAGGTAGGTCCGCAGCACCGACAACGAAAGCTTACGCGACGGCTCCACCGAAGTGATGAACCAGTATGTCAGCCCAGATGGCACGACCGGTCCGACCGGCGCGACCAGGCGACCGCGCGCGAGGTCCTCGGCGACGAGTGTGCGCCGGGCGAGCGCGACACCATCCCCTGCCAGCGCGGCTTCGATCGCGAGATAGGCATGACTGAAGCGAATCCCGCGATCGCTGTCGATGCGATGCTCGCCCGCGCGCGCGAACCAGGTTGGCCAATCAACGCGCCGAGGATCGTCGATCAGCGCCTCGTCGTGCAGCAATGTGTAGCGTGCGAGGTCTGCTGGCTTCTCCAACGCCGGCCCGCTCGCCAGCGCGCGCGGGCTGATCACGGGAAACACGACTTCGTCGATCAACTTTTCCGAGTACAGCTGCGCGGCGGGTTCGGCGGCCAACCGGACCCCGGCATCCGCACCCGCGTGCAGCGCATCGACCGCGACGTCGTGCGCTGCGACGCGCAGATCCAGGTCCGGATGAGCTGAATGGAACAGCGCGAGCCGCGGCACGAGCACGCGAATCGCAAACGACGGCGAACAACTGATCGACAACACTTCACGGGCCGGCTGATTCGCGAGACTTGCGACGGTGTCTTCGAGCAGACGGCGTGCTTCACCGGCAGCGCGTGCGAGTCGCAATCCGGCAGACGTGAGGCGCACCCCGCGACCCGAACGTTCGAGCAGTACGATCCCGGTATCCGCTTCGAGCGCACGCAGTCGGTGGCTGATCGCACTCTGCGTCAGGTGAAGCGCGCTCGCGGCCTTCGTTACGCTGCCGGAGCGCGCGATCGCTTCGAGTGCCTCGAGCGCCGCTAGGCTGGGGACTGGCATGTATGAAAATCTCTCATGAGTGAGCGCCAAACGTTTCACTTTTCTTTTGGCCGGCGCGAACCAAGTTGGATGTATGAACACCGCGACCCAAATCCGGTCGCCGGAACGGCCGGCGTCCGTCTCGCTGAAAGCGGTGATGGCTGCGACAGGCTTCGCCATGGCGCTCTGGCTCACGCTCCACATGCTCGGCAATTTGCTCGTGTTCGCTGGGCCCGAGGTGATGAACGCCTACTCGGTGAAGCTGCGTGACACGGGCTTGCTCTGGCCGATGCGCCTCGCGTTGGTCGCGATTCTCGTGGTGCACGTAACCTGCGCCGTGCTCACGACGCGGCAAGGTTGGGCAGCCCGACCGCTGCGCTATCGCAAGGCGCTGCGCCACCACGCTTCGAGTTGGGGCGCGCGCTCGATGCGAGTCGGCGGCGTGTTGCTGCTTGCGTATCTCGGCTACCACGTCGGGCAACTCTATGGCGTCGGGCATGCGTCGTACGTGCCGGGCGACGTCTACCACAACCTCGAGAGCGTCTTACGCGCGCCGCTTCACGTCGCGCTGTACGTTCTCGCGACAGCCTTCGTCACCTTGCATCTCGCGCACGGTCTCGGCAGTGCGTTGATCACGCTGGGTGTGATTCCCGGCCGCCGTCGGCGGCTGGTGGAGCGTGCGTTAGGAGGGTGGGTGTGGATCGTGACGCTCGGCTTTGCGGTCGAGGCGGTCGCACCGATGCTGGGCCTCGTCGGCTGAGCGCGGCGGCTGTCGCTCAGGCTGTGCCGCGCACCATCGTGCTGAGGCGTGCTGCGTACGTGTTGCTCCCGTCGCAGATCTTGGCGTGAACTGCCGCCGCGAGTCGCTCGCGACGCGGAACATCGTGACAGAGCACACGCGCTCGCGTGACGAGATCTGCCGGGGTCGTGTAGTAGCCGACGCAGTCGTCCTCGGCGCCGAAGATCTCGCGATGCTCTTCGGTATCTTCGACCAACATGCAGGCGCGCATCGCCGGAAGCTCGAAGCTGCGCATCGCGTGGCCGTCGCGGTTGGCCGCGCGCCCCATGCACAAGTTCACTTTAGCGCCGCCCACCGCCGCGCGAAGCTCGCGTTCGAAGACGATCCCGCGGTGGTACGGGCGCGTGTAAGGGTGTCGCTCCCAAAAGCTCCCGTAGAGCTTCGTCCACAAGTCCGAGTGCAAGAGCGGTTGAACCAATGCGGTGCGATCCGCGTCCGCTGCGCCCACGAACGCGACGTCGCAGGAAAAGCGCGCGCGCTCGTCCTCGGTGAGCTCGACCGGGAAGTGAATCTCCGGGTTGTATCCGAACGGCAAGTACCGCACGTCCGAACAACCGTGAGCCCGCAAGTCGGACAGATTGGCTTTGCGGGGCGAGTAGACCGTGTCGTAGGCGCGCAGCGCAGCCCAAAAGAAGTGCGCGCCGTTCGCGCGGTTCCACGGATCGTCGGTCAGGTAGTTGATGCATCGCACACCGCGCGTCTGAATCGCCCGAATCGCACGGGCGTGCAGCGGTGCGATTCCGGTCGTGAGCAGAACCGTAGGTTTGGTGGCCAGGCTCAGCTTTACGACGCGCCTCGAGAAGCGCTCGAGCGCGGTCGGACGTTTGCCCCCGAAGTGATAGCTCAAGCGTTGAAGCAGCTCGGGGCCGCTCCAGGCATCGCGCGTGTCTGCCGTATCGAAGGCCATCTCGCAGCTGCGAGCTGCGGCAGCCAAGTGCGCGCCCATGTGTTCGGGAGCGAGATTCGCGACGAGGAGTAAGCGTTCAGGTTCGCTCACGGATCAAATGCTCTGGTTCAGCACGCGAAAGGGCGGGGCGCTCGCAACCCGTTGCTGGACGAGCGCGCGTTCGCGGACGAACAGCGAGTTGCCGCCGGACGTCGGCGACGTTGCAAGCTCGAGGCGGCGCTCTCGCGGCGCGTAAGTGCAGCGCTCGAATCCGTTTGCGGTCATGAGCGACAGTAGCTCGGAGTCCGAACGATCGTAACGGGCGCCGTACGCGTTGAGCTCCATGATTACGCAGTGCAGCCCGGGATTTGCGAGCGTCGCCGTGGCACCTCGCAATACTTCGCGCTCATAGCCTTCCACGTCGAGTTTGAGGAGGAACGGCACATCGCGAAGCACGCTGTCCAATGTTTCGACTGGGACGGACATCGTCGGAGTCGCCCCCTGCGCCGAGCCCGCGATCACGTGATTGATCGTATCGAGGGCTGTCGTCATCACGACTTCGCCCGGCTCGGCACCCACACACGTGCGGCGCAGATCGACGCGCGACTCGATCGCGTTGAGCGCGAGGTTGTCGCGCAGCGCGATGTTCGTCGCGGGGATCGGCTCGAACGCAACCACTCGCGCGCCCACGACTTTCGCGGCGAGAACGCTGTACGTTCCGACGTTCGCGCCGACGTCTACGAACAGATCGCTCGGGCGGAGCGCGTGCAGTAGAAACGCCATGTCCTCGAACTCGTGTAGCCCGGCGTAGACGTTGCCAGTGGCTCCGGTCATGCCGGGTCGAACGAGCAAGCGCGCGTCGTTCACGAAATCGACTGCGACGCTTCCCGACAGGATGCGGCTCCCGAGCTGCCAGCGCAGGTACCGC
The DNA here is from genome assembly GCA_035687405.1 of Polyangiales bacterium. Taxonomy (GTDB): domain Bacteria; phylum Myxococcota_A; class Polyangia; order Polyangiales; family JAFGIB01; genus JADGRF01. The sequence goes on from DASRXR010000114.1 coordinate 7,554, forward strand.
GCCGCGGCGGCGACTGGGCTGCGCCTCGTGAGCGGATGCTGGAGCAGAAAGCGGAAGGTGGTGAGGGGGCCGAAGGTCACGAGGGTCAGCCGCGGGGCGGCGAGCTAGGCCGGCGCGCGCGGGAGCGGCATTCTCCGCAATCCGACCCGGGCTGGTCAACCCGGCTAGTTACGTGAACCGACAGGGAATTTCGGAAGGGTTGGCCGGTCCGTTTGGCCCGGATGGACTGTGTTGGTTCTGCAGCTATCGGCTGCGCCGATCCGACGGTGTGGGCGCAACGACGCGGAACCTTTGCTGCAGCCCATAGCTGCAATCGGAGGGTGCGAAATACCACGCGGGGCATTGTGTCCAAGTGCTTGGAATTGCAGTTGCGAGTGTTTACGTCTTAGTCGAGGGAAGCAGTCATGCCGATCGTAGCGCCAGTATCTCCAATCTCGCCTGCCGACGTTACGCGGCAGGTTCTGGGTCGCGCTCAACTGGAGCGTTCGCAACTGGAGCGTGCTCAGCTCGAGCGCGCGCAGCTCGAACGCCAGCAAGCAGAGCAAGCCGCTGCGGCGGCGCAGGCGGAAGCCGCACGAACTCAGCTGGGCGTCAACGACGATCCGCTCGATCCAGCGCAGCAAGACGTGCTGGATCAGCAGACGGATCCGGATCCGACTCTGCTGAACGAGCGGCTTCTGGCGGACCAGCGCGCCGCGCTCGTGGATGCGGCGCTGATGCGCGACGACAGCATTCAAGTGGACGCCGAAGCATCGCGTCTCGAAGCGCAGCAGCAGCAGCTCGATCAGATTCAGCAGAACCAAGCCCAAGTTCAGCAGCTCGCGAACGACCGGATTCAAGAAGCGCAAGCGCAGCGCGAAGATGCGATTCGCGAGCAGGGCGAGCAGGTCCGAGCCCAGCGAGAAGCGGAGCGGCTAGAGACTGAGCAGGCAGAGGCCGACCGGATCGAAGCGCAGCAGGTCGAAGAAGACCAGGAAGCGCAGCGCATCGAAGACGATCAGCTGGAAGCCGATCAGATCGCGCAGCAGGATGCGGAGCGTCTCGAGGCGCAACAGGTCGAGGAGGACCAGGAAGCGCAGCGCATCGAAGACGAGCAGCTCGAGGCCGACCAGATCGAGCAGGACGAGCAGGAGCGACTGGAAGCGCAGCGCGTCGAGAGTCAGCGGGTCGAGGCGCGGCAGACGGACCGAGTCGAAGCCGAACGTCTGCAGACGCAGCGTCTGGATGAGGAGCGGCGAACGGACCGAGCCGAAAACGAGCGCGCGGAGGCAGAGCGTGTTCAGCAGCAACGTGAGGCCGACCGAATCTTGTCCGAGCGGGCGAGGGTCGACGGGCTCCAGTCCTATCGGACTGAGTCCGAGCGGGCCGTAGCGGAGGCGAATAACACGGTACAAGCCGAGGCGGCGCGGCCGCTCGCGGATCAGCTGCAAGCTGCGCGTGACCGAATCGAGCAGCTCGAGCTGACGCGAATCGATCGCGTCGACATTTCGGTGGATACGCTGATCATCATGCAGCAGGGCGCTAGCACCATGGGGTGATCGTGATAGTCGCTCCGAGTTGGAGCGCATCCGCTCCAACTCGTGAGTGACCGGCGATGCGTCGAGACGCGAACGCCGGTGTGTCCGTGGTGTACGGGCCGATCAGCAGTCGCAGTCCTCCGGAGCTCGGTGTTGGGCCTACGCACAGGGGGCTCGGTTTCTGCGACATTTTGCCTCCAGATTTCAGCCGCGGTAGAGCTTGCGGGGCCCGGATTCCGTCCCCAGGATCGAGTATCGGGTTCGGTTCCCGCGGGCTGGGGGCTCAATGCCATGCGACTCGTCGTCTTCTCATCGAGCATGGTCGTATTTGCAGCGCTGATCGGCGCCTGCCGCGGGGAGCTCGTGTGTACGGAAGAGATCCGCGTCGCAGTTCGCGTCCATATCTCGTCCCCCGACTACCTGCCGGTCGATCGCGTGACTGCAGAGCGATCGCGCGAGTCTGACTGTGATGCGTCGTCGATCGAATCGGATGCGTCGACCGACGAGACGTATCGCTGTAACGAACAGGGCGGCGGCGAGTATACGATTCGCGTTTACAGCGGTGATCAGGTGTGGACCAACGAAGCGTACGTTCGGGCGAACGAGTGTCACACCACCGAGATCGCAGACGTCGACATCCTGATGGACTCAGCGACGGCTCAGGCTGACTAACATCAGCACTAGGGCCGATAGCTGTAAGCGCGTGGTGAACGCGGCGCTTGAAGTCGCGGCTCGATCATTGCGACCCAGTCGCACAACACGCCGCGCGTTTTTCGCGGATCGATCATGTCGTGTACGCCGAAGGATTCAGCTGCTGCAAACGGCGAGCGTGCGGACAGGATCTTGTCTTCCAGCTCGCGCCGGCGTGCTTCCGGATCGGGGGCCGCTTCGATCTCGCGACGGAACGCCACCGCAACTCCGCCTTCGACCGGCAGTGCGCCCTGTTCCGCGCTCGGCCACGCGATGCGCATGCCGCCCGGCCCGAAGTGGGCGCCGCCCGCGACGCCGAAGACCTTGCGCACGATCACACTGATCCACGGAACAGTGGACTGCATGACTGCGAACATCAACGAGACACCGTGACGGATCGTCGCTGACTTCTCTGCGTCGGGCCCGATCATGAAACCCGGCTCGTCCACGAAGCTGACGATCGGAAGGCCGAACGTGTCGCACGTATCGATGAAGCGGCGAACCTTTTGGGCGCCGTCCGCAGTCATCGAGCCGGCGTAGAAGTACGGGTCGTTTGCGATCACGCCGACGGGTTGGCCCAGAACGCGCGCGAGTGCGGTGATCTGCGTGCGGCCATACAGCGGCGCGATCTCGAACAGCGAGTCGCGATCGAGCACGAGCTCCAAGATTCGCCGCATCTTGTAGATCCGGCGCCGATCGCGCGGGATGATCGAGAGGAGTTCTTCGGCTTCGCGCCCAGGCGGATCGTCGCACGCACTCACCGGTGCACGCTGCGTTGCGTTCGTCGGCAGATAGCTCAAGAAGCGGCGAATTTGTTCGAACACTGCGCGTTCGTCGGTTGCGACGTTGTCGACGACTCCGCTCTTGAGGTGCACGTCGGGCCCGCCGAGTTGTTCCTTCGTGAGCTTGACGCGCAAGGCGCGCTCGACGAGTGCGGGTCCGCCGATCAGTACTTGCGACGTCTTGCTCGTCATGAGCGACAAGTGTGAGGCGACTAAACGCGCAGCGGGCAT
>DASRXR010000115.1:0-9659 GCA_035687405.1 Polyangiales bacterium
CGAGCGCGAGCCACGCAGCGACCTCGTACACCGAACCCATCGCGAGCCCTTTGGCTTTGCCGGCTTCGGCCTGCCGGAACAGGATTTCCAGCTGTTGCTGCGCTTCCTCGTGCTCGCCGAGGCTCGAAAACACGAGCGCCGTGTCCATCAGAAGCACGCTCGACTCGAGCTCTTGCTCTTGGCATAACTTCAGGTACGTGCGCGCCAACGTGAGTGCTTCGTCGTTCCTGCCGAGTTGATTCAGCAGGCGAACCCGAACGCCGGCGGCGACACCGAAGAAGGACCAGCGTCCCGGCAAGCCCACCTCGAGCGCTTGCTCGATGTGGGCGAGTGCGCCCGGCAGATCGCCAAGCAACCAGGTGTAGCTCGCGCGACCGAGCGCGAGCGTAGGACGCCAGCCAGGGTGTTTCGCCGCCAGCGCAGCCAACGGCTGCAGCTGACTCTTGACGCCGGTCGCGTCCCGGATGCGCGCGTACACGATCGTCATGACGCCGACGGTCGAGCCGCCGTAGCGTTCTTTCGGCCCATGTTGCGTTTCGAGCAGCTCCGCGCGACGCGAGCAGCGCCGGCCTTCCAGCGCGTTGCCCCGCGCGACCTGCATCAACGCACGAATGCGCCAGGCGTTGACGCGCATCTCGCTGCGCTCTTCGAGCAGGCTCGCTCGATCTTCGGCCGCCTCCGCACCCCAACGCGCGTCCAACATGCCGAGCACGTGTTCGATGCCGTAGCGAACACGGTTGTATTGCGCCTCGTCGAATCCGGCGCGATCCGGTTCAGCGATCCGCGCGAGGACGTGCTCGTAGATCCCGCGCGCTCGTACGAGGCGACCGCCCATCCAGTACTTCGCCGCTTCGGAGATCATCGCGACGATCGCCAAGGCCGGCGAGAGCGGGAACAACGGTTCGAGCGACGGGAACGACTCGACCAACTCGAAATCGAACGTGGCCATGCCCATCGACACGACTGCGCCGCACAAGTGCGCGAGCTCGCGGATCGCCTCGATGACGGAGTGCACCCGGTCGTGTTCCGGCGTCGCGAGATACGCCTGCTGCGTCAGCGCGAACGCCTGGGCGAGCCGCTCGCTCGCAGGCACGTGTTCCAGCTCGTGATAACGTGCGAGGCCGCTGTCGCGCTCGAGTTGGCGCAACACCACCGGAATCACGCGGCGCAAGCTCTCCGAGTCCATCGCGAAGGGAGCATTGATGATCAACGTCATCCGCAGGCGATGCACGATCGCAGCGGGCAGGCCCAATCCTTGCGCGCGTTCGACCGCGAGCTCGAGCAGCGCTACCGGCGGTAGATGAACCGCGAGATCGAGCTTGCAGAGCAGCTCGATCGCTTGTGCGTCGGAGCCTGCAGCCAACAGATGCTCGGCGCGCCGCAACGGGTCGCCGTGGACGGCGGTGAGCTCGCGCGCGATGCGGAAGTGCGCGTGCTTGCGCTGTGCCTTCGGCATCGAGTCTTCGAGCACGGCGATGAAGCCGCGCTGCACGAACGAGTAGCGTTCCACGTCGGCGCTCAGGATGCGGACCGCGACGAGCTCATCGAGCGCGCGGAACGTGCGCTTGCTGTCGCGATGTGTGGTCAACGCCGGATACGAAGTGAACGGCAGCGCCGAGCCGTCGGCCAACGCGAGTGCACCCGCGAGCTCGCGGGCGTCGGGGCTCAGCTTCTGCATCCGCGCGGTGAGCGAGGCCGCTAGCGTCTGCGGCAAGTCCGCTTCATCGAGTATGCGCGGCAGAACCCAGCTGCCACTTTCGTATTGTGCGCGGCCCGTATCGACCAGGTGTTGGGCGAGCGCGATGGTCGTGCGCGGGTTTCCGTTCGAAAGGCCGTGCACGCGAGCCGCGCAGGTGTCCACGTTCGGCGCCTCTCCGAAGAGCGAGCGGAACAAGCCTTCCGTGTCGTGCGGCAACATGTCTTCGAGCTCGATCGGAGTCGCGATATCGCGCAACAACCGAAGCGGTGCGCTCGCAGCATGCTCCGTGTCTCGCTCGACCGCGACGGCGAGCATGAGCGCATTGCGTTCGACTTTGTTTGCGAGCGCGGACAGCAGTGCGGCCGAAGGACCATCGATCTGGTCCGCGTCGTCGACGACGAGCATGAGCCGCTGCAGCTTCGTGAACGACAGGATCCAGTCGCGCAGCTCGCGAATCACCAAGCTGCGTTCCGGCTCGTACGCCGTCGCAGTCTGATACTCATCGGTCTGCAGATCCTCGACGACGTGACTGATCACGTCGCGCGACAGGCGCGCGGCCTCGATCGCGTGGCCGGGAAACATCTCGAGCAGTTGTGTCCCGATCGCGCGGGCGACGCCCCAGTCCCGTGTCGCGTCGCGTAGATCCGCCCGCACGACCAGGACCGCGAGCAGCTTCGCCTCGAGCGCGCACGCGTCGAGCAAACGCGAACGACCGGCTCCGGCGCCGCCTTCGACGAGCAACACGCCACCATCGCCGCGGACGAGTGACAGCATCCGCCGCCGCACCTCGAGCAGCGCCGCATCGCGCCCGACCAGTGTCGGTGTCGTGAGATAGGCGCGCGAGATCTCCGCGACGTCCTCGCGCGGCAGATCGGCGATCGTGGTGAGCGTCTCGATCACCTCGGCTGCGTTCTGCGGCCGCCCCGCGCGATCGAGCGACAACATGCGCAGGATCAGCCGACTCAACTCGACGGGTATGCCCGGGTCGACGGTCGCCGGTGCTTGTGGTTTGGAACGCCAGACGTCGCGGAGATCGGCGGCGCGTCGCGCAGCAAACGCATGCCGGCCGGTCAACAAGCGATAGCCCACCGCACCGAGCGCGTAGAGATCCACACGTGCGTCCAGCGCTTGCAGCTGCAACACCTCCGGCGCCATGAACGGAGGCGTGCCGACGAGGTCTTTGCCGACGCCCATCGACGTCATCGCACCGAAGTCGAACAGTTTCGCGCGGCCGTTCGCTTGGCGGTGAATGTTGCGCAGCGCGACGTCGCGATGGATCAACCCACGCGAGTGCAGGATCGCGAGCGAGCTCGCAATGTCGCGCAGAACCGAGCACGCGTCTTTCCACCCGAGCCGTTCGACGCTGCCGAGGTCGTCGCCCTCGAGCAACTCCATGGTGTAGTACGGCCCGCTCTGATCGAGGCCGTAGTCGAATACTTCGATGATGTGCGGGTGCGCGAGCTGAGCGAGCGTGTGGTACTCGTGCTCGAGCAGAGCAGCGTGACGGTGCAGTCGCTGCGGCTCGCGCGACCAGCAGCGCTTGAGTGCGACGTGACGTCCGGAGCGTTCATCCCAGACGCGATACACCTCGGCCATGCCACCGCGGCCTAGCGTCTGTTCGACGCGGTAGCGGCCCGCGATCATCGCTCCCGTCGCTTCGAGTGGCGCGCCCGTCATCGCGTCCATTGATGTTCTCACAGTTGACCAACTCTGCGGGCTGCACTTGCAGCCAATGGCGGCTTACGCGCACGTACGTTGCAGCAGCTCACCCACAAAACGAATCCGCCGGCCGTGCAAGGTTGCGCGGCCGGCGGAGGCGACGAATGACTCAGTCGCTAGTGGTTACTTCTTGTCTTTGCGGAAGGTCGTGATGGGGTAGTTCCAGGTCTTGGTCGAGCCGCTCCGGCCCTCGAGCGACCCGTCTTTGCAGCTCTTCGCGGTATCGCTACCGCGGGTGTAGCTGCACTTGTTGTCACCCGAAATCGTGTGGTCCGCGAGGTTCCACGAGAAGGCACTCTCGCAGTAACCGGCTTCGACGTACGGACACGAGCCGTTCTTCTCGTTGTAGCCCTTGCACGAGCGCGTCTCGAGCAACTTGATGTGGATGCCGCTCTCCGCGTAGTCCTTGCCGATGCAGAAGAACGCCTGCGGCTTGTCTTGGAAGACGTTGCCGTAGAAGGAGGCTTCTTGATACTTGTACGTGTGCGAGGTGCCGAGCACGAAGGGCGCCGAGAGCTCGATGTCGACGTGCGCGCCGTCACCGTTCGTGAAAGCCATCATGCACGCGCTGACCTTTTCCTGGCACGGGCCTTCACACTGGCCGTCTCTCCATTCCGGCGCGAGGCCGAGCTCACCCGTCAGCGAGACGAGACCGCCCGTGTAGTCCTTGATGCGGAGCGTATCGGTCTTCGGGAGCGCGCAGCGGATCAGGTATTTCGCCGTCGCGATGCCCTCGTCCGTCGACATCAAACCCTTCGAGTCGCTCAGGATACCGTCGGGCTCACCGGTGCATGTCTTACCGGCGACCTTGTTGGTGCAGTCGACATCGAGACCATTCATGGTGCGCAGACCATTCATGGTGCGCAGACCGTTCATGGTGCGCAGACCGTTCGTCGTGGTGAGACCGTTGACGCTGATCAGCCCGTTCAGCGTGCGCAGACCATTGATGGTGGGCAGGCCGTTGATGGAAGACACGGCTTCCTGGCGAACGGCGTTCAACTCGGGGTCGTCCTCGAGCGCGCTTTCGGAAGCGCAACCGGCCAGCAGGCAACCTGCGGCCAACGTGAGGATCGTCATGCGATCGAAGCTAGACACTACAACTACTCCTGGCAGCCCGGCCGACTTCACTGAGTCCCGTGGCTTTGCGTCACTCGGTCACCCGAGCTTTGCTTTTTACTAGAGCATCCCAGCGCGGACCGTTCCGAGCTGCGTTACCGACTAATGCACTTGTCGTGCCGCGGTCTGACTAGTCTGGGTTGGTTAGAACTAATCAGAGTTTTGGGATTGGTCCGGCGATTGTGTTGCCTCGCAGGTAACACGTGTTGCGTCGGACACAACACCTCAATCCCGAGCGCGATAGTTCGCGGTCCACTCGGCTACGTCGAGCAATGGTCCACCGACGATCTCCACACCGGACGCGTTTATGCGACACCGCACGACATTCACCTTCTGCGCTACCACGATCTGCACGTCGGGATGTGGATCCAAGCGATCGGCGAGCATCGTTCGCAGCTCGGAGATACACGTCGCCGTTTCACCGCGTTCGCTGTCTGGGTCGACGCCGTCGGGCGGTACGCGCACTGCGAGTAGCGCGGTCGAGGTGCGAAGCGGAAACGCGTAGCCGCGTGTCCTCAGAGAATCCTCGACGCTATCGAGGACATTGCTCATGTCTTCCATCATCGAGTCGTCGAGCTCCAGGTCGCTCGGCGTCGTGAGCTCGAGGTAGATGCCTTGCGCGCGCTGATCGTGCTCGTCTGCCGGCTTCGGAGGTTCTCCGACTGCCGTGCGTAGGCTGTCGAGCAACTCGCTCGCACTCGCGAAGCGGCGCGCCGCCTGCTTTTCGAGACAGCGCAACACTACTGAATCCACCGCCGGCGACACGGGCGCACGACTGCTCGGCCGTGGAGCCGGTGCGTGAAGGTGCATGACCGCGATCTGTCGCGAGTCCTCGGCTTGATAGGGATACTCGCCGGTGAGCAGCTGGAACATGACGACGCCGAGCGCGTAGATATCCGCGCGCGCATCGATGCGTTCGCAGCGCACTTGTTCGGGCGCCATGTTGTGCGCGCTTCCGAGTGTCGCTCCAGGCTCCGTCAAACCCGGGCCCGCTTCACCGTGGACCATCTTCGCGATCCCGAAGTCGAGAAGCTTCACGACTCGTTCGCCGTCATTGTCCACGACGAGCACGTTGCTCGCTTTGACGTCGCGGTGAACGAAGCCCGCGTCGTGAACTGCCGTTAGCGCGCGACAGATCGGCTCGACCAGCTCCAGCACTTCTGCCGGTGAGAACCGGCCATGAAACTGGAGCAGCTTACGCAGGTTCACACCTTCGAGCAGCTCCATCACATAATAAGGTTGCCCGCGCGAAGTCTCACCGGTCTCGATCACCTGAACGATGTTCGGGTGCCGTATTTTGTTAATCGCTTCGACTTCGCGATTGAAACGGGTGACGAGGTGCGGCATCGGCACCATCTCTGGGCGCAACAGCTTGATCGCGACGCGCTGGCCGTTGGCGTGGTGCCGCGCTGCAAACACCTGGCCACCACCGCCTTCGCCGATCACCGCGTCGATGAGATAGGCGCCGAGCCGAGTACCTTCTCCGAGCGGCTTGCCGGGCGTGAAGCTGCGCGTCGCTTCGTGCGGAAGAATCTCGGTGGCCTCCGCCCGCTCCTCGTCGCCATCCACCGCGGTGCTCGAATCAGCGTTACGCATCTCTCGGTTTATCCTACGCGATTCGGTGCTCGCGATCCTGCCGACTCGTGTCGCCAGTGTGAGCATGGGTGGCGAAACTTCCTGCAGCTGATGGCGGTGGCATACCAGCCGATTCGCACACCTGATCGTGGCGTGTTAGATTCATTCAGAGTGAATCAAGTGGAGGAATGGCGTCGGATTCGCGACGCCGCGACGCGCTCGGAATTCGAGGCGATCTACCCGTGGGCCTTCTTGGTTTCCGCACGGCGGCGAGGCACCGGCGACTATACGCCGCTCGCCAAGGCGACCGAGTTCCGCACTGTTACGCACGACCGAGGCGTCACGCTGACGGGTGCCTCCAGCATCACGCCGAGCGGCGCCGCGCTGCCGGCGGTCTCGGACGAGCGCGTGATCGTCGTCTTGAAGAAGGCTGCGGCCAATCCGTTTCCGGAGCGCATCTCGGTCGGACGTGCGAACAACTGCGACGTTGTGATCCGCGATCCCTCGGTCTCCAAGCTCCACGGACACTTTCGCGACATCCGAGCGGACTCGGCCATCTTTACCGATGCGAAGTCATCGAACGGAACGCGCATCGACGGTAATCCGGTAGAGGCGGGTGTGAGTGTCGCGCTGCAGCGCCAGTCGATCATCGTGCTCGGTCGCGTGCGGCTCACGCTGCTGACGGCGGCCGAAGTGTACGACTGGCTGTGACGCGGCGAGATGCGGTAAGGCGACGTGGGCAGCCTGACTCCTGCTCGCATGTTCGCTTTGGGAAAAATCAGTATTTCGTGATGGAATGCGGATTCCAGGTACATGTCCGCTCGCGACCCGTCACGTGGTCGGAATGCGGCTGCCCTACGCAGTCGCTCCGTTGCAGTACCGCACGCCATCGCGCGTGTCCGTCTAAGCTTCATCGTTGCGAGTGTGCTCGTGTACGCGGCACCAGTTGCAGCGCAACAAGGCGCAGCGGTGTTGGTCGGTACCGTGATCGACGTTTCGTCCGACGTGCCAGTCGCCGATGCGGTGGTAACAGTCACTTCGACCGCGCTTCAAACTGAAGAGACCACCGTGACGGATGAGGTCGGTGCGTATCGCGTCCCGAACTTGCCGCCGGGTGCGTATACGCTGCGCATCGAAAAAGAGGCGTTCAAGCCGTACGCACGCGAGGCCCTCGACCTCCACGCCGATACGACCATTCGCGTGAACGCATCGATCTTGCCCGAGCTGCTCGAGGCCGAAGAGATCGTGGTCATCGGTCGGACGCCGACGGTCGACATCGGATCGAGCTCGGTCGGTTTGAACATCACGTCGGAGTTCACGAACGCGATCCCGCTGTCCGCACCGGGCGGAAAGGGTTCAGCCGCGCGCTCGTTCGAATCGGTCGCCGACGTCGTGCCGGGCGCTCAAGCGGACACGTTCGGCGTCTCGTTCTTCGGCAGCAGCTCACCCGAGAACCGCTACTTGTTGGACGGTATGTCGGTGAGCAATTCGACTTACGGCGTGCTCGGTACACCGCTGTCGATCGAGTTCATCAAAGAAGTGAGCGTCATCGCTGGAGGATATCTACCGGAGTACGGCCGCGCGACCGGCGGCATCCTCAATGCGATCACGCGCTCGGGTACAAACGAGTTTCACGGCTCGGTGTTCACGAACATCGCGCCGGGTGGCCTCGAGGGCCGTCGCAAGCTCGCATTTCGCGAAGGTGATTCGATCGTCACGGAGACCGAGCTCGACTACATCACCGACGTCGGCGCAGAGGTCGGCGGCCCGTTGATTCGCGATCGACTTTGGTTCTATCTCGGCTTCGACTACGCGCGCACGCGCTACGACGTGCGCCGCTCGCTGCGGCGACAGCTGTTCGGCAGCGATGGCGAAGTCCGAGTCGATGCCGACGGGAACCCGCGCTGGCAGGACATTCCCAACACGACGCAGAGCTACGCGGCCGAGCAGGACATGGTCCAAGGCATCGGCAAAGTCACCTGGGCAGTCGACCCAGCAAATCGGCTCGAGCTCTCGCTAAATGGCGTGTATCCGCAGTCGGGCGGTGACGGCGGCTTCGGCATCAGTCCGCTCACGGGCCTGCCGCTGCTCGGAAACGAGAATCGGCTGAACGGCACGTACGAAGCGATCGCGCATCGGTACTCGGGAAGCTCGACGAACGCGACGTTGAAGTGGTCGACCGAGCTCGACGACAACAAGCACGCATTCGTCGATACTTGGGTCGGCTGGCACAACGAATCGGGCGGACGGCTGCCCTCCGATGGATCGAAGGTCGGCAGCAGCGAAGGCCTCGCCGGGATCTCGAACGTGTGGTGGCTTCGCCCCGGGCACTCGATCACGGACTTCGAGCGCGTACCCGGGGGCGCGTGTGACGCCCCGGACTCGAACCCCGGCGCTGTCCCGTGTCCGGTGAGCGACTATCACACCGGCGGACCGGAGTTCATCGATCAGCAGATCATGAATCGTCTGCAAGGTCGCTCGATCTTGACGTTGCTCTTCAAGGGCCTCGGCCATCACGTGGTCAAGACCGGCATCGATACCGAGTACCAGATTCACGACGGCAACCGCGCCTACACGGGTGCGCGCGACTACGTGGAATACCCCGACGCGCCGATCTTCGTCGATGGGCGCGTTTACGGTTATCTCACGGGTCCGGATCAACCGGTCGTGCTGAATAGTATTCAGTCGACGACACGGTCGCTCTCGCTCGGCGCGTTCGTGCAGGACAGCTGGAGCGTCGCCGACGTCGTGACCGTGAACCTCGGCGTGCGTTACGACGCGCAGCTGTTGTTCGCGCAGACCGGTGCGCTTGCGATGACGTTGCCGAATCAGTGGTCGCCGCGCATCGGGCTCGTCTACGACCCGACCGACGAAGGTCGCGCAAAGCTGTACGCGAACTACGCGCGCTACTACGAGAACGTTCCACTGCGGATGCTCGATCGGTACTTGTCCGGCGAGCCGATCCTGACTGCTGCGCGCGATCCTGCGGTCTGCGATCCGCTCGATCCGGAGCAACAGCGAAACGAGTGCGTCTCCGATGAAGCGGTCATCGCACTCGCCGGCTACCCGCCGAACGCGAAGTACGACGCGTACAGCAGCTCGACCTCCGTCATCGATCCGGATCTGCGGCCACCGTCCACCGATGAGTTCGTGCTGGGCGCGGACTACGAGCTCGTCGCGGATGGACGCATCGGCATCAACTACACGAAACGCTGGCTCGTCGACACGATCGAAGACATGAGCCGCGACGGTGGAGCGACCTTCTTCTTCGGCAATCCAGGTCGCGGAATCGCCCGCGACTTTCCGCGAGCCGAACGCAAGTACGACGGCCTCAACTTGTACTTCACGAAGTTGTTTTCGAAGAGCTGGATCGCACAGGCGAGCTATACGCTCTCGTGGCTGCGCGGGAATTATAGCGGGCTGTTTCGGCCGGAGGACTCGCAGTTCGATCCCCACCAGAGCGCCGACTTCGACTTGAGCGATCTGTACACGAACCGGTCCGGTCCATTGCCGGGCGATCACCGGCACTTCGTGAAGCTGTTCGGTGCGA
>DASRXR010000116.1:0-12105 GCA_035687405.1 Polyangiales bacterium
GTTGCTCGTCCGCGATTGGCAATCGCGCAGCGGCTCGACGCAGCATTCCGTAGCTCGCGTAGTTATTTGATCGCAATCACGTTCGACTAACGCATACAGTCAGCTTCGTTTCGAAGTCAGCCGCAGTAATCGCAGTCGGAGACTCAGCGATGGGATGTGGACGACGTGTGCCGCTCGAGCGGCTTCTCTTGGTTTTCTCGCTTGCTTTGCTGTTGAGTGCAGTAGCGAAAGCGCAACCCGCACCAGCACCGCCGGCGCAACCACCGGGCGCGGTTCCACCCGCTCCGGGTCCAATCGATCTCGACCAACCGAGCGACGCTCCGAGCGGCGAGGCTCCACCCGCCGAGACTGCACCGCCCGAAGCGCTTCCGCCGCCGACAGCGGCAGAGGCCGCGGAGACGCTGGAGCTTCCGGAATCCGGCGACGTGGTGTCCGGCGAGATGGATGTCACGGCGGGTACAGCCGCGGAGGAGAGCGCCGGCGCTACCGAGGAAAACGGCGAGATGATCGTCACCGGGTCGCGCATCAAGCGCTCGCGTGAGCTGGCGTCCTCGGCCCCGGTGCAAGTCATCGATCGCAAGCAGCTCGAACGCACTGGCGCAACGAACGCAGCCGACGTCGTCTCGCAGCTGACGGCGGCGCAAGGTTCCGGCTACCAAGGTGCAGGTAGCCCGCTCAATCAAGGCAGCGGCGCAGTCGGGACCGTGCTCGTGAACCTGCGCGGCCTCGGCTCCGGCGCGACGCTCGTATTGTTGAACGGGCGGCGGCTCGTGCCGAGCGCGGGCGGTGGCGGTGCGGAGACGTTCTCCGACTTGAGCGTGATTCCGCTCACGGCGATCGAGCGCGTCGAAGTGTTGAAGGGCGGCGGCTCGGCGATCTACGGCGCAGACGCGGTCGCCGGTGTCGTGAACGTCATCACCCGCGGTTCGTTCGAAGGCGTGCGCATCGAGGCGGACGGGCAGACGACGACGCGCATGGATCAGCGAGATCTGACCTTGAGCGGGGCGTGGGGCGCAAAGAGCGAGCACGGTCGCTTGATGATCGCAACGAGCTACTTCCGCCGCAGCCCAATGACGAGCGACGCGCGCGAGAACGGCCGAGTTGCAAACGTGGACCAAAGCGGCAACCCGGCCACGTTCATCATTCCCGGTTTCGACCCGGCGAACCCGATGCGCACGCGTTTCCCCGATCCGGCGTGCAACAGCGTGCCCGGCTCGGAAATCCGCCATGCGATCGCAAACGGCATGGATTTGCCCGACGAGATCTGTACGTTCAACTACGCGAAGTTCAACTCGATCCTGCCGAAGCTCGAACGCGGAAACCTGTTTGCGAGCGCGGCGTACGACATCACGAAGCACACTACGTTCTTTTCCGAGTTTCTGTTCAACCGCACGCGGTCGGACAACCTCACGTCGCCGTCGTACTCGATCCCGCCACCCTTTCTCGTGGTTCCCGCCGATCACGTCGACAATCCGTTCGGACGTGCGGTGTCGGTGCTCGGACGTCCGCTCGGAGCTCAGTACGGCGCGCGGCACAATCCGTATGGCGATGACACGTACCGCGTCGTCACCGGTCTCAGAGGCGACTTTGCAGACGCGGCGAAGGGCTCGATCGCCGAGAGCTGGGAGTGGGAGCTCACCGGCACCTGGGGCGAGAGTCGTTACACGAGCTTGGTCCCCGACACGCTGCGCTCGAACTTGCAAGCCGCGGTGAACAGCTGTTCGGACCCGGGCAATCTGTCGAAGTGCTTCAACCCGTTCTACTCCGCGATCGACGGGACGGGTACGCCGAACTCGCAAGCCGTGATCGACAACTTCTACGGCATGCTCGAGAGCATCGCCGAGCACTCGCTCCACACCTACAACGGCACGCTCTCCGGTTCACTCTTTCCGTTGCCCGGCGGCGACGTCGGCTTCGCACTCGGCGCGGAGCTCCGGCACGAGTGGCGCACGACGCAGCTCGACAACGACTCGAATCAGCAGCGGTACACGTTCGTCGTCGGTAATACTGACGCGTACGCAGCGCGCGATATCTACAGCGGCTTTCTGGAATTGCGCTGGCCTCTACTCACCGGCCTCGAGCTCCAGACCGCGGGCCGCATCGAGCATTACAACGACATCGATCAGACGACGCCGAGCCCGTTTGCCGGGCTCACGATCATTCCATCCGAGATCGTAGGCAAGGAGAACACCGCGCCGATCTTCAAGCGCTTGCAGTTCACCGGCCAAGTGACGTGGGCATTTCGGGCGCCTTCGCTCTATCAAGCGTATCCGGGCTTCGCGATCGCGCCGACGTCGCTTGCCATTCCAGGCGTGCCGGTTCCTGTATTCACGCCGGTGCAGATCTTCGGAAATCCGGACCTCAAGCCGGAGAAAGCGCTCATCTTCACCGTCGGTTCCAAGTGGCAGCCGGTCGACGAGCTCGCTTTGTCGCTGGAGTACTGGGACTACAAGTACAAAGATCGGATCGCGTACGAGAGCCCGCAGCAGGCGCTCACAAACGACATCGCGATGATGGCGACCGGCGGCGACCCGCGTGTCGTCCACGACCCGATGACAGGCGCGATCCAGCGCATTCAAGTCTCGCAGCGCAACATCGCGGGCACGGTGCGTACGAACGGCATCGACTTCGGGACGATCATCACGCTCACCGGTGCAACGTTCGGGGGCGGCGTCAACGACTTTGGTGCTTTCAGTCTCGCCGTCGATGGCACGCTGACGCTCAGCTACACGTTCCCGTCAGCGCTCGCAGCGCGCCGCACCGTGCCGAACACCGCTCCGACGCGCACGGAAGATCCGCTCCACTGCGACGGAAGCGAGTGCGAAGCGGTGGGCAGCCGTAACTATCAAACCTTCGCGCCGCCGCTGCCGCGTTGGAAGTTCAACATCCCGATCGGCTGGAGTATGTCGGGCCACACGGTCACGATCATCGGTCACTACTTGAGCGGCATCGAAGACGACAACATGATCGCGCAAGACGCATCGGTTGGCCGCATTCCTGCGCAGATGACGTTCGACGCGCAGTACGGCTACACGGTCAAAGATTGGATCGGTAAGGAGCTCACTGCGCGTATCGGTGTCTACAACGTCTTCGACGTCCTGCCCCATCAAACTCGAGACCTGAACGGCTTCGAGACGCTGCTGTACGACCCGCGTGGCACGATGGCCTACGCCAAGCTTTCAGCGCTATTTTGAGGCATGCCACCATGACACTAACGCGTCATCGACCAAGCTTTTCAGTGTCCGTCGCTGGGCTCTTCAGCCTGCTCACTTGTCTTGCAGCCATCGGCTGCGACCCTGGACTCGGCGTACCCGAAGCCAACCGTCCACCCACCGCCGATGCGCGCGTGATGGGAATGGTCGGTCAAAACGCGGTCATCGACTTTCGGGGCGCGCCGATCGAGATCACGCTCGACGGGACCAACTCGAAGGATCCGGACGGTAAGATCAAGACGTACCGCTGGCTGAGCGGCACGAAGAAGTCGGGCGGCGGCATGGCAGCGGCTGGCAGCGGCGGCTCGGCGGGCAGCGCCGCTGCGGACGAAGATGGAGGTACCGCGCCGGCGGGCGGCATCACACGCTGGGTGCCCGCGGGTGCGGACGAAAATTGGCCCGAGGACATCGCGCAACCGAAGGTGACGCTGCCCGAGGGCGAATACGTGTTCGTGCTCTGGGTGATCGACGAAAAGAACGTCACCAGTCTGCCGAGCACGTTGAACGTCACGGTGCGAATGCCACTCGATCCAGCGGTGGAGGAGTGCACCAAGAAGGTCTATCCGGAGACCGCGGCGACGTGTAAGGCGTGCATCTGCGGCGCCAGTGACGAGTGTCGAATGACACGGACCGCGGCAAGCGTCTGCGACGCAACCTGCTGGGGCCTCCTCGGGTGCATCGCGACGAAATGCCCGATGTATCCCACCAACGGTGACACGGGTTGTCTCCTCAACAACTGCTCTCCGTTCCTGTCGGCGGCGACCGGTGCAATGATGATCGCTCCTTGCATCACGACTTGCACCGCGCAGTGCCGAAGCATGTAGGTGGCGGGCGGCTGTCCGCAGTCTCGGCTAAGCAGGTTGGCGTGCGTTGCAGGTCGGTTTCGCACGTCGAAGCCGGCCCGCTGCGGCGCAAACTGTTAAGCTAGACTGCTCAGCGGCGTGCCCAATTTGGATACATGTGATGTGCTGATCGTCGGGGCCGGTCCGGCCGGTTGTGCGGCGGGCATCGAGCTCAGGCGTGCGGGAATCGATGTTCTCGTCGTCGATGCCGCGCGGTTTCCGCGCGACAAGGTCTGCGGAGACGCGGTGTCGAACGACGGCATGCGCGAGATCGACGCACTGGGTGCGGGTGACGCAGTGCGCCGCGGGCCGCATGCGCTCGTGCGGCGAGCCGCGGCGGTGTTTCCCGATGGAACGCGCATCGCGCGAAGCTACGACGAGCCGGGCTACATCGTGCCGCGGTTTCACCTCGACGATTGTTTGCGTCAGGTGCTCGAAGCGAATGGTGCGCGACTCGTGCAGGACTGTCGCGTGACCGAGCTCTCGACTGAGCACGGGCGAGTGGTCGGTGCGGTCGCGGGTCAGCATCGCTGGTCGGCGAAGCTCGTGATCGCTGCGGACGGCTACGGCTCCGTCGGTCTGCCCGCGCTCGGACTTGCTGGCCCGCGCGGCTCGAAGCTCGCGGTGTCGACCACAGCTTATTATCGCGACGTGACGTTCCCCGAAGGTGCCGACACGTCGGATCACTTCTTCGAAGAGGAGTTGCCCTACGGTTACAGCTGGATCTTCCCGGCAGTCGAAGGCGTCTCGAACGTGGGCGTCTACATTCGCTCCGATGCGTATTCGGCCGGCAGCCAGAAGCTGCACGGCCTGATGTCCGGCTTTGTCGAGAGACACGCCGATCGACTCGGCAACGCGACTCGGATCGGCAAGACGCGAACCTGGTCGTTGCCGCTCGCGCCGCGTCCGATGCCGCTCTCAGCGGCAGGGCTGTTGATCACCGGGGATGCAGCCGGGTTCGTCGATCCGCTGTCGGGTGAGGGGATCTGGCAGGCTCTGCACAGTGGCCGCGTCGCGGGTCAGACGGCGACTGCCGCGCTCGGGTGCGGTGAGCTGAGTGCGAGCTTGCGTCGCAGCTATCAGCAGAGTTGTGAGCGAGCGATCTTGAAGCCCAGCCGACGTAAAGCTTGGGTTCAAAGTGCGATGGATACGGTGATCACGCGGAAGCTGTACCGAAATCCGTTGGTACGAACTGCGTTGCGCTTGGGCTACGAGCACAAAGCGCTCGAGATGACGAAGAGTTGAGCAGTGGTGTTAAACGCCGCGGCGCGACGGTGGCGCTCGACCTCTGAGCACCACCGTCGCTTCTAGTGCAACCGCAGCTGATCGAGATTAGGCGGGCGCACGCTGCCGGGCGATCAGCCTCTCGACCTCCGCGCGCGCGGAGCCCGCGGACTCGACCGCGCCAGCGCCTACGTAGCCTCGCGCCAAGGCGCGGAACGGGCCCGGACTCTCCGGCTTTCGCTCGGCTCTCGCACTCGCGAGCGAGCGTGCGAGCGCGAACTGCTTGTCGCGCAGGGCTGCCTCGATCAACGTCAGATCGAGGATGTCTCGCTGCGCGTGGCTGCCACCAAAACGCGCTGCGATCGTTCGAACTGCAAACAACTCCTCGATCGCGCGTGGGTAGTCGCCTGCTGCGAAGGCTGCAAAACCGCGACATGCAGCCAGCGCCTCGAGCCGACCCAGGCGTACGCTCGAGCGCGCGTCTTCGAGGCTCGCGACAACGCGCGCGACGTCGGCGTCTGCGCCCGAGCCCGCGTACGCCATCAGCGCGTGCCAGTCGTTGAAGCCGTAGTAGCCGTGCTCTTCGACGCGGCGCCAGATCGTAGCCAGATCCGTCCAACGTTTGTGGACGTCGACGCCCGCGAGATCGAGACGCCACAACATCGCACTCGCGTCGACGAGATCGAGGTTCATCTCCGAGCCTGCTCCACGAAGCTTCTGGTCGTAGATCCCCAGCACGCGTTCGATGTCGCCGAGCTCGAGCTGAAACAGCGCGAGGTGCCAGTAATTGTGCCCGGCAAAGAAATTATCGGGCGCCCAGTCTTGTTCACGCTCTCGCAGCCAACGGATGCCCTTGGCCAGTTGGCCTTGCATCTCGAAGCAGTGCGCGCCTGCATGGACAGCCCAAGCGTCGCGGCGGTTGCTCTCGAGCGCACGCCGGGCAGCAGCTTCCGCACGATCGTATTCACCGCACTCCTCCAGGCCGAAGGCGTGCATGCCGTGCGCGTAGCCGTACAGCGACTCGCTCGTGGACAGGTGCGGTAGCGCAGCTGCCACATGATCGCGCAGCCACGTGGCGCGGCCGAGGAAGAAGTTGCAGACGTGGCTGATCTGCAGTGCGAGGCCGTCGCGCGGGTGTTCGAGCGCGAGTCGGTTATACCGGTCGGTCGATCGTTCGAAGTCGTGATCGAGCCAGGCGCGCGCGGCGGCGATGTGTGCGCGTTCGCGATCGTTGCCGAGGCCGCGCGCGATCAGGGTTTCCGCTGTTTCAACGGTCCGTTGAAGCTCGCCGACGTTGCGCTTTTCCGACGTCGTGACGATCAGTCCGGCGCGTAGCGCGAGGCCGGCGAGGAAGTCGGGGTCTTCGACAAGGGCTGCGTCGATGACGCCGAGGGGGTTGCCGGTGTAGCTGTGGAGGAGATTTAGTGCCTCCTCGTAGCGAGTGATGCTGGCGGGGGTGGCGCTCGAGAGGCTCAGCCCCATGTGGTCTCGTGGTGTCACAGTGTCCTCCGTGGGTTTCGTAGGGAGGGCGTGACTAGGGACGGAACAGTGTTCCAACCGCGGCGCTATCGTGGCCGGAGCACGATTTGCGGCGGCGGCTCCCGGCTCGGGGCCTCAGCCTCCAACCGCCTCCGCATCGCCTCGGCGAGGCTTACAGCATCCAACCCGTGATGCCGGAGCACATCACTTGGCGTTCCACACGCGGGCAAAACGCTCACCCCAAACGAATGCACCCTCACCGACCGCGAGGCAAACCCCGCGACGGTCGCTGCCAACAGCTGCCCCTGCCCGCCCGCGACGTAGTGATCGTCGAGCGTGAACAACCAGCGCCGACCACTCGACATCCGCTCGAGCCACCCCGCATCCACGTGGTTCAACCACGGCAACGCGACGACCTCGACCTCGAACCCGTGCTGCACCGCCAAACACTCTGCCGCTAGATACGCCTGCGACAGCATCACCGGCCCATACGCAATCATCAGCGCGTCGCGACCCGCTCTCACACTCACGCCACGTCCGGGCACGATTTTCGTTTGTCGCGGCAGCTGAAACGGCAGCTCCCACGGCAGCGAGCACAATCGCAAGTACCCACTCCCCTCGTGAACATCGAGCGCATACTCGAGCGCGAGCGACACTTCACTCGGGCTGCTCGGCGCGATCATGCACAGCCGCGGAATACCGGACAGCGCAGCAATATCGCGCACACCCTGATGCGAGTGACCCGGCCCTGCCGGTAACAACCCCGCCGGCCCCGCGACGTACACGACCTTCGTCCGCTCGCTCGCGTTGTTGTAGATCTGCTCGTTCGGCCGCGCCGACAGAAAACACGCAAACGAGTGACACACCGGCAGCAGCCCGCGCAGTGCCATCCCGCCGGCCGAACTCACCATGTCCATCTCAGCGATCCCGCACTCCACGAACCGCTCGGGAAACTGCTGCTTGAACGGCATGAGCCCGAGATCCACCGCGAGATCCGCGTCGAGCACCATCAGCTTCGGGTTGCGAGCACCGGCCTCGAGCAGCGCTGTACTGTACGCATCGAACATGCGCTCGGGCGTCGTCGCGCGCGGAGGCGGCAGGCTCTCTCGCGGCGCAGCACGTTCGAGTACGAGCGGACCACACCCTTCGCGCTCGAGTGCCGGTCCCACGCGATCCGAGAGCTCGAGCAGTGCACGCCGGTAACTCAGCGCGTCTGGAGCGCCGGAGTGGTAGCGATAGATCGCGTCCGCCGCCTTCAGCTGCGTGTGCTCCATGAAGGACACGCCGCGACCTTTGATCGTGTCGGCGATCACGACCTTCGGCCGCCCTTCCACCGCCGCGAGATCACGGACGACCCGGCCGATCTGAGTGAGATCGTGGCCGTCGACGCGCGACACGTGCCAACCGAAGCTCTCGAACTTGCGCTCGAGATCGCCGAGGTCGTTGGTCGCCCGCACGAACGTATCCGACTGCAGCTTGTTGTGATCCACGATGACGGTGATCTCGTCCATCCGCAGATGCGCCGCCGTCGCGAGCGACTCCCAGATCTGCCCCTCTTGCAGCTCGCCGTCGCCGGTCAGGACGAAGATCCGGAGCCGCTGCTGCTCGCGGCGATGCGCGAGCACCATGCCTTTCGCTTTGGAAATGCCCATCCCGAGTGAACCCGTGTTCGCGATGATCCCGGGTGTGCCGACGTCGGGATGCCCCGGTAAACCTGCGAATTGTCGCAAGCCGTGCAACGCCTCCGATGGCAGCACTCCGATCGCCGCCAGCGCGGCGTACAGCCCTGGCACGTCGTGGCCCTTCGACGAGAAGTACAGATCGCCCGTTCGATTCGGAGCCTGCGGGTCGAGCTCGTGCAGCACGATCCAGCTCACGAGATCGAGACTGGAGAAGCTACTGCCGAGGTGCCCCGACCCTGCCCTCGCCACCATGTAGAGCGCGTTTATCCGGCACAAATCCGCGAACAATGCGGCCTTTTGCGCAGGAGCCGCCGGCAGGCGCCGCACGCGCTCGAACGTGCGTCGTGGAACGAAGTAGAGACTTCCGCCGAGTTCATCGCCAACTTGATCGCCCATGTCGAGGAACGTGGCCCGACTGCGTGAGGACACCGTGACACGCGCGAGGCGTGTCGCTGGCAGCTGCAAGAACGTTCGCCCATGTCGCTTGCTTTGTCGCTCGCTTGTGACGTTCGCGTCGCACACGTAGGCAACACTGCAATTCGCGTGTGAAGACCGCCGCTACCATGCCTTCCGCTCGTAAACGCCGTGCGCTGTTCGTTTGCGGCTCGCTGAATCAAACTACGCAGCTGCATCGGGTCGCGCACGCGTTGCCCGAAACGGAGAACTGGTTCAGCCCGTTCTTCGGCGGCACCTCGGTCGAGCTCGCGCGCCGCTTGCGGCTGCTCGAAAACACGATCGGTGGCAACGCGCTTCGCGCCCGCTGCGCGAGCTACCTCGCGCGACACGGCCTGCCGATCGACCTCGACGGACGGAAAAACACCTACGACCTCGTCGTGCTCTGCACCGATCTCACCGTGTCCCCACGGTTGCGCCGCATCCCGACTCTGCTCGTGCAAGAAGGCATGACCGACCCCGAGAGCTGGATCTCGAAGCTCATCCAGAAGTCGGGCGTGCTGCCGCTCTGGGCTGCAGGCACGGCGCTGACCGGCACGAGCGGCAAGTACGACGCGATGTGCGTCGCGAGCGAAGGCTACCGCGAGCTCTTCGTGCAGCGCGGGGCACCTGCCAGAAAGCTGCATGTCACAGGCATTCCGAACTTCGACGACTGCGCACGGTTTCGCGAGAACTCAGTGCACGACCGCGGCTATGTGCTCGCCTGCACGTCGGATTCGCGCGAAACGTTTCGCGCCGACGATCGCACGGGCTTCCTGAGGCGCGTTCGCGTCGCAGCAGCGGGCCGCACCATCCGCGTGAAGCTCCACCCGAACGAGCACGTCGCCCGCGCCAAGCGCGAGATCGCAGCGCACTGTCCCGATGCGATCGTACACACGGACGGGAGCGCTGAAGAGCTGATCGCGAACTGCTCGGTGCTCTTCACGCAGTATTCGTCGGTTGCGTTCGTCGGCCTCGCGCTCGGCAAAGAAGTGCACTCGTATTTTCTACTCGAAGAGCTCCGGCGCCTCCTCCCGATCCAGAACGGCGGCCGCAGCGCTCACGCGATCGCGAACGTCGCGCGTGGGCTCCTCGGTCTGTCAGTGCACGCCGCACGCTCTCTCGAAGGAGTCTGCGCATGAAAATCACGATCGTGATTCAAGCGCGCCTCGCCTCGAGCCGCTTGCCCGGCAAGGTACTCCTGCCACTCGGCGACAAACCCCTGCTCGAACGGTTGCTCGAGCGCGTGGTCTCGGCGCGCCAAGCCCAAAGCGTAGTCGTCGCAACGACCACGCGCCGCGTCGACGATCCGATCGTCGCGTTGTGCGATCGACTGGGGGTCGACAGCGTGCGCGGTGACGAAGACGACTGCTTGAGCCGGCATCTGCTCGCTGCCGCTGCCAGCGGCGCGGATGCGATCGCGAAGATCCCGAGCGATTGTCCGCTGATCGATCCAGCCGTGATCGATTGTGTGCTCGCGCATTGGCACGCTGCCGAGGGCTGTTACGACTATCTCGGCAACCTTCGGCCACCGAGTTGGCCCGACGGCAACGACATCGAAGTCGTGAGCCTCGCCGCGCTGCGCACTGCCGGACGCGAAGCGACGCAACCGTTCGACCGCGAGCACACGACCCCGTTTCTGTGGTCGCAGCCGGATCGCTTTCGTCTCGGTAACGTGAGTTGGGGAACGGGCCTCGACTACTCGCGCACGCGGCGGTGGGTCGTGGATTGGCCGGAAGACTACGCACTCGTGTGTGCGATCTACGAGCGGCTCGCGAAAGCACACGGCCCCTGCTTCAACCTGCAGACGATCCTGCGTTTGCTCGAGCGCGAACCTTCGCTGCTCGCGTTGAACGCGCAGCGGATTGGATACGACTACATGGCGCTTCGCGCCATCCGCACCGGGGCTAGCAATCTGAATGCACCAGGTGCCAAGGAGAAGACAGCATGCGACTAGAAGACGGATCGATGGCAGTCGGCGCAGACGTCAGCGCCACCGCGAATCGCCTCGCCGCGGACCGCTTCGGGCGCAACACGGGTCGCCGCGCCGTTCAAATCGGCACGCGTTGGGTCGGTGCAGATTGGCCGGTGTTCGTGATCGCGGAGATCGGCATCAATCACAACGGTGACCTGGGCTTCGCGAAGAAGCTGATCGACGTGGCGGCCGCTTCCGGCTGCGACGCCGTGAAGTTTCAGAAGCGCACACCCGAGCTGTGCGTCCCGCGCGACCAGTGGTACGAGCGCCGCCAGACGCCGTGGGGCGAGCTGACGTATCTGGACTATCGCCATCGCGTGGAGCTCGACCGCGTTGCGTACGAGGAGATCGACCGGCACTGCCGCGCCCGCTCGATCTTGTGGTTCGCCTCGTGTTGGGACGAAGCGGCGGTGGAGTTCATCGATAGTTTCGATCCACCTTGCTACAAGGCCGCGTCCGCGTCGCTGACGGATCTGCACTTGCTGCGGACGATGAAGTCGACCGACCGCCCGCTCATGCTGAGCACCGGCATGTCGACGATGGAAGAGATCGAGCGCAGCGTGATGTCGGCCGGCACGGAGGACCTTCTGATCGCGCACTCGAACTCGACGTATCCGTGCCCGGTCGAGATCTTGAACTTGTCGGTGATCCGCACGCTGCAGGCGCGGTATCCGTACTGCCCGATCGGCTACTCGGGTCACGAGTCAGGCTATGCGGCGACTTTGGCTGCCGTCGCGCTCGGGGCGTCTTTCGTGGAGCGGCATATCACTCTCGACCGCGAGATGTGGGGCAGCGACCAGCGCGCTTCGCTCGAGCCAGCTCCGCTCGCAGAGCTCGTCCGCTCGATCCGCGAAATCGAAGCTGCGATGGGTGACGGCGTGAAGCGCCGCTACCCTAGTGAGCTCGCCGCGATGCGTAAGCTCCGCCGGGTCGCAGCGCCAGCGCTGATTCGCTGAGCAGGGTTTGTGAGCGCAGCGGCGAATGATCGAGAGATGTCGTCGCTCCGTAGCGCGCACGTCACGCGCGAGTGCGACCTCCGTCCAATGACGAATGGCGTACGTCACAATCCAAGCGACCCGAACATCGAACGCTCGAACGCCTGGTTCGAGCGCTCGAAACGGCTGATTCCGGCAGGTTGTCAGACCCTCGCAAAAGGTCCGGGTCAATTCGTAGACGGCGTCGCGCCAAAGCTACTGCAACGCGGTCGCGGAGCGCGCGTCTGGGACGTGGACGGCAACGAGTATCTCGACTTGAGCATG
>DASRXR010000117.1:0-5128 GCA_035687405.1 Polyangiales bacterium
CGGAGCCGACTGAAGTGGGGGCACGAAACGTAGTGCCGGTTGCACCCGAAGCCGACGCGATCGACGTCGCGCCAGCGCAGGGCGTCGTCGAACCGGAAGCTGACTCGTCGCCTGCCGCGTTCGAAGAGCTGAGCGACGCAAACCTGCAGGAAGTTCCAAACGATCCCACCCCGTTCGGCCTCGAAGCCCCGACGGCCGAGCAGGGAATCGACTCCGAGCTCATCGAGCCGACGGGCGACAGCTCCGCGGTCGCAGTGGATGACGAGTCTGCGACCGAAGACGAAATGGCGCGCTGGCAAGAACAGCTCGTCAATCTGCAGCGCGCCGGCAATGCCGAAGCGGCGCTCGAAGTCGCCGAGCGCATGCTGCGCGCGAATCCGCTCTCGCCGGACGCGTACTCGTTCGCAGAACGGCACTATCGGCGCAACCGTGACTTCGCGAACCGCGCAACCTTGCTGATGCGAAGTGCGCGCCGCGGAGAGCTACCGCTCGACACCCGCATTCAGCGCATTCGCGAAGCGATCAGCTTGTTCGAGAGCCGGTTGAACGACATCGATCACGCAGTCGCGAGCTATCGCGAGCTGATCGCACTGCAGCCTGAAAACGATGACGCCGTTCGCAGTCTCACCCGGCTGCTCGAGCGCACGAAGCGCTGGGACGAGCTGGTCGCGATGCTCGAGCACTCGGTCGTCTCGCAGCCGGAGACGGCCCTGAAGATCGCGGTGTTGCGCCGGTTGACCGAGATTCATCGACGCGAGCGCAAGGATCCATCGGCTGCAACCGCGACGCTCGCACTGCTCCTCGACCTCGATCCAGAGGATCGAAATGCGCGCACGGCGCTGACCGACGACCTACTCGCGCTCGGTCGTTGGAATGAAGCGACGGAGCTGATCGATCGCCGGATTCGCGATTCGACGAGCAAAGCCGAGCAGGTGCCGCTCCTGCGCCAACTCGCCGAATTGTTCGAGCAGCGCTTGAGCGACACGGAGGCCGCCTTCGTGACGTACGAGCGCTTGCTGGAAGTCGTGCCGAACGACGGCGCAGCGCTCGATCGCATGGAAGCGATCGACGAGTCGAGCGGTTCGCACGAACGACTGCTCACGACGCTCGAGCGCCGGTTGGACACTGCGACGCCGGCACAAGCCGCGAACCTGCTCGTGCGCATGGCGACGATCGCCGAAGCGGATCTGCTCGATCAAGATCGCGCCGTCGCGTACCTGCAACACGCGATCCAGCGCGCGCCGAACAACGCGCAGATCTCGACTGCGCTCGGCAACCTGTTCGAGCGCGCCGAACGTTTTCCCGAGCTCCTGGCGTTGCTGCGCGAGCGCGCGACGGCAGAGCGCAATGGTAAAGCGCGCGCCGAATTGTATCGACGCATGGCGCGGATTCTCGCACAGCGCCTGAACGAGCCGGCCGGCGCGGCCGAAGCGTACGTCAAAGTCAACGAAGCCGGCGACGATCACGAAGCCTGGACATACCTGGCGGACCGCGCACGGGAGGCGAACGACGACAACACCCTCGCCCATGCGCTCGCACGCCTCGCCCCGCTCGAAACGACAGCACCGACGCGGCGTTCGGCGCTCTTCGAACGTGCGACGTTGTTGCCGAAGCTGGGCCGGCCCGCCGATGCGGTCGATCCGCTCGTCGCGATCCTGACCGAGCTCGATCCAAACGACACCCAAGCGCGGGCGGCGCTGGACGCGCTGTGCGACTCGCTCGGCGATCAGCGCGGTGTTGCGCGCGTGCTCGAAGCTCACTTGTCCCGCGCCGAAGAACCGGAGGAACAAGCACCGCTCGCGCGAGAGCTCGCCGAGCTGTACGACAAGAAGCTGCCGGACGAGGCCCGCGGCGTTCGAGCGCTCACGATCTGGGCGAAAGCGGCGCCGGCGGATCCCGAGCCACTGCGCCGGCTCGCCGTTCACCACGACAAGAAGCGCAAGTACAAAGAGCTGCTCGAGGTTCTCGATCGACTTGCGCGGGTGGAAAGCACTCCGGAAGCGCGTGGCCAAGCGCTCGAGCGCGCGGCGTTACTCGCGTACGCACGACTCAAAGACGAGCCGGGAGCGTTCGCGCGGCTGATCGAATACACACGCAGCACGCGCACGCCGCTGTCGGCAGGGCTGCTCGATCTCGCGCGCCGGCTCGGGCACGTCGCGGAGCTGTGTGACTTGTGCGAGCAAGAGCAGCGCTACGACGAGTTCTTCATATTGTTGCGCGAGCGGATCGCCGCATCGGCCGAACCGATCGAGAAGGTCGAGCTGTATCGGCGGCTCGCAGCCGGGTTGATCGAGCATCGCCAAGACGACGACGGCGCACTCGCAGCGTACGAAGGTTTGCTCGCGGTCGGAGACGACATCGAGGCGCTTCGCTTCGTGCAGTCGTGGGCGATCCGGCACGAGGATCCGGAACGGCTCGTACAAGTGCTGCTCCGACTCGCGCACGCAGAAAAGAACCCGGAGGAACAGCGCGACTTGCTGTACGAACGCGGACGTCTGCTTCTGACGCGCCTGGCGCGCCCGCAAGAGGCGATCGGGGCTTTCGAGGAAGCCGCGAGTGTCGATCCGAGCTTTGCACCCGCGCTCGATGAGCTCGCGGCCGCCTGCGAATCGGCGGGCGATCACGTGCGACTCGCGCACACGATCGAGCGGCAGCTGGCGCATGAGGGCATCTCGCAGGATCGGCTGACGCTGGTGCGGCGGCTCGCCGAGCTCTACGAAGGTCCGGCGGCAGACGACAAACGCGCAGCGGCAACGCTCGCTCGCTGGGCGGAGTTGGATCTGGTGAGCCCCGAGCCGCTCCGGCGCTTGCGCCGGCGGCAAGAACGCAGTGAACGTCCGCCCGAGTTACTGAGGACGCTCGACTTGCTCGCCGAGCGCGAGCCCGAGGCCGGCGCTCGCACTGAAGCCGTGATCGCGGCGTCCCTGCTCGCATTCGAACGGTTCGGCGATGCCGCCGGCGCATTTGCGCGCCTCGCGCCGCTGGTAGCTGCAGCCGAGCCGACCGCCGATGCTGCGTTGATCAAAGTCGCTCGGGCGAGCGGGCGCGAGTCGGAGCTCTACGATTTGCTCGAGCGTTCGGGACGTTATCCCGATCTCGTCGAGCAGCTCGAGATCAGCGCGCGCGCCGAGTCAGAGCCCGAAGCAGCGGCGGCGTTGTTGCGGCGCGCGGCACGCATCCTCCACAGCGAGCTGGACGACGACGACCGCGCCGAAACGGTGTTTACGCGATTGCTCGCGCTCGGCGAGGATGCCGAGGCACTGCGGTTCATGCAGGCGCGCGCGATCGAGCGCGGGCAGCCGAAAGCGCTCGCGGATGCGCTCTCCCGGCTCTCGAAGTTAGAGACCGATCCGGGCGAGCTGCGCGATCTCTTGTTCGACTACGCGCACTTGCTCCGCACGCAGCTCGGGCAGCCAGAAGCGGCGATGACCGCATTGGCGCGAATCCTGAACGAGCTCGATCCCGAGTTCGAGCCTGCACTCGACGCACTGATCGCCGCCGCAGAAGTTGCGGGCGATGCGCCGGTCCTCGCGAGCGGGCTCGAACGCCAGTTGAAGCGCGAGTCCGAACCGCGAGCGCGCGCTGACTTGGCTGCGCAACTCGCCGACTTGTACTCGGATGGCGCGCGCGATCCTGCAGCGCTCGCGCTCGTGCTCGAGATCTGGGCCCACGACGATCCAGACAACGTCGTCCCGCACCGTCGCCTGCGTGAGCTCCCCGCCGCCCAGCGAAGTTCGCCGCGATTGCTCCACGCGCTCGACGAGATCGCCCGCCTCTCAGAGCGGCGGGACGAACGGCTCGAGGCCGAGCGCGCTGCGGCCGAGTTGTGCGCGAGTGAGCTCCAAGATCCGGATCAAGCGTTCGAGCGCGCGCTTCGCCTCGCCCGCCTCGGCGTGCCGTGGGGCGAGGACTTGTTGCGCAAGTTTGCCGGACTGGCCGGCAAGCTGCCGGAGCTCACCGACTACTACTCCGAAACCGGCCGCTACGAGGAAGTCGTCGACCTCTTGCGACAGCGCGCCGAGCGTGAAGTCGATGACGAGCGCCGCGCGGAGTTGTCGCTCGCAGTGGCGCGCACGCTCGCGGAGCGCGTCGGCGACGAAGACGCGGCGTCGGCGGCATACCGCGGCGTCCTCGAGCTGCGTGAAGACGGCGAAGCGCTGGCCTATTTGCGGGGCGTTGCGGAACGCGCCGGCGACGCACCCGAGCTCGAGCGGCTGCTCGGACGTTTGGCCGAGCGAACGGAAGACCCCGGCGTGCGGCGCGAGCTGTTTTTGCGGCGTGCCGAGCTGTTGGCGAATGGGCTGGAGCGCCCGCACGCGGCAGTCGGGTTGCTGCGCACCATCCTCGAGCAGCTCGATCCGCAAGCGTCGCAAGCAGCGAGCGCGCTCGTCGAGATCGCAGGGCGCATTCGCGACTTCTCGGCGCTCAGCTTGGGGCTCACGACGAAGCTGTCGCTCGCGCGCGGCCCGAGCGAACGGCACTCGATCGCGATGCGACTCGCCGATCTCTATGCCGGCCCGCTCGCGGACTCGGATCGCGCCGCGCTCGCGCTCAAGACCGCGTGCGAAAACGACCCGGACGACTTGGAAGCGCAGCGACGGCTGCGCGTTCACCTCGAGCGTCAGCGGGCGTATCCCGACCTCGTTCAGACGCTCGACGTGCTGAGTCGGATCGAAGACACGCAGGCCGGCCGCGATGCTGCGCGGCTATCGGCGGCACGGGTTCTCTTCGAACAGCTCGACGACGCCGAGAGCGCGCTCGTGCGCTTGTCGCCGCTCATCCACGCGGCGGATCCAGAGGCCGAACGCGTCGCAGACAGCGTGTGTCGAGCGCGCCTCGGCCGCGAGCTCACCGCCGTCTACATCATGCGCGCGAAGCAGAGCACCGATCCGCAGCTGGTGCGCGTGAGCTGGCGCAAGATCGCCGCGATTCACGAGCAGTGGTTGGACGAGGCGGCAGAAGCGTTCGAAGCGAGCTTGAGATTGCTTGCGACCGATACCGGCGACGAGTCGATCCTCGACGAGGTCGATCGGCTCGGAACCAAGACGCTCGCGTTCCCGCGCTTGCAAGCCGTCTATGCGAAGCTCGTGCGCGAAGCACCGGACGACGCCGTGCGCATCGCACTGAT
>DASRXR010000118.1:0-3965 GCA_035687405.1 Polyangiales bacterium
CAGGGCAGCGATCGGTCGAGCGTGCACGCAAGCACGGAGTAAGCGTGGGTCTCTACACCGAGCGCCTGCTCGACCGATCGCTGCCCTGGACACGGATGCGTCAGGCGCATCAGCTCGATCGGATGTGCAAGAAGTACGGTCGCGAGCGCGTCGACACGCTATGCCGACGCGCTCTCGAGTTCGACGTGATCGATGTGCCGCGGCTCGAGCGCATGCTCAAAACAGCAGCGCAATTCGAAGACCAAGCAGAGCAAGACGGAAAACTGCCGCTAGGTCGTTTCGCTCGAGGTGTCGACGCATTCAAGACTCGCGACAAGGAGGGTGCGTGATGCGATCGCCTCACCTTCCGCCCGAACTCGTAGTCGCGCTCAAGAAACTCAAGCTGGGTTATCTCGCGGAGACGCTCCCGCAGCGACTCGTCCTCGCGAAGCAGCAGGACATGTCATTCGAGGAGCTCATGCTCTTGGTGTTCAGCGACGAGATCACGCGGCGCGAAAGCACCTCCACCGTCCGGCGCGCAAAGATCGCGGGGCTCGATCCCGCGATGATGATCGAGCGATGGGATCCGAGCTCGAAAGTCAGCTACGACAAACGCCTGCTCAACGAGCTGATGAGCTTGCGATTTCTCGAAGGCAATCAGAATGTCGTCGTGCTCGGGCCAGTCGGTGTCGGCAAGACCTTTCTTGCGACAGCCCTCGGCCACGTTGCATGTCGTCACCGCTATCAGGTGCATTTCACTCGGGCCGACGAGATGCTGCGGAGACTTCGCCAAAGCAGACTCGACAACTCGCGCGAAGCACTGATGACCGAGCTCAGCACGATCGACCTACTCGTCATCGACGACTTCGCACTCGAGCCTATGACGCGCGAGGAAAGTCGCGATGTCTACCAGCTGTTTGTGGAGCGCACCGGGCGAGCATCGACGGTCGTGACGAGCAATCGGGACACGGCGGAGTGGCTCGCGACATTCGATGACGTACTGCTCGCGCAGAGCGCAGTTGATCGCTTCAAGAATGCGGCATTCGATCTCATCGTGGAAGGTGAGTCGTACCGCGGGAAACTCAAGCCGAAGCTGCAGCCCGACGACCCGCCACCTGCAACGCCGGTAAGTAAGCCCGAGCACCCGATTCGACGCCGTAAGCGCTGATCGAAGAAGCCTCCGGCGCTGCGCGCCTGCGGATCGAGATCGACGACCTCGGTGTCACCGTGGCATGCTGCACGCCGATCGACGGACGTCTCCTGGTCCCTTGATCTTGAAAATCAGATGGTCCCTTTGGGGTGATCAGTCGCACACAGCGTTTGACGCTCGTGACGTGAGCGCCGTTGTTGCTGCCGCTTGCCTCGCTCACGACATAGGCAATGCCCCACTTGGACACGGTGGAGAAGAAGCAATCGCCACATTCTTTAGCGAGGACGAGTCTTCTTTCACCGCGGCACTGTCTGAACATCAGCGTCAGGATCTGCAACGTTTCGAGGGCAACGCGCAGGGACTTCGCATCCTCACTCGTCTGCAGAATGAATCCGCAGGCGGTTTGATGCTAACAGCGGCAACACTCGGAGCCTTCACCAAGTATCCACAGTCGTCGACGAAGGCTGTGAGAGCATGCGACGGTCAATGGAAGAAGCACGGCTTTCTAGAAACGGAACTCTCGACTTTTCGAAGAATTGCACTCGCGACTGGACTTCGCGAGCTGCAGCCGAATGTTTACAGTCGGCACCCGCTCGCATTTCTAGTCGAAGCTGCGGATGACATCTGCTACTCGATCCTCGATATCGAAGATGGAGTGCGCCTATCCCTCGTGCAGCGCAACGAGGCTTGTGAACTATTGGCTTCAGCCGCTGGAGGAACGGACACTTGGAAGAAGAAGACGGAGGACGAGCAGGTTCCGTATTTGCGCGCGGTAGCAGTTGGGAGCCTGGTACGTGAAGCCGCGCGATCCTTTTTGGATAACGAAGGCGCCATCCTCGCCGGAGATTTTCGCTGTGGCCTGCTCGAAGAGCAGCCGCAGCTGCGGGCGCTACGGAAGCTTGCAAAGGCGAACTGCTATCGCGCGGCGCAGGTTCTTGAGCTAGAGATTGCGGGGAGCACGGCTATCAAAGCGCTGCTCAAGCACTTCGTCGACGCTGTGGTGGTGGCGAATGACAACGCCGGTGACTCGCGCGCGCTTCGGCTCTTGAAGGCCAGGCACGTAGTGCTTGAACCTGCGGCCAACCAATATGAGCGCATTTTGCGAATCACTGATTACGTCAGCGGCATGACTGATCGGTACGTGCTGGACACCTACCGTCGCCTCGCCGGCATCGACCTCCGGGCGCTCGCTGCTTAGTTGATCTCTCCGATCTGCCCTAAATCGAGCGAAGATCGGCGTGTCTTCGCGAGCGTAGACGTCGATGTCGTAACCCGTGAAGCGCATCAGCGTTGAACGGTCAAGGGCGATTGCGATAAAGCGCGGTCGCCCTTCTTTTTCAATATGGGTGATGCGGCGCGCGGCGCGGCGGGGGCCTTGAGAGCCGACCTGCTCTGCTAGTGCGCTAGTGCAAGCAACCGGTGGAGCGTGCACCGCAAGGCTCTTCGCCTTTTCGCTACCGCGAAGGGAAGGCGGCGGCATAATGGAGCCGTCGTCGATCTTCCTGATGGGCGTGCTGGTCGCCCGGCAACAACTTCAGCAACGATGGCCGACCGGGCAAGACCTTCGGCTGCATGCTGAGCAATCAGCCCTTTCGCAGTGGAGTGGAAGAAGGTCGACCAGCCAATCAAAGAACGAGTAACGCGCACGGCGCGAGCGGCTGCTTCAGCGTTGGCTTGCCAAGCATCAAGGAGAATCGTTCCTGTTCCTGCCGCGGCCGGAGACGCGCTCGACGATGTCGTCGCGGCCTGTGTCAGCGCTTCGGTGGGCTCGCTGGAAGCCGTCATGACCGTCGACCAGCCCGAGCGAGGCGGCGTCGTGACTCTAGGATCCATGGGCAAGCTGTTCGTCGCTCTACGTCGTCGCGACTAGCAGCTCTTCGGAATTGTTCGGCGGGCGAAGGCCATCGGTCCTGCCTGCGAAATAGCGCTCGGCCAGCGTGGCCGCCGATACGTGCTGAGCATCGCTAAAGCCCGCGGCGCGCGCCAGCGCCAGCATCTCGGCCGGCGTGAAGAAGCTGAGGAACGGTGTGCCGTTGGCTCGCACGCCCTCGGCGGCTCGCTCGATGCCCGGGCGCACTTCGGGATCCGCGAGCTCGATCGGGAGCATGAACGACATCGCGAGCGTCGAGCCCCGTGCCAGCGCTGCGACGTGCCGGAGCGTCGTCTCGATGGCCTCCTTGGTCAGATACATGCTGACCCCGGTGGACGCCACGAGCGCCGGGCGGCCGGGATCGAAGCCTGCCGCGGCGAGCCGCTCCCACCACGCATCGCCTGCTTCGAAGTCGACCGGCACGAGCTTGAGGTACGACGGGATCTCGAAGCCGAGCTCGATGAGGCGCTGGTGCTTCCATGCCTGTGCGCTCGGCCGATCTATCTCGAACACACTCAGGCGGGATGCGAGCTCGGGCCGGCGCTGGGCGAAGGTGTCCAGGCCCGCGCCGAGGATGACGTACTGCCCGACGCCGCGCGCAGCCTGCTCCGCGACGAGATCTTCGATGAACCGCGCACGGGCGACGATGTTGGCGCGAAACGGCCGCGTGAACGGGCCCATTTCCGGACGGCTGCGCCAACCGTCGTCAGGAGCCGCCAGCTTCAGACCGACCTCGTCCTCGAGCACGTGCGGCGGAGCATCGACTTCCACGTGCAGCGCACGCCACAAGGCCACCGTAACCGCCGTGTTGTCCGGCGCCGCGTTCTGCTCATTGCGCATGACGTCCTCTCGTCCGGCTCCGGCTCCAGGGATAACATTCCACGTCGTGTCAGTCGAGCTGGAGCACCGAGAGTATGTTGCCTGCGGGGTCCTTGAACCACGCGATTGGCGGCCGCCGTTGCCCCG
>DASRXR010000119.1:0-10809 GCA_035687405.1 Polyangiales bacterium
GCTCGGACAAAATGATGTCACTTGCGGGACCGAGGTGGCACTGACCTGTGACTAGCTCAGCACCGGTACCGAAGCTACGCGCAAAACAGCACTAGAACATGTAGGCGAGCGTGAAGCTCGGCTGGTTCCCTCGATACGTGAGCTCCTGCGCGACCGTTGCAGGTGCCGTCGGCGTCGCAGCGAGGCCCGGGATGAAACTCGTCGTCGCGACGTGGAACCACTCCAACGTGAGGACGAGCGGCCCATCCGTGTACGCGAGCATCCCGGCGAGCTGAACGTTCTGGAGGCGAATGAAGCCAGCCGCGATCGCTTCGGCTCGATTCGGATGATCGATGCCGGCGAACGCCTAGACACTGAACTGTCGAGACAAGCTGAGGGCGACTTGTCCCCAAACACCGAAGCCCGTGACGTCAGGTTTGTCCGGCAACTGCATTTGGAACATGTGGCCGTACACCCCGCCGGCGTTCTGGCCGTACCAACCATTTGCGGCGACAAGTACAGGCCCGAGCTTCAGCTTTCCGCCGACCTCGACCGCATACGTCGTCATTGAGTCGCGAAGGTTCGGCGGCGCGACGTTACCGACGCCCGACAAATCTTTCTGATCCCAGTGCCCGACGATGTGAAACTGCCAGACCGTCGGCGCGTAGAGCGGGTAAGGGCTCTCTGCTTTGCCACCCGAAAACAACAAGCGCGCTTCGACCTGAGGAGAAGCCTGCTTCTCCGAGGCTCACGCCGGCGGGCAAGCAGTTCGTAACTGGTGGAGCCATCGTCCCCGAGCACACGGGCGCATTGTCGATCCAACTGTTGCGATTCAGCTGCACGGCGGTGTCGAGGTTTGCATCTTCGCCGAGCTTCCACTTGTGCGAATACGTGATGCCGGGCGTACGCCAGCCGAGTTGCCCCGCGCCGTATCCGAGCGTCGCCGGGTGCGCGCCCGAAGCTGAGACCATCGCGAGTAGGAGGTTATGAAATTGACCGACGCGGAGAAGGTTTTTGCCGGCGTCCCAGTTGAGCTCGACGTAGGCAGTCCTGAGCCGCGGCAGTAGCGATTCGTCACCCTGAGCGCTGCTCGTGAACGTCGGAACGCTGCTGCTTCCGATCACGTTCCCCATCACATCGCGCACTACGACGTTGGCGTTCGCCGCGGGTACGGTCGTGATCTGGTTGCCACCGTACATCTCGAACTCGACGTTTGCGGTCGGAACCGCGCCGAACACTTCGGGTCCGCGAATATTGAACGCGAGTCGCGTTTGCCGAATGTCACCGCCAAAGAACCAGCCGTCGATTGGAGTGTTGGACGGGCCGAGCAGTGCGGCGCCGCCATTACTCGTGCCAAACGGCACGTCTTGCATGAAGAGCGTACTCGCGATCGTTCCCTTCAACGTGAACTGGAACGGCGAGGGTGGTACGGCCAGAGCAGGCGCGGCTGGCAGCGCAATGGCAGGGGCAGGCTCGTTGGCCTTCTCGATCCCGACCGCCTCCTCCGTGACGTCGCTTTCCGACTCTCCCGGTTGTTCCGGTGCCGGTCCGAGCTGTGCTTCGCGGGGGGATGCCTGGGCTTGGGCCACGATTGGGATGCCAGTCGCGGCGACGCACAGGAACGTCGCTACCCAAACTGGAACGTGTGCCGAACTACCGACCTGCCGAGGGGACTTCAACACAGCTTCTGACATTTTGCGGTCGCAGTACTGCCAGTAACGAAATCATTTTTCAATTACTCAGAAGCCGGAGTTGCTGCCACACTCACGTCTGCGAAGCGGGCCGCCCAGCTTCGCTTGCAACGCGCCGATCGGCGGCGTTCGGCGGCAACGCCACGGCGTGGGAGGACACATGGCATACGCAAACACGCGACCAGTTTACGACGCTGACAGTCACATCATGGAGACGCCCGGCTGGATCGAACGTCACGCCGATCCAGACATCTTGAAACTTCTGCCTCCGCTCGGCCTGAGCAAGGCTGGAACCGCGACGTACGACACGATCGAGCGCGCGATCGACCAAGCGAAGAAGCGCGCAGCGCAGGGTGCTGCAGTCGAGAACGTCGTTCGGGGAGCCAAAGGTTGGGCTGCACCAGGTGCATTCGACGGAGCAGAGCGCTCACGAGCCCTGAACGACCTCGGGTTTGCGGGTCAGCTCGTGTTCTCGACGTTTGCCGCGGGTCAGTACCTACGCCACGAGGACCCGGCGGTGGTCTACGGCGGCGTGCGCGCGCACAACCGTGCGATCGCAGAGTTTTGTTCGCACGACCCGCGGTTGATCGCGGTGGGGCAGCTCTCACTGGTCGATCCTGCGCGCGCGATGCAGGAGATCGTGGAGGGCGTGAAGCTCGGCTGCGGTGCGTTTTGGATTCCGGCGATGCCGGCCGCCGGTCGGGCGCCCGGTCACACCGACCATGATCGCGTGTGGCAAACCCTGTGCGAGCTGAAGGTGCCGTTCATGCTGCACGTCGGTCCGAACAGTCAGGTCGTGTCCAAGGCCTACCTCAACAACGGTAAGCCCGTGCCGCCCGATCTGATCGGTGGCGGCGAGAACTTGCGCGTGCGCGACTTCATGGCGCTCGCGTTTGCACCGCAGATGTTCTTGACCGCGCTCGTGTTCGACGGCGTGTTCGAACGCTTTCCGACTTTGCGCGGTGGTGTGATCGAGCTCGGCGCAGGTTGGGTGCCGCAGTTTCTTCGCACGCTCGACATGAGTCAGAAGATCTTCAAGCGCAGCGATCCGCAAGTTGCGGAGCTGTCGCTTCGCGCGTCCGAGTATATCCGGCGTCAAGTGCGGTTCACGCCGTTCCCGGGCGAAGACATCGGCCTGATGATTCGCGATGCCGGTCCAGAGCTGTTTCTGTTCTCGAGCGACTATCCGCACCCCGAGGGCACGGATGATCCGATGGGTCGGTTCGAGAAGAAGATGCAAGGCATCGATGAAGGCGCGAAAGAACAGTTCTACAGCTCGAACTTTCGCTACATGATGGGTGCTTGAGTCTCGCGCACCAGCTTGCGATTGCGGCGGCGATTCGAACTGAGGTTCGACGGCGTGGCTCCTCCAGCGTGCATCACGCTGTTGGAGCTTCGCCACAGCGCCGCTGCAAGTCCGGATTGAGCCGCTGTCGCCTACGCAATCTGAAAGTGCAGAGTCACTAGGCCAGCGACGGTCCCCTTGCTCCAGACCGCGAGCTCGAGCGTGAAGACCTCGTCTATGCCGGACGTGCGCATGCTCGCTTCATCCCAGACACTTTGTGCGAGCGTGAGTTGGCCCGCCGCCGTCGGCTTCAGGCAGCCGATGTACTCGAAAGCCGTGCTCTTGATGTGCACGTACACGGCATCGGCGTCGGCGCCACTCCATCTCAAGTCGGGTGCGAGGATCCCGCGCGGGAACACCGTGCCTTCGGCCGGATACAAGAGTTTGAGCGTCCCGGGCGTCGCCGCCGCTCTCAGCTGCTGCGCTTCCGCCGCGGAGAGGCCGGCGGGGTTCGTCGCACCGCACTCGTCGATCGAGATCTGTGGCGCGGCAATCGGGACGCCGCCGCCGGCCGCCGAGCCTGCGCTCGCCCCGTCCTGCGATGCGCGCGACGCACGAACCGTGGTGGATGCCGTGCATCCGCTCGAGGTTAGCGCCGCGGCGTACAGGGCCGCGCGAGCGAGCTGAAAGCCGAACCGTCGATCGATGTGCACTCGAGCAATGTCCGCGCCCAGGGCTTTTTATGATCATCGCGCCGATGAACTCAGCTGGATGCATAGCGAGCATGGCGGTTGCCAGGCTTTGCGGCCGCGCCATGACGATTCGCTAGCCGCGGATGGCTGCAGGCACGCGGCCTGATCACGATCACTTCAAGGCGAGGCGCTCGACCTTGGTCAGGATGCGCGCGCGAGCCTTGTACAGGCGCGAGTACGCAGTTTGGAGCGGACAGTTCAACGTCTGCGCGATCTTGGACATCGGCAGGTCTTCCAGCTCGTAGAGCAAGAACACCTCGCGCTCTTGCGCTGGGATCTGTCCTAGGAGCTGGTGGACCAAGTTCAAGGCCTCGCGGTCTTCGACGTACGCGAGTTGCGTCGGGGCTATCGCCGCTTCGGCGACCGGCTCCGCATCGGTTGCACGCGCGTAGCCGAGCAGATGGCGCTGCGCATGGGCCACGCGCGCACAGACCGAATACAGCCACGCGCGCGCACGGCGCCGATTTTCATAATCTCTACGCCGTTGGGACACGACTAAAAAGACTTCCTGGAGCGTGTCGTCGAGATCGGCTTCGCCCACGCCGAGAGAGCGCAGGTTTCGACACACGAACGATCTCTGCTCTTCGATGAACTCGCGAAGCCGTGGTTGCAGCCGGGGAGCCGGCTCGTGTGGTCCTCGCGTGCCGATCACATCCACGGCTGTCTGTTCCCGCCGGGTAAAAGCTGGCATCTCGCCGCTCGGCTGTGGAGCTCCAGCGTCTGGCGTTGGAGCAACGGGACCAGCTGACTCCACATCAGCGTCGGCAGCATGCAACTAGCACTACGGTTCGGTTTTCCGACGACCCAACCGCAGTTCGAATGCCGCGCGACCTGATGGAGCGAACGAGATGCCATCCTCGCCATGCCCGGCGTCCACGGGATTTATGAGAGGCGGCGCGAAATACGAGCGGAAGATTTACCGCGAACTGAGACCGACTGCGCTCAACCGTGGAGCAGGCGATCTTTGCCGAGGAGCTGGCGTGTCGTCGGTGCACTCGTACCCAACATCCGTTCCAACGTCTCGCGATCGATCGCAGGCGCCCCGAGTTGGTTGCGCCCGGCGTTGGTCGCTTGAAAGTACGCCTCGATGACCTTGCTGCCCTTCGGCGCAATCAGCTGATGGAACACGTACCGCCAGATCAACACGTGGCGCGATTCTTCGGGCCGCACCACATCTCGAATCTGCCGCACGAGGTCTCGGCCGATCGGGTGGTCCCAACGCTCGCACAACGCGGTGATCTGAGGAAACGCTTGCTGTAGCGCGAACGTTTCGATCCCACCGATCAAGCCCGCGACCGTCCCGAGCCGGCGCTTGTTATCCCGCGGGTCTTCGCTCGGCGCGAGCATGCTCGCGACATCGCTACCATTACCGACCGCGCTTTGGTCGCCGCTCGGAGCGGCACCGCCCATCGCGAAGTAGGCGTTCGCGAACACTTTGTCGCCGTGGCCGGCCTCTTCCGCCGATTGCTGGTTGTAGGCGAGGAACAACGTCTCGGCGATCTCCGAGGGCAAACCGGCGCGCAGAGCGAGCCGCGCCAATGCGTACGTCGGGCTCTGCCCGGCCTTTTCACTCGCCGCGGTCGTACCGATGATGTCGTAGAAGGTCGCGAGGTCGATCGCGTCACCGGTTTCGGGAGTGTCCAGCACGCGACCGGGATCGAGCCCGCGATCGCTCAAGCGGCCACACGTGCGCTCGCGAACGCTGCGCGCGTCCGCAAACACGGTCTGCAACGATGGCGTGCCTTCACGAGCTTCCATATGCTGGCCTCCGGTCCAGTGAGGCGATTCCGCCCGCACTTCGCTACTTACTATGTTGTAAGTAACGAGCCAGACCGAGTCAAGCCAACGTCATGCCGCCTCGCAAATCTCCAAAGCCGAAGCCCCCACCCCGGCGCAGACTTCCCGCCGACGAAGCGCGTGCTCGGATTCTCGAAGCGGCGGAGCGCAAGCTCGCCGAAGTCGGGCCGGAGCGCTTGCGGCTCACCGACCTCGCAGCCGAGTTGGGCATCTCGCACCCTGCAATTTTGCATCACTTCGGAAGTCGCGAAGAGCTGGTCAGCGCGGTGCTCGCGCACGCGATCAAACGCATCAATCAGCGTCTGGCCGATGTCATCACCGGTCGCAGCGCGCACGCGCCCAATGCGGTGCTCGACATGGTCGCGGAATATTACGGGGCGGAAGGTCGTGCGCGAACGCTCGGCTGGCTCGTGCTGTCCGAGGGAGCGCCGCAAGTCATCGTCGACACGCAGGCCGCGCGCCCGCTCCAAGCGCTGATCGAGCTTGTGCACGCGCAGCGCAAGAAGTCCCGGTCCGGGCGCTCGATCGAGCTCGCGGACAGCAAGTTCATGTGTCACCTGGCCGCATTCGCGTTACTCGGTGAGGCATTGTTCGGCGACTTGGTGCGCGCAGCGTCGGGCGATGCCATCGACGCGAAGGCATCGCGCGAGTTCCGGCGCCGATTTGCCCGACTGTTGACTCAGGGCGCGTGAGGCGTCCTGGCTGTCGTCGATTATTGCGGACGAGTGTCCACGAAACCGCGATGCCGCTTGACTCATCGTGGGAGGACCCACTAGGAGTCGGGGGAGTTTGTGTCGACGACGTAATCTGATTGCGTCTTCTCAGCATCATTTCCAACAGGTCGAATGCGATGACTAAGACTTCGGCTTTGCGAGTAACTCCGAGCGCTGACGGCGTTTCGATTTGGAGCTCCGAGATTTTCGGAGATCCGCAAGCGGCTCGATTGCGCGACTTCTTGTCGCGCGCGTTTTCCGTCGACGAAGTCCAAGGCGTCGAGTTACGGCGCGCAACTGCGTTCGGCCGCATTCGCTACGGCGCGGTGCCAAACCCCGGCCAGATCTGGAAGAAGCTGAGTCGAGCGCTCACCTCCGAGGACGACGCACTCTCGAGCGCCAAGCGTCCCGCGCGCCGGATCGACGCACGGCTGGTCTATCTCGATGCGCCCGGCGTGACACCGGTTCGTGTGAGTCGCATCGGAGATTCGCTTTCGACGTGGCGCGTGCGCCATCAGAGCGAAAACACACTGCGGCTCTCACACCCGCTGCTGCGCAATCGTCGCGACGTCGTGTACCGGCTGGAAGAGGAGCTCGCAGCAATCTTTGGAATCGAAGATTTTCGCGCGAGTGCACTCACGGCCGGCGTTTCGATTCGCTTCGACAACACTGCGCTCTCGGCCGAGCACCTTGCACGAGAGCTGGAGAAAGCCTGGCCGCGCCTTCTAGAAGGTTTGGACGGCCCGCCGTCGCGTAAACGTTTAGTCGCCGCGATCGGGCTGACTGGCTTGGCTTTTACAGGACAGTACGTCGTACCGGCGCTGAAGCCGCTCGCGGTCGCAGGTGTCGCGATCTACAGCGCACCCAACGTCATCAACGCAGCGAAGCAGCTGGCGCGCGGTGAAGTCGGTTTGTCCGCCATGTATTCAGCTGGCCTCGGCTTCATGCTGATCAGCGGGATGCCGTTTGCCTCGGCCGTGATCGCATCGATGATGCAGCTCTGGCCGCATCTCGCGCGCGAGACGATTGTCCGCAGTCAGCGCCGCCTGTTTGCGGGGCAGCGTCGCCGCCCGCTCTGGGCACGGATACCGCAAGCCGATGGTACTGACGTCGAGGTGTACGTCGACGAGCTCCGCAAAGGTGATCTCATCCTCGTTCAGCGCGGTGAGATCATCCCGGTCGACGGAGTCGTGGAGGATGGCTACGCCGCACTCGTCGATGCGGCCGCGTCCGGCGAGCTTCAAATCGAGGACAAATCGCAGGGCGACGCAGTTGCCGCGGGGGCGTTCATTCGCCATGGCAGCCTGACGATTCGTGTCGAGCGGACCGGAGCGCAAACCACGGCGAGCTACATCGACTCGCTGCTTCCCCACGGTGCGATCGCGGGAATGCCGTCGTCGCTCGAGGCGGAGCGGATCGCGAATCGCAATGCGAAGCCCGCGCTCGGGCTAGCTGCGCTCAGTCTGTTGTTGACCCGAACCTTGCGCCCTTCACAAGTGTTCATCCGACCTGACTACGCGACGGCGCCGCGCCTGAGCGCCCAGCTGTCGGCGCTCCACGGTGTTGCGGACGCACTGCAGCGTGGCGTGGTGTTCAAGAACCCGGCGTCGCTCGACCGTTTGGCTTCCGCTGAGATTTACATCCTCGACGACACTGCGGGCCTCGATCGGCGGCGCGTCGAAGTCGCGACGGTTCAAACTGTGGACGGTGTCTCGGCAGATCTCGTCGTGGGTTATGCGGTAGCTGCGCATCGAGAGTCGGCCCAGGAGCAGAGTCGGGCGCTTGCGAGTTTCGCCGCGAACGTGAAGACCGTTCAGCCAAACGCGGAGTCCGTCTTTCGCTACGCCGGTGTGACGCGCTATCAAGACACGCTCGGTAGCGAGATCGAGGTTGCGACCGCGCAGTATCTAGCCAAGTCGAAGATCGAGATTCCGCAGCGCTTTCAGACGGTGCCAGCGCGGCATTTGGGAACGTCGAAGGCGGATGCTCCGCAGCGTGTCGTTTCAGCGCCACCCCGGTCGTTCGCGGCGCCCGCGCCTGCAGCCGTGCGCAGCGTTCAGACGAACGGCGTGGCTGACCCGGCACTGCGGCCGCTGTACGTGGTCCGCGATGGTGAAGTGATTGGCGTAGTATCGTTCGCACGCACTGGCGAGGTCGTCGGCACGCAGGCCGTCGCTGCACTCAAGTCGCACATCAGTAAAGACGCGCAGATCGTCTATCTCTCGCACGCTGGAAACGCGGAAACGCAGGCCCTCGCGCGAACGCTCGGGATCGAGCTCTCTCACGGCGGTCTAACTCGTTCGGCGAAGTTGGATTTCGTTCGCGGAC
Source organism: Polyangiales bacterium (assembly GCA_035687405.1). Lineage (GTDB taxonomy): Bacteria > Myxococcota_A > Polyangia > Polyangiales > JAFGIB01 > JADGRF01. The sequence goes on from DASRXR010000119.1 coordinate 8,546, forward strand.
TCGGCCGCAACAGCGTGTGGATCGGCAATGGGGCGGATCCGGATGTGCGTGAGACCGTCGCGGCGAGCACGGTGAGCATCTCGGTCGCGCCGCTATCGAGCTCTCGCGAAGACGCTGCCGATATTTTATTGCCGCAGCGCGGGTTGGACGCGCTGGACGACGTCTTCGAGGTCGGTCGCGCGCACGCCACGCGGCTCGCACAAGACTACCGAACCGTCTACGCGGTGAATCTCTTGAGTGTCACAGGCGCGTTCGCAACTCGGTTCAGCAGCCTTCACGCAGGACTGCTCTCGAACGTCAGCACGGGCTTGATCTACGCGCGGCACGCGAGGGGTCTGGACAAGCTGGCGTCCGCCGCCGAAGAGAAGCGCGTGCTGCTGAAGAACGCCGTGCTCGCCTGACCGGGTCGGCCAGTGCGGCGCGCGACGCTCGAGCTGCAGGTCGCGGCGGCGGCGGCTGAGTGCCGTCGACGGCGGGCTTTTCCGGATCCCACATCAGGAGAAGCTCCGACCACTCGAAGGTCAGCAGGTTCGCAAGCCGCGTGTAACCCCGAGTTTCCAAACCACGGGCGACCGCGGCGAGGCCGAGCTTGCGGCCAATCTTCCGAAAGAACTTGCCGGCTCTAGCGCGTAGCGCACGTACCGACACCCCGGATGTCGCGAGCAACGCAAGCGACACCACGCCGGCGGCGACGCCGACCATGACAGCGAGCCCGTCCTGTTCGGCCATGCCGAGCGCGATCACGAAGATCGAAGTCGCGTGCAGCGCATTGAAGCCCATGAGCGGGTAGGCGATGCCGATCGCCAGTAGAAATACGAACAGGCCGAGCACGCGCCGCGAATACGCGTGATTGACCCAACTCCACCTCGGTCGCACGACTCGCTCCGCGGCTTCGAGGATCGGCAGCACGGCGTGGATCGCGACCGCCAGTGATCGGCGCGACACGCACTTCCGCAAGATGAAGCGGGGGAGCTTGATCTGCTTTTGGCCGGAGATCAGCTGAGTCGCAATCGTGCCTGTTGGCACGGTTACAAATCCCTTCGGGCCTCGAACGGGCACGATCGCGGGGAGCGAGAACATCATCAGTGAAGCTTCGAAACGATCATGGCCGATCGACTTGAGGATGCGCTTCACACTGAAACTCTTCACACCGGGATTTTTCGTGAGGATGCTGCGCAAAATCTCAGACATGCGTAGCCGTGACATCTCCTGACTTGCGCACGATGAATTATTCCGTGCCATGTCCTCGGATTCGCGAACAGAGCTTATCCGTGAGATGTCCTCGGGAATGCTTTCGTTCCGTGAGATGTTCTCGGAAACGAACACACTCCGTGAGATGTCATGAGCCGTTTGCGTTGCGGCGGTCGCGTTGAGCGTGATGTTCACGAAGCGAAGCCTTTGTTGAGCTCGACACTTGAGTCGAGTTGAGTCACTGGATCTATGTTCGGCGCTAAAGCGATCACAGATCAATTCTATGCGGTTTCTTCACCACACCGAAACATCGCTTTGGTACACGTAGGTGTCAGGCCGTTGACAATCGGGGCTCTTCTGCGTACGTGTAAGTGCTGTTGTGTCTGTCTGTGAATGAAGACACGGGCAGAGTGGCCGCCGAGCTCAGCTTTTGTCAAGCAGCCGCGCCGAAGCCGCGTCCAGCCACGCTGGGCTGGCGGAGTCGCGATCTTTTCTCGAACACGATCGAACGGGCCGAACAGCCGATGACGAAGCAGCACTCTCTACGTCCTGCAGACCTCGTGGACCTCGCTGCGCCCGTTTCTCAGAAGCTGCGTCGGTCGTGTCTATCGTATTCCGAGATTCTCGCTCAGTCCGTATCGGTGATCGCGCCGTCGACTGTGCCTGCTGCGGTGTTGGGGCTCATCTTCGCGAAGGCGGGCAACGCCACGTGGCTCAGCTTTCTCATCGGAGTTTTTGGGCTGGTGCTCGTCAGCCTGAACATCAACCAGTTCGCACGCCGTTCCGCGTCGCCTGGCTCGCTCTACAGCTACATCGTGCAGGGACTCGGTCCGACTGCCGGTGTGCTCGGTGGATGGTCGCTTCTGTTCGGCTACATGCTGACGGGCATGTCGACGCTCTGCGGGTTCGCTCTCGTCGCGAACGTGCTCCTGCAGCAGTTGGCCGGAGTGCAGGTTCCGGTCGTTGCGCTGTTTGCAGTCGGCGTTCTCGGGACCTTCTATATCGCGTTTCGAGATATTCAGCTGTCTGCAAAGACGATGCTGATGTTCGAGGGGTTGTCCTTGCTCTCGGTG
>DASRXR010000120.1:0-14295 GCA_035687405.1 Polyangiales bacterium
GGAGGGCTGCGACGTGATTCTCGGCGCGAACGCGCACCAGTACGCGGCGCGCTCGATCGCTGAACTCCGCGGTGTCGCCTACGTCACGGCCCTTTATGCACCTGTGGCACTCCCGTCGCCCGACCACGCCCCACCGCCCGCCGCTGGAGAGAGGTGGGAGTCGGGGAACGCCGAGAGGAACATGGAACGCTGGGGCGACAACCTCCGCGCTTGGAACAATAGGGCGCTCGAGCGCGTGAACCACAACCGCTCGCAGCGTGGCCTGTCGCGCATCGATGACGTGCTCCACTATAACCTCACCGATCATCCGTGGGTCGCGACTGACGGCATCCTGGCACCGATACCGTCCACACTCGGCATGAAGGTGTTTGAGACGGGCGCCTGGATTCTCCAGGATGAAACTTCGTTGCCACGCGAGCTCGCGGCGTTTCTCGATGCCGGAGAGGAGCCGATCTATTTCGGCTTCGGAAGTATGCCTGCGCCTCCGAGCGTGACCCGAACTCTCGTCAATGCTGCAAGCGCCGTGGGTCGTCGGGCCGTCATCTCGCAGGGTTGGGCGGAGTTGGAAGTGATAGACGATGCGACCGACTGCATCGTGATCAACGACGTCAACCAACAGGCGCTCTTCCCGCGTGTGGCGGCGATCGTGCACCACGGAGGAGCTGGAACAACCGCCGCGGCGACTCGTGCCGGAGTGCCACAGGTCGTTGTCCCGATGTTCAACGACCAGTTCTACTGGGCAACCCGCGTTCGCACGCTGGGTATCGGAACATGCGTAATCGGGACCCTCACCACCGCCACGTTGGCATCGGCGCTGCGTGAGGCCTTCGAGCCCCCGATCGCCAAGCAGGCCCGCAGCATCGCGCAGCAACTCAGCTCGGATGGCGCACTCGTCGCGGCGCGACGGCTCGTGACTTTGTGACTGCGCGGTGCAGCCGCCGTCAGCGGCCCGAGCTCGATCAAGATCAGCTGTGCGACGCGATCCAGATGCAGCGCTGCGTATCGCGTCGCAATCGAGCCACCGAACGTATGGCCGATCAGCGCGACCGGTCGACTGATCGCAAACTTCGACGCGCCTACCTCGGATGCAGCGCTAAGCTAGCTGAGCAGGGGCGATCGGTCGTAGCACGCCACCCGCCAGCACGTTTTCGATCTGGCGTTCCGACATGTCGTGGATCACGCGGAGCTTGTGCCCCCCGAGGTCCACATCGAGCGGTGCGCGCGAGCGAAGCGCGGCGTGTAGTCCGCGCAGTCGTATGATGTCTGGCACCTGCAGACGATCGTAATCGCCAGCATCGCCAAGCTTCAGTGCGAGCACGCCGAAGTTGATCAAGTTCTGCCGATGAATCCGCGCGAACGATTTCGCGATGACGACGACCAGCCCGAGATGGCGCGGCGCAAGCGCGGCGTGCTCGCGGCTCGAACCTTGTCCGTAATTCGAGCCTGCCACGATCGCGTGTGGTCCGGTTCGCCGAGCTCGCGGTGCATACTCGGCGTCCAACGCTTCGAATGCGAAATCCGCGATGCGATCGATGTTGCTACGAAACGGCAACACGCGCGCACCTGCGGACAAGATTTCGTCCGTCGAGACGTCGTCGCCCACCTTCAACAAAACGGGGATTTCGAGAGAATCGGGCAGCGGATCGAATTGTGGCAAGCTTTGAATGTTTGGGCCTTTGACGAGCTGCGTGGCGCGCGCCTCCGCGCTGTCTTCGGGCAGAATCAACAACCGACGAGTAACCCGCGCTTGTTCGACTCGACGCACTACGTCTCGCGGCGCTTCTCCCAAACGGCGCGGATCTGTAATCGAACCTCGCAGCGCCGAAGCCGTCGCAGTCTCTGGACTGCACAACCAGACTCGGTCGTCCTGGGTGCCACTGCGGCCCGGAAAGTTGCGCGGCACAGTCCGCAAGCTGTTTCGGCTCGTTCCCGGCGCCTGCCCCATACCGATGCAACCGTTGCAGCCCGTCTGATGCAGGCGCGCGCCCGCCTCGAGCAAGCTCGAAAGCAACTTGGACTTCGACAACGCCATCAGCACAGAGCGCGTCGCAGGATTGATGTCGAACGAGACCTGTTCCGGAATCCGCAGGCCTTGCACCATGCGTGCCGCGATCGCGAGATCGCGCAATGCAGGGTTCGCAGACGAACCGATGTATGCTTGGTGGATCGGTTCACCTTCGACGTCTCGAACCGGGACGACATTACCGGGACTCGAAGGCTTCGCGATCAACGGCTCGAGTCGATCGAGCGCGATCGTATCTTCGACATCGTAGTTCGCGCCCTCGTCGGCGTGGAGCTCGCGATATACTTCGGGTCTGCCCGCGTCTTCAAGGAACTCGCGCGTGCGATGATCCGACGGGAACACACTCGCTGTCGCGCCGAGCTCGGCGCCCATGTTCGCGATCACGTGTCGATCCCAAGCATCGAGCTGTTCGACGCCCGGGCCGTAATACTCGAGGATGCGGTGCAGGCCGCCGGCTACACCGTGCCGGCGCAAGAGCTCCAAAATCACATCTTTCGCGCTCACCCATGGAGGAAGTGATCCGGTGAGCTTTACTCCCCAAATCGCCGGTGTTGCGACGTAGAACGGCTCACCAGCCATGGCGAGCGCAACCTCGAGACCACCGGCACCCATCGCGAGCATGCCGAGCGCGCCCGCGGCGCAAGTGTGACTGTCGGAGCCAAGCAGGCTGTCGCCTGGCACGCCGAAACTCTCCATGTGCACGGGGTGGCTGACACCTTGGCCCGGACGACTGAACCACACGCCGTAGCGACGGCACGCGCTGAGCAGAAACAGGTGGTCGTCGGCGTTCTTGAAGTCTTCCTGGAGCAGATTGTGATCCACATACTGCGCGGATAGTTGCGTGCGCACCCGCGAAATCCCGAGCCGTTCGAGCTCCAGCATCACGAGGGTTCCGGTCGCGTCCTGCGTCAGCGTCTGGTCGATCTTCAGACCGATCTCGAGCCCCTGTTGCAGCTTGCCTCCGACTAAATGTTGTCCCAAAAGTTTTCGTGCGAGCGTCTCTCGCATGCTTCACCCCTTCCCGCTTCCATCGATCAGTGGAACCTGCATCGCATGTGCCGCTCCCACAGTGGCAGTCGCTTGCAAAGTCGGGGTTGCCCTCGCCAGCCAGTGAAACTGGTGAGCCGCGCGGATCGAAATCGATAGGCAGGTTCGTAGTGCGCGCGCAACGTCGCTGATCCACGGAGTGTGGCGCGACTATTCTGCAAGTCGGGGCGTTCATGCGCCGCATTTGCAGTGACTCTTGACCCACCGAGTCTGCGGCAGTCGTTGGCAGGCGGGCCGCAATCGAAGCAGAGCTGCACGTGCTGAGCGCGGTACCAGGGGGCTGCTGCCAGCGCCCAACCTGAGCCGCTACCGTCGCCCAGCGTCTTTGCAAAACATATCGTCTCGCGATATATTCGTAGATATGAGCAAGGAAAATGACTGACGAGAGCTGAGTTACTACGCCGCTGGCGGCAGCTCTTTGCGCTTCACGACCTCGACCCGCGACACACGACGCTCGTCCGCAGCTCGCACGATCATCTCGTGACCACCGACCTCGATCGAGTCGCCACTCTTCGGCACGCGACCCGCCAAATCGATCAACATCCCGCCGAGTGACTCGTACGAACGCGCCTGCTCGGGCAAGGCGAGCCCCGTGATCTCCGCCAAGTCGTAGAGCGACACATCCGCGTTCGCCAGATAGCGATCCGGACCGATCTGCCGCACCGGCGTCTCATCCGTATCGTGTTCGTCGCGAATCTCGCCGACGATCTCCTCGATGATGTCCTCGAGCGTAACCATGCCGCTCGTACCACCAAACTCATCGACCACGATCGCAACGTGCACGCGCCGCGCCTGCATCTGCCGCAACAGCACCGAGATCTTCTGCGAGTTCGCCGTGAAGAACACCGGCCGGCGGATCAAATCCTCGAGCTTACCGGCCGTTCGACCGCCCTCGCGAATCAAGCGAAACAGATCCTTCGCGTACAGCGCACCTTCGATCTGATCGATCCGCTCGCGATAGACGGGATATCGGCTGTGACCCTCCGAGATGATCAACTGCATCACTTCGTCGAGCGGCGTGTCGATCTCGATCGCGACCATCGACGTACGCGGCACCATGATCTCGCGCACGACCGTGTCGCCAAAGTCGATCACACTGCGAAGCAACTCGGCGTTTTGCGCGGGGATCGACCCGTGCTCCGCACCCTGACTGATCATGTGCCCGACCTCGAGCTCGGTCACGAGCTCGGGGTTGTCGTCCGGGCGCGGCGGGAACAGCTTGTCGACCAGCCGGCTCACCCATTGCAAAGGCAGCGACAGCGGCAAAAACACGAGGAGCAGCGGCGAGGAGTAGCGCAGCAGCGGCAAGGCCAAACGACTGGCACGCCGCCCGATCAAGCTCGAAGTCAGACTTACGCACACCGCGTACACCAACGCGGCAAGCGCGAGGGTCACAACGTGCGTGACCGCTCCGCCCGGCAGGCGCTGCGCGATGTGGTAGCTGATGACCGCCGTGCCCATCAGGCTCGCGATGCGGCCCGCGAGAAAGCGCAGGTTGAACGCTGCAGGCGAGTCGAGGTAACGCGCGGCGGTCCGCGCGTTCGCGTCGTTGCCGTCGCGCGCCGCGCGCAACCGTGGCTCTCCAAGGACTGCGATCGACTCGTCGACCGCCGTACAGATGGTACCCGCCACGATGCACGCCAGGAGTGCGACTAACTCAACTCCTGGCTCTGAAGAACCTCCGTCCAAACCGTTTACGCTCCGGCCTTTGTTGAACCGAATCCGCGAGCTGATTCAGCCTCACGAGTGTGCGCTTCAACGCACGTCCACACTCCAACAAAGCTGACCGAATTTAGGCGCTTCGGTGCCCACTCGCAAGCCGTCCATACCTGGCTAATCCCGCTATGTATCGCACTTGAGTAATCAAGATCACGGAACAATTTCGCGCGACACGCCGAAACCTCACGGGCGATTTCGTCGCGAAAGAGGTCGGATTCAGTCCAGACGTATCGCACCACGCTCCAGAAGGTCGGTGAGCGTCTTGAGCGCCTCGAGCCGCGGCATTCCGCAGACGTCGAGCACTTCCTCGACCGTGGACACGCCGTCGATGCGCGACAACAAAAAACCCGAACGGTGATCGAGCCCGAGCCACCGCACCTGCGAGTGCTCGATCGTTTGCGTGATCACGTGGTCCATCGATCCGATCTTCGACGCGTACAGCGCGACGAGGCGCCCTCGGCAGTTCACCGCGCAACGCAGCGCCTGCTCGTTATCGGGAAAGCGACCCAGGATGAATTCGGCCTGGCGGAGCGCGCCGCTCAGATCATCGAGCGCGTAGAGCTCCTCCATCTCACCGATGATGTCGAGCTGCTGCGACGGCCGCGAACGGTTCACCAAATCGAGCGCACCACCACTCATCTCGAGCGGCAGGTCTCCGAGAGGCAAAGCCGAGAGCTCGCGAAGGCGATCGACGTCGTCGTGACGCTCCGGCGGAACCGTGCTCTGACGCGACATGCGATCGACAGTCCACGCATCGTGGCCCTCGGCCTGGCCGAGCGGCGGCAGCGAGCTCGGCAAGCGCGGACCGGCCACGGTCTCGAAGTCGGCGAACTCGTCCATCAGCTCGTCGTCGTCGCCGAACGTCTCGTGCGGGGCCTCTTCGAACTGCAACGACGGCGGACGTGCGGGCGGTTTTACGTCGTGAACGGAAGGCGGCCGAGGCTCCGCAGCGGGACGGCGCGGCAGCACCGGTTCGGCGGGCTTGTTCTCTCGCGCGCTGAAGGCGCCCTGAGGAGCCGGCTTCGGGCGGTCTGTTGACTTCGGTGCCACGCGCTCCTCAGTTGCCAGTGCCGGACGTTTCAGCTGCCGCGCGTAGTCGCGGCGAACGGAAACGCATGCTTAGCTACCCTTCCCGACCACGCCTTTGAACATCCTCTGCGTTCGGGCGAGCGCGTCGATTTGATCGGCGAGCTCTTCGATCCGCCCTGACTTGATCAAAGTGCGCGCTTTGTCCACCACGCCTCTGGCCTTTTCGATCGCATCGCGTCCGAAATCGCTACCTGCGACGACCTGCTCCACGTCGGGGAAGAGCTGCTCGATCTGGGCGATCAGCTTTTCAGCCTCTTGCGTGGCGCCTTCTGCCTCGTCGCTCTGACGGCGTGCGACGGCGAAATCTTTCGCCTCGGCGACCATGTCCTGAATCTCGTCGACCGTGAGGCCGCTCGTCGCAGTGACCGTGATCGACTGCTGCTGGCCAGTCTCGAGGTCCTTTGCGTGCACGCTGACGATGCCGTCTGCGTTGATCTCGAACGTCACTTCGATCTCGACTTGGCCAGCCGGTGCTTTGCGAAGGCCAGTCAGGATGAACTCACCGAGCAACTCGTTTTCGTCCGCGCGATGCGACTCGCCCTGCATGACGAGAATCTTCACCGCGGTTTGATTGTCGCGAACGGTGGTGAACACCTTCGAGCGCGACGTCGGCACGGTGGTATTGAGCGGGATCAGCTCTTCGAAGTAACCACCGACGACCATGATGCCGAGCGTGTGCGGCGTCACGTCGAGCAGGATCATCTCGGACGCTTCTTGCGTGAGCGCCATGCCCTGAATCGACGCGCCGAGCGCGACGACTTCATCCGGATGGACGCCCTTGCTCGGCTCGCGTTCGAAGAACTCTTCGACCGCGCGCTGCACGAGCGGCATACGCGTCATGCCGCCGACGAGGATCACTTCTTCGATCTCCTCCTTGTCGAGGCCGGCCTCTTCGAGCGTTTGTTCACACGTCTGAACCGTGCGCTCGACCAAGTCGCGCGTGAGCTCTTCGAGCTGCGGGCGCCCGAGCACACGTTGCAAGTGCAGTGCCTCGTTGCGCGCGTTCGAGATGATGAACGGAAGGTTCACCTCTGTCTGCTCGACCGAGGACAGCTCGCACTTGGCCTTTTCCGCCGCGTCTTTCAAGCGCTGCAGAGCCATGCGGTCTTCGCGTAAGTCGATGCCGTGTTCGTCGCGAAAGCTGTCGACGAGCCACTGGATGATCCGCAGATCGAAGTCTTCGCCACCGAGGAACGTATCGCCCGCAGTGCTGACGACCTTGAACACACCGGTGCCGCTGATCTCGAGAATCGAGATGTCGAACGTGCCACCGCCGAGGTCGTACACCGCGACCGTTTTATCCGCGGTCTTGCCGAAGCCGTACGCGAGCGCGGCCGCAGTCGGCTCGTTGATGATGCGGATGACGTCGAGACCGGCGATTCGACCGGCGTCTTTCGTCGCTTGCCGCTGGCCATCGTTGAAGTAGGCCGGGACGGTGATGACCGCCTTCTCGACCGCATGCCCGAGATAGTCTTCCGCGATCATCTTCATTTCCTGAAGGATCATCGCGCTGACCTCGGGCACGCTGTACACCTTGCCGCGAAGCTGAATGCGGACGTCGGTGTTAGGCCCCTTCACGATCGTGTAAGGGCAGTTAGTTACGGCGTTCTGGACTTGTTGGCTGTCCCAACGGCGCCCGATTAGGCGTTTAGCCGCAAACACCGTGTGCTCGGCGTTGGTCACCGCCTGACGCTTCGCGATATGACCGACGAGGCGCTTTCCTGCCTCGGTGATCGCCACCATGGATGGAGTCGTCTTGTAACCGCCCCGGTTGGCGATCACGACCGGCTGTCCACCCTCGACCACGGCAACACACGAGTTCGTCGTGCCGAGATCAATTCCGATCACTGTCTCCATCGGAGCTCCGTCGGGTTAGCGCGCTTCACGTAAGAGATTCCTAATCATGTCATTCTGAGGATCCAGTTTCACTGCTTTTTCTAGCTCTCGCCGTGCATTGAGCCGCAAGCCGGCTGCCAACAACACGCGCCCCAGAACAACCACATTGGTGACGTCACTCGGTGCAATGTCTACAGCGCGCTGGGCGAGACGCTGTGCGCGATGCAAGTCGCCCCCGGCTTTGAGCATGGCTTCGGCAGCGCTGCGCGCAGCGTTCACGTCGTCGGGCCGGCCTTCCGCGACACGTTCCCAGGACATCGCGGCCGCGGCCCACTTGCCGATCTTCTCTTCGTAGCGCGCTTGTTTTTCATAGTTGTCAGCGAGATTACGCGTGACAGCTTTGCTCACACGAGCGTACTGCTCCTGAATCTCAGGGCGATTGCCGTCGAGCGCGAGCGCGCTCTGCAAAGCGCTCGCGGCCGACAATAGGTCGCCGGCGCGTTCTGCGTCCTGCGCGCGTTTGAGCAGTGCGACGACCGGATCGACCCGACTGGCAGAGATCGCACTCGACCGCAGGCTTTGCTGGAGACCCTTGATCGCGCTGTCACGCCGGTCGGCTCGATCGCTCGGCTTCTCGGGGCGAACGCTCGCCGGGCGCGCCGCGGGCGTGACTGCCACTGGAGCTGGGGCTGCGGGTGCAGCTGCGGCCGGGGCGATCACCGGATTCGGACCGGTCGGGCGCGGCGAGCTCGCGGGGCCACCGCCGCTCGGAGCTGCACCGGGTGCGCCGAGGTTGCGCCGGAGTCGTTCGCGCGCTTGTTGCCTGCGCTGGTCGGTGGTCTGAGGCGGGCGCAAGTCCACTTTTGCCGCCTGCTTCGGTTCCACCGGAGGCGCCATGCTGTTGCGCGGCGGGGGCAGCGAATCTTCGAAGCTCGGCGGCGGTTCAGGTTCGGTTTCGACTACGACCTGCTCGAGCGTCTCCTGGATCGCGTGCGTCTGTTCGGTCGACGCGAGGTACTCGTCGTACTCTTTTCGGCGCTGACTGCGGCCGAGCACTTCGTACGCTTCGGTGAAGCGCTTGAAGACGACTTCCATCTTCGTCTTGAACGGCCCGAGCTCTCTGCCGAACAACGAATCGGGGTGAAACAGCTTCGAGAGCTCGAAGTAGGCGCCTTTGATCAGCTTCTTGTCAGCGTCGCGCGAGAGGCCGAGAAGCTCGTAATAGTTTCGATTTTCCGAGCCGTAATACGCGTTCAAGATCCGCCGCTTGATCGTGTCGTTGATGTCTGCCGCGACTTCGACTTCGCTCTCGGTGTAGTGCGCGACGGCCGGCTCCGCGAGGACGCGCTGCACCGCCGGGTTCGCTGCCGCTTTCGGCGGCGGCTGGTTCGAGCCCGACTTCGGTTGGTCTCCGGCTTTCGCCTGTTCACCCGGCTTCGACGCTCGAGACTGCTCGGGTGGCTTGCCCTTGGGCGCAACCCAGGGGAGCTTCACGACTTTGAGCTCGGCGAGCTTGTCGAGGATCGTGAGCAGCTCGTCCTGCTTCACGCCCGCCATGATCGAGATGTCTTCGATCGAGCTCACGCCGTCCACGCGCGACAGGACGAACCCTTCTCGCGGGCTGAGCGGCAACGAGAATACGTCGATGCCCGACATCAAACTCGGAACGCGTGGAGTCATGTGTAGAATCGGAACGGGCGAGCGTCGTGCGGTAGGCTAGCGCTGACATCGGGCCGACTCCGCGCGCCAGCCGTCGCCGCTGCTAGCGGCAACACGGATCGGTGCTCACACGTGCGAAGCACGGGCATCTATCCAGTTACTCTAACATTCTAGGGGCGATTTGCTGCGGCTTTTGCCCTGAGAGCGGCTTACGTCCTCGGCCGGTGCGCTCGCTCTCAGGACAAAATCCTTGCAAATCTCACAGCTATAATCGTATCAGCCGCTCTCAGCGCGCAGTGTACGAGTCGGCCTGCCGCCGACAGCTGCATAGATACGCCTACGCTAAACGCGTGGTTTGGCCGCGCGCAACGCTGCTTCGATCGCTTCGAGACCCTCGTCGATCTCTTTGGCAGTGATGCACAGCGGTGGCGAGATGCGGAGCACGTTGCCACCCGCGATCGACACGAGCACACCGCGCTGGCGGATATCGGCCACGATCGGAGCCGGGTCGTAGGTCTCCGACACCGCGATACCCCGCAGCAGGCCAAGCCCGCGCGATGCCCCAACCGCCGGCAACGTGGGATCCGCGACCATCGAATCGATGCGAGCGCCGAGGTGCGCGCCCACGACCTCCGCGTTCTTGATCAACTGCTCCGAATCGAAGATTCGAAGCACCGCGAGCGCAGCGGCGCACGCCAACGCATTACCACCGTAGGTCGTGCCGTGACTTCCGGGCGGGAGGGCACCCGACAAGTGATCCCCGAACCCGACCGCACCGAACGGAAAGCCACCGGCGATGCCCTTTGCGAGCGCGACCGCATCCGGCACGACGCCGCTCCACTCGGCCGCGAGGAATCGGCCGGTACGTCCATAACCGGTCTGCACTTCATCGAGCAGAAAGAGCGCACCGGCCCGATCACAAATCTCGCGCGTGCCGAGCAAGTACTCCGGCGTCGCCGCGACGACTCCACCCTCGCCTTGCACCGGCTCGAGGATCACTGCCGCCGTGCGCTTGTCGACCGCCTTCGTCAGCGCTTCGAGATCGCCGTACGGCACGTGTTCGATGTCGGGAAGCATCGGGCCCATGCCCTCGTGGTACTTCGGCTGCCCGGTCATGCTGAGCGCGCCCATGCTGCGGCCGTGAAAGCTCGCCAGCGCAGTGATGATCTTCGTGCGCTGCTTGTCGCCCTTGCCGTAGTGATAACGTCGCGCGAGCTTGAGCAGCGCTTCGTTGGCTTCGGCGCCGCTGTTGCAAAAGAAGAACTTCGAAAACGGCGTGCGCTTGGTGAGCTGCGCAGCGAGCTCGATCGCACGGTCGTTGAAGAACAAGTTCGACACGTGCATGAGCTTCGCGGCTTGCTCGGAGATCGCTTTCACGAGCTCCGGATGCGCGTGACCGACCGAGACCACCGCGATGCCGGCGACCAGATCGAGATAACGCTTGCCGTCGGCATCGGTAAGGCGAACGCCCTTGCCCTCCGTGAACACGATCGGCGCCGACCGGTAGTTGCCGAGAAGAACGTTACCTGCAACCGAGATGAGCTCTTTGTTGTCCATACGCTTTGTCCCGTAACCATACCCGGCGACTGGCCGGTGTGTGACACAACCGGCAGGCCTTCGGAAACCCTCGTTCAACTAGCACGCACTAGCGGACGATCTCGGTGCCAACGCCGCGATCGGTGAAGATCTCGAGCAGGATGGCGTGACGCACTCGACCGTCGATCACGTGCACCTTACCGACTCCACCCGACAGCGCAGCCAAGGCGCACTCCACTTTGGGAATCATGCCGCCGGTGATCGTCTCGTTCTCGCGCAAGGTCGCGATGTCGCTCGAGCTGAGCGATTGAATCAGCTTGCCGTCGCGATCGCACACGCCGGCGGTATCCGTCATCAGCATGAACTTTTCGGCTTTGAGCGCGGCTGCGATCTCGCCCGCGGCCGTGTCCGCGTTCACGTTCAGCGAGCGGCCTTCGCGATCGACCGCGAGCGGCGCGACTACCGGCGTGAAGCCAGCTGCGAGCAGTGCAGTCAGCACGGCAGGGCGCACTTCACGAATGTCACCGACGCGCCCGGTGTCCACCGTGCCCAATTTGGTCTGCACTGGCGGCAGCTTCTCCGCGAGTAACAACCCATCGTCGATCCCGGATAACCCGACCGCGCGACCGCCGTGCCGCCCGAGCAGCGACACGATGCTCTTGTTGATCTTGCCGCCGAGTACCATCTCGACGACTTCCATCGTGCGGTCGTCGGTGACGCGCAGACCTTCGACCTTTTTCGGCGTGATGCCGAGCTCGCGCAGGAGCGCGTCGATCTGCGGGCCGCCGCCGTGCACGATCACGACGTGAATGCCCACGTACTTGAGCAGCAACACGTCCTGCACGAAGCTGTCTTGCAGCGCCGCGTCGATCATCGCGCTACCGCCGTACTTGATTACGAACGTGCGCCCGTGGAAGCGCCGGATGTACGGCAGCGCTTCCAGCAAAACGGCGGCTTTTTCGATCAGTTCTTCCATCACGCGCGGACTCGCCTGCAATGACCCCGAGGTGTAGCCCGGGTCGGCGGAGCCGGCGAGCATAAAACTCGGCGCGATTCAGACAAAGACCCTAAAGAATGAACTTGGCCAGGTCTTCGTCCGCGAGAATCGGCGAAAGCGTGCGGTGCACGTCGGGGCCGTCGATGACCACCTTCTTGTCTTTGAGCTCTGGCGCATCGAACGAGAGCTCGTCGAGCAGCGCCTCCATCACGGTGTGGAGCCGGCGCGCACCGATGTTTTCAGCGCGCTCATTGGCCCGCGCGGCGTACTCCGCGATGCTGTCGACCGCCGAATCCGTAAACGAAAGCTCCACGCCCTCCGCCGCCATCAACGCGGCGTACTGATGCGTGAGCGCGTTCTTCGGTTCCTTCAAGATCCGAACGAAATCGGCTTTCACGAGGGCTTCGAGCTCGACTCGAATCGGAAACCGACCTTGCAGCTCCGGAATGAGGTCGGACACGTTGGACACGTGGAACGCGCCCGCCGCGATGAACAACACGTGATCGGTCTTCACCGGCCCGTGTTTCGTGTTCACGGTCGAGCCTTCCACGATCGGCAGCAAGTCGCGCTGCACGCCTTCGCGCGACACGTCTGGACCTTGCGCCGCCTTCGGGCCGGCGATCTTGTCGATCTCGTCGAGGAACACGATGCCGGCTTGCTCCGTGCGCTCGATCGCCTCGCGCTTCACCGAGTCCATGTCGATCAACTTCAGCGCTTCTTCGTCTTCGAGCATGCGGCGCGCCTCGCGCACCTTGAGCTTGCGCTTGTGCTTCTTGCCGCCGCGCATGCCCGGCAGCTGGCCGAGCATGTCCTTCAGCTGAATCTCCATGTCCTCCATGCCGTGCCCGGAACCGAAGATCGACACGAGCGGGCTCGTGCTGTCCGTGACTTCGAGCTCGATCTGCTCGTCATCGAGCACACCGGACCGCAGCTGCGTGCGCAGGCCTGCGAGATCGCGCGCGGTCCCCTCCGACCGCTGGACAGTGCCCTGCGATGACACCAAGAACGGCCCGCGCGAACCGGCCGGGGTCGCGACTGTTTCTTCCGGCCGGAATAGCAGCTGCAGCAGCCGCTCTTCGGCTTGCTCGCGCGCACGCTGCTCGACGCGCACGCGCTGCTCTTCGCGCACGAGCGCGATCGCGACTTCGACGAGATCCCGCACGATCGACTCGACGTCGCGCCCGACGTATCCGACTTCGGTGAACTTCGAAGCTTCGACTTTCACGAACGGCGCTTGCGCAAGCTTCGCGAGCCGGCGCGCGATCTCGGTTTTACCGACACCGGTCGGTCCGATCATGATGATGTTCTTCGGCGTGATCTCGTCGCGCAGGTCGGGCGCGGCGGCTTGCCGGCGCCAGCGGTTGCGCAACGCGACTGCGACCGCGCGCTTGGCTTTGCCCTGACCGACGATGTAGCGGTCGAGCTCGGTCACGATTTCGCGCGGCGTCAGACCGACCGCCGGCCCGCGTGTACCACCCGAGCCCGACGGGGAAAATGCGCTCACGACCTACCAAACCTGCGCGATGCGCTCATTGTTCCAGTTCCTCGAGGACGATGTTGTCATTCGTATACACGCAGATCTGACTGGCGATCGTGAGCGACTCGCGCGCGATCTCCGCCGCCGACAGCTGCGTGTGGTTCAGGAGGGCCCGCGCGGCAGCCAGGGCGTAGTTGCCACCCGAGCCGATCGCGATCACGCCCTCATCGGGCTCGATCACGTCGCCCGTGCCGCTGATCAAAAGCGTGACGGTGGAATCCATCACGACCAACATCGCCTCGAGGCGCCGCAAGAAGCGATCGGTGCGCCACTCCTTGGCCAGCTCGACTGCAGCACGGCCGAGGTTGTGCTGGTGGCCCTTCAGCTTGGCTTCGAAGCGATCCAACAGCGTGAAAGCGTCGGCGCTCGCACCGGCAAAACCCACGACGACGCGCCCGCCCTCACCGAGCCGACGGACCTTCCGCGCCTTGCCCTTCATGACGGTTTGGCCGAGCGTGACCTGCCCATCGCCGGCCATCGCGGCCTTACCCGCCCGACGAACTGCGACGATCGTAGTCGAACGAAACCGCTGCTCGTGGACAAAGCCAACAGAACCGGAACCGCGCGGGGACTCGGACACGAAACCTCCGTAAGCGAGCGACGAACGTAGACCTGGCGTGGGCCCTGTCAAGCCCGACCCGGCGGACGTATCAGCTGGCTGGCTTCTTCCGCTTCGCGAGCGGGTGCGCGCGCGCGTAGGCCTCGAATAGCCGGTCGATGCTCACATGGGTGTAGCGCTGTGTGGTCGACAAGCTCGAGTGGCCGAGGAATTCCTGAATGCCGCGCAGGTCTGCGCCGGCATCGAGTAGATGCGTCGCGCAAGTATGACGAAGCGCGTGCGGATGCAGATCA
>DASRXR010000121.1:0-2256 GCA_035687405.1 Polyangiales bacterium
CGTGCTGGTCCTGGGCGGCGCGCTCGAGCAGCTCGCGCGAGAACTCGTTGCCGATCACCGACGCAACGCCGAGCAACGCCGACAGCTGCGGCGGCAGCTGCTCGAGCCGAACTTGGATCAGGCCCTGCACCGTGTACGGCACGCGCGCTTGATCGAGCACCCCCTCGGCGATCGGCATGTCGACCGGGAGCGCGCGGCACAGCTCCTCGAGGAACAATGGATTGCCACCGGAGCGCTGATACAGCGCGCTGGTCAGGCCCATGTCGAGCGCGCCGGGCAGCAGCTCGCGGATCAAGAGCGCGGAGTCGTTCGCCTCGAGCGGGCGCAGCGGCATGATGTGCGCGCGCTGAAACAGCGGATCCGATGGGTCGACCTCGCGCGTGCCGAGCAGCGCCAGCACCGGCCGGCCGGCGAGCGACTCGAGCACGCGCGCCAGCGTGTGCTGCGAAAGGTCATCGGCCCACTGGAAGTCGTCGACGATCAGGACCAGCGGCCGGTTGCGCGACAGCGCCTCGAACAGATCGATGAACGCCGCGGCGATCCCTAGGCGCGCGTCCTCGGTGGTCGGGCCCGCCCCGACCCACGGCTTGAGCGACAGCACGTGCAGCAACGTGGAGGCGTGGCGCTCGAGCGCGTCGCGGTGGCGATCGACCAGCTGATAGACCGCGCTGATCGAGTCCTCGACCGAGGCGGTGGCGGGCGTGCCGATCAGCTGCCGCAGCACGTGCAAGAACGGCTGCAGCGGCGCGAGGCTGCCGTAGCTCTCGCAGTAACCGCGCAGCACGGTGATGCCGTCGCCGAGCAAGCGGTGGCGCAGCTCCTCGAGCAAGCGGGTCTTGCCGATGCCGGGGCCGCCGACGAGCGCCGCGATCCGCGCGCTGCCGCCTTTGGCCTCGAGCATCAACGCTTCGACTTGCGCGAGCTCACTTTGACGGCCGAGCAGCGTGGACAGCCCGCGCCGCGCGCGCGCCTCGAAGCGCGTCGTCACACCCGACGGACGCAGCACGCGCGCCGCGATGACCTTGGTGCGCTTGCCTTTGAGCGCGAGGTCCTTGAGCAGCTCGGTGTGATAGAAGGCCTCGATCCCGCGCAGCGCACTGTCGCTCGCGATCACCTCGTCCTGGCCGGCCGCCGAGCACAACCGCGCAGCGGTGTTCACAGCGTCCCCGGTCAGCTCGAAACGCCCGTGCAGTGAGTCGCCCTCGCGCGCGAACACCAGCCCGCTGTGGATGCCGAAGTGCATGCACAGCCGGAAGCCGCTTGGGATCAGGCCCTCGAGCGCGGGGCCATGAGTGAGCTCGCGCAGCTCGAGCGCGGCTTCGATCGCGCGACGCGCGTCTTCCTCTTCGGACGTGGGGTAGCCGAAGACGGCGAGCGTACCGTCGCCGTAGAACTGGCTGATCGTCCCGCCGTGCTTGCGAATGACGCCGGTCGCGAGCTGCTCGACGTAGCGTCGCAGCCGATACGCGTCCTCGGGATCGAGCGCCTCGGCCAGCGTCGTGTAGTCGCAAACGTCCGAAAACAAGACGGTTACGTGGCAACGACGGCCCGCGGCCTCGCCCTCTTCCAGCTCGCCTTCGGGGCGCATGCTTGCGGGCTCGGACATACCGTGTCGCGTCTCCGGCACATCGCGTCGCTCGCTCCGAGCGATCGGTCCGTGACTTATTACCACACCGCTCGCTGAAGACTGAATCGTTCTGTCTAAGTCCCCAGACGCATCACGGATCCACGGGCCCTTGATCGCACGATTCGACAACGCGTTACTGGTAGCCGTCACAAACCACCTCCGGTGTAGAGTCCGCGCGCATCACCCCCGGAGGCTCCATGCTCACGCGACTTATCCTGCTCGTTGCCTTGGCCTGTTCGGCGCTTGCCTGCGCCCACACAAGCGAGGGCGAGCCATCCACGACTGCGGCTGCCGAGACGACAGCGCCCCCTGCGCCGCCCGAGCCGAGCAGCGAGAGCAAAGAGGTCACCTATTCGAGCGGGACGACCGAGCTCAAGGGCTTCATCGCCTACCCGGCCACGACCGAGAAGCGGCCAGCCGTGATCGTCGTGCACGAGTGGTGGGGGCCTAATGACTACGTCCGCATCCGTGCCAAGCAACTGGCCGATATGGGCTACGTAGGCTTCGCAATCGATATGTACGGCAACGGCAAAGTCGCGACGCACCCCGACGATGCCAAGAAGTTCATGATGGAGACCATCGGCAACATGGACGAAGCGGTGAAGCGCTTCGACGCCGCCAAGGCGCTG
>DASRXR010000122.1:0-15538 GCA_035687405.1 Polyangiales bacterium
GTGTTCGGATCGATAGCCACGTAGCCTTCCGAAACAGCCGGGGCGTCTTCGTGCTCCTTGGCTTTCCAGCTCTTCACCACGCTGGCCTTGCCGTTCGAGACGCGCAGGATGGCGATGCCTGCGCTGTCGCGCGGTGTCGGGTACACGCCGCCGCAACCCACGAGCACGCGATCATTGGCACCGGGGATCGGTGACACGTAGTTGCAGCCCTGCAGGTCTTCGATCTCCAGGCCGCCGATTGCTTTCGTCTTCAGATTGACCACTGCGACCAATCCACTGCCGACCGCGCTGAAGTCGAAGGCGGATCGGGCGAGTCCGACGATGAGCGTGTCGCCGACGCGCGCAAACCGTCCGGGCCGCGCATACACGTCGACTTCTTCTTCGGCGCCCGTCATCGGGTCGACGCGGCTCGCTCGGCCGTTGAGCGGCGAGAGATCGATTCGGTCTTCCGTGCGCTCCATCGTGCGGGGATCGATCCGAATCAAGTCGTTGCCGAGGTTCGCTTCGGCGGCATCCGGCTTGAGATTCGGCTCGCTGCGCGCGATCCACGCCGTCGTGGCGTCAACGCGGAGATAGTCTTGCGGGTTTGCGGTGAACGCGTCGTCGCCGTCCGCTGCAGAGTCGCCGACTTGAACCTGGCCGAGCACATCGCCGCTCGAGAGCTCGACCCGCGTGACCACGTCCGTCTTGAAGCGGTCGAGCAGCACCAGCACGCCAGGTTCGCCCGAACGCGTCGGCATTTCGACGTCGCCGGACAAGGCGGTCACGAGCCCAGTTTCGGTCGAGCCGGAGTTGAGATAGTCGTCCGCGACGATGTCGCCGTCCGCGGCAAGCAGCGACACCGACGTCGCAGCGAAGTCGCTGCTGATCACGGCGTAGGCGGGTCCGCGTGAATCCGAGTCGGGTCCAGCATCTGCGCCAGCGTCCGCTTCGAACTGCGGTCGCGACTTCGATTCCGGCTCATCGTCGCAGGCCAGCAGTGTGAGGCACACGAGCGGCGCGATCCAAGTTCGTCTAGACTTTCTCATGCTCCGATTCCTTCCAAGTAAGCGTGAACAGCAGTGAGCGACCGGGCAGCGGGTAACCGACCAGGTCCGTACAACGTGCATTCGTGAGGTCTTCGAGCCGGCCACTCAGGCGCAGTCGATCGCGCAGAAACCCGATCGAAGCGCTCAGCGCGGCGGTGCTGCATTCCGAGATCACAGCGAGGTTCGCGCGGTCTGCAAAGGCAAAGCTGCGGTAGTTGATCTCGGCCGCGACACCCGCGGACATCGCGAGCGCGGCAAAACGTTTCCGGAGCTCGGGCCGGACGAACACGTTCCAGACCGGGCGCATCGGCAAGCGTTTGCCGAGCGCGTCTTCGGTGCGGAGGTAGGTCGCGGCGCCGTGAATCGCGAATAACTCGAACAAGACAGCTTGTACGCCGAGCTCGAAGCCGCGTTGCTCGACATCACTCGAGTTGAAGTGCGCGACTTGAAACTGCGCCGTGCGGAACGTGCCGATCTCGTCCCGGCGCTGTTGCAAGAAGCCGTGAAGCTCGAGCGCGCCGCGGATGGCTGCAGTCTCGTGTTTGAGAGTCACGCCTGCGTCGTAGGTCGTCGACGTGGCTGGCTGCAAGTTGGGCGCGGGCAAGACGAGGCCGCGATCGCCGAAGAGCTCGAACATCGTCGGCAAGCGCACCCCGGTTGCAATCGATGCCGTGACCGCGAGCGCAGGGAAGGGCGCCAGCCCTGCAGCGATGCGCCCCGTCGGCTTCGTGAGCGCGCGCGTCGAGTCGAAGGGCCCGGTCGCGCCACGATCCGCGTGCAACTCGGTGCGACTCCATTCGACTCGTGCAGACGGGCGAAGCTCGAACACGACGGGCCCGAGCGCACCACGGGCGGCGAGCTCGAGTGCTGCTGCGACATCGTGACGGTTCGACGGGGCGGGCGCAGGGAACGTGAACTGATCACTCGGGTCGTACTCGTCGAGTGCGTACGACCCGACCGCCGTCGCCTCGAGCCAGCGCGCGAGCCGCAGCGTGCCGGCGGCGCGGATGAAACCGCGGTAGGCGTCATCGTCCGTGTTCCAGCGACGGCTGGTTCCGAGCTCGCCATACAGATCGGTGTAGCGGTCGTGCAAGTAGCTGCTCGCCGCCACCAGCTGCAGGCGGCTCGCCGGTGACTCCGCGTTTCCCCAGCTGCGATCGAACGCGACGCCGGCGAGCACGCGTTGCCGGCTCCGGTGAATGTCGGGCGTCGGTTGCGAGCCGGGGCCGGGCTCGCCACCCGTGCGGCCATTCGCGACGAGAATCGTGTGAATCCTGCCGCCGAGTAGCGGCGCGCCGAGATCGACGAACCCACTCGCATCTGTCAGCTGCGCGTTTCTCCGGCGCCGCGTTGCGTCGTCGTCGGGCTCGAAGCGCGTGCCGTTGTCGTCGAGATAGGGGTAGTCGTTGTCAGCCGTGCGAACGACTGCTCGCGCGCGAAGTGTCAGTCGATCGGGGCGCCCGACGGCGAAACCCAATTGCAGCTGCCAGCTTCCGAAAGAGCCTGCGCTCGCAGCGAGGTCGTAGCGGGAAAGCTCAGCTCGCCTCGGCACGAGGCGGAGGACGCCGCCGACCGCGCCCGAGCCGAGCCAGACCGGTGCGCCGCCGCGAAATACGTCGACTCGCTCAAACAACTCTGCCGGAAACGTGCTCAAGTCGAACGCGCCGCCATCCGGCGTGACGAGCGGAATCTCATCGAGAAGTACGAGCGCTTCGGAGCCGTCGGCCCCGCGCAAGCTCACGCTCGAAAACGCGCCGAGGCCACCCGTGTTCTGGATGCGGGCGCCCGGCGCTTCCCGAACGATGTCGCCGAGCGATTGTGGAACCGCGACGCGGTTCTGGACGTCGAGCGTGGTCCCGGCCGCGGTCGGATCTTCGCCGTGGGTTGCGACGAGGCGTTCGCCCGGCGCCGTGGCACGCGCTTCGAACTCGTTCGGGGAGGCGTTTTCGGCCACGCCATCGGCCGCCACGCCGCTTCCGGCCGCGCCGCTCTGGGCGGCGACGCGCGATGTGGCCAGACCGACGAACACAAATGCGAGTGCGAGGCGTAACAAGCCGGAGCTCCGGTGCCTCGCGAATTTCGGAAGAACGAATCGAGATGCGGCCGCGCACGACACGCGTGCAGCGCCTCGGTCGTCCTTTTCGCCATCCCCGAGGCGTAGGGTTCACTGCGTTCGGGGTAGGTCTCCGGGCTCAGGGCCCTAGCCCGCGTCACCTTCCCAGCTTTCGCCAGTGGCATCGCGACGTGGGATTCAGCCCAGTACCGTGGCGGGTCCGCGCCGGATTCGAACCGGCTTCCCTGTTCACATCACTGCCGTGATGCTGTCAGCGGCATCGAAGCTGCCGGTGACCCAGAACGCGCCGAACATGGAAGGGAAGGTGCATCGTGTCAAGGCGCGACGCGCTGGCTTGACTTTCAAACACGTGTTTCATACACCTGTTTGAAAGTTGTCGTGCTGGTTTGGAGGATGAAATGGCTGCTGGACGGCGAATAATTCTCGGCGTGTTAGTCGTCGGCGCAGGCATTGGCGTGTACCTCAGCCAGCGGAAACCCGAAGAGCTGGTGCTGACGGGCATGGTGACGACCGACGACGTGGTGGTGAGCTCGCAGCTGAGCGGCCAGCTCAGCAAGCTGCTCGTGAAAGAGGGCGACCACGTCACGCGCGATCAGCTGCTCGCGGTGATGTCGGACGCCGAGCTCACCGCCGAGCGTGCGTTCTTCGTGAGTACCGAACAAGGTTCGGCGAACGGCATGCTCGAGAGCGAAGCCACGCTGCGTTACCAGGAGCGGCTTGCGGCGCAGCAGATTCGCGAGGCCGAGGCGTCGCTCGCGGCGGCGCTCGCGCAATTCAAGGAAGCCGAGTCCAATCAGCAGCAAGCCCAGCGTGCGCGCGCGCGCGCCGATACCTTAATGAAAGGTGGCGGTCTCTCCGAACAAGAGGGCGAACGCGCGCAAAATGATCTCGCGGTCGCGGCTGCCCGTGAGGAGTCGAACGCAAAACAGGTGGAAGCCCAGCGTGCGGCGCTCGATCTCGCGCGATCGGCAGCGGAACAAGTGCAGGCTCGGCGCAGCGCACTCGGCGTCGCGGAACGCCAGCACGCCGCCGCGCAAGCACAGACGAAGAAAGCCGAAGCGCGTTTGGCTTATACTGAGCTCCACGCGCCGATCGCAGGCATCGTGGACGTGCGTGCAGCGCGTGCAGGTGAGGTCGTCACCGCGGGCCAACCGATCGTGACGCTCGTCGATCCAGACGACTACTGGGTGCGGGCCGACGTCGAAGAGACCTACATCGATCGGGTAAAGCTCGGCGACGCGTTGAATGTGCGGCTGCCTTCCGGCGAAGTGAGACAAGGCCGCGTGTTTTTTCGCGGCGTCGACGCGAGCTTCGCAACTCAGCGCGACGTGAGCCGAACGAAGCGCGACCTCAAGACGTTCGAGATTCGCCTGCGGCTCGACAACACGGATCGAAAGCTCGCGCTCGGGATGACTGCGTACGTGTTGCTCCCGGTTGCGGAGAAGCACTCGTGAGTGACCTCGCGATCGACGTTTCGGCGATCACGAAGCGCTTCGGCGACTTCACGGCGGTGAACGGCATCTCGTTTTCGGTCAAAGAGGGCGAAGTGTTCGGCTTGTTGGGGCCGAATGGCGCCGGCAAGTCGACGTTGATTCGCATGCTGACGACGCTGGTGATCCCGACCTCGGGTACTGCGCGGGTCGGCGGCGCGGACATCGTCAAGGAGCCGGATCAGGTGCGGCGCGCGATCGGCGTGATCCCGCAGGCGATGACGAGTGATCTCGAACTGACCCCCGAGGAAAATCTGCTGATCTTCGCGCGGATGTACGGTGTGCCGCGCGCCAAGGCAAGGCGGGTGGCTGCGGAGCTGCTCGCAGCGGTCGAGCTCACGCAGTGGGCCGACAAACCGGTGAAGAACTTGTCGGGCGGTATGCGCCGGCGCGTCGAGATCGCGCGCGGTTTGATGCACGAG
This sequence comes from Polyangiales bacterium, assembly GCA_035687405.1. GTDB lineage: Bacteria > Myxococcota_A > Polyangia > Polyangiales > JAFGIB01 > JADGRF01. Next base: position 5,015 of record DASRXR010000122.1, read on the forward strand.
CCGCGGATCTTCTTTCTGGACGAGCCTACGACCGGTCTCGATCCGGTCTCGCGTACGGCAGTCTGGGAAATGCTTCGCAAGATCAAAGCCGAGCGCGATCTGACCGTGCTGATCACCACACATTACATGGATGAAGCGGACAAGTTGTGTGATCGCATCGCGATCGTCGATCACGGCGAGCTGAAGGCGCTCGATTCACCGCTGCAGCTGAAGGCGGCGGTTCCGACGCAAAACGCGCTCGAGGTGAGCTTTGGCGCGACCCCACCCGACTGGCGAACACGGCTCGACCGGCTGCCCGGCGTCGATCACATCACGGAAGTCGGCAGCGTGTACCGCATCACGTCGAGCACCGGCCCGGCGACCACATTGGCACTGATGACGGAAGCAGCGTCGGCGGGCGTGAGTGTGGAGTCGCTCGCAGTGCAGAGTACGACGCTCGACGATGTATTCGTTCATTACACCGGCCGCGATTTGCGCGATGCGCTGCAGGAGCCATCGGCTCTGGATCGCCATCCGATGCTGCGGCGTTAGCCAGAGGAGTGGTTCATGGACGGTGCCTTGGCGATGATCGAGCGGGAGTTTCGCAAGTTCAGGCGCAGCCCTGCGCTGATCATGATGTCTTTGATGTTGCCGATCGTGCAGCTGGTCATACTCGGCTACGCGTTCGGCGGTGTGGTCAAACACTTGCGCGTCGGCGTCGTCGATCAAGATCATGGCGTGCCTGCGCTCCAGTTGCGCGAGCTGATGAATGCAGTCGCAGCCAACGCGCAAACGTTCGAGACGCAGTCGTTCGCGGACATGGGACAAGCGGTAACTGCGCTCCGCAACGGTGCGATCAACGGCGTGCTCGCCATCCCGCCGGATTTCTCGCGCCGAGCGCTCTCGAAGCGCGAACCGTCCATCGCGCTGATCGAGGACAACGCCGATAGCTTCGTGGCGGGCGCGCTCGCAGGCACGGTCAGCGGGCTCACGCAGAGCTTCCAGGCTTCGAGCGCGAAGCCGCGCACGGGAACCCCGCGCGTCGACCTGGTCGAGATCTATCCGTACATCCCGTACATCCAGTACTTGTTGCCGGGATCGATCGTCATGTCGATCTTCATGATGGTGATGATCGGCGGCGGCATCATCTACATCGACGACAAAGCGCGCGGGCTCCACGAAGGTTACTTGGTTACGCCGATTACGCGGCTCGAGCTCATTCTCGGGTTCACCGTGTCGGGTGCGACGAAAGCCGTGATCTCGGGCGTCGTGTTGATGACGCTCGGTAGTTTGATCGCCGGGATCGCGGATCCGTTCGAACCGATGCGCCTCCTTCGACTGTTCGTAGTCATCGTCATCACGGCCGTTGCGTTGATGAGCATGATGTTTTTGATCATGGTGCGGATGAATGATCCGCTCATGCCGCGCGCGATGTTCGGCGTGCTGAACACGCTGCTGTACTTTCCGAGTGGCGCCGTCTATCCGCAGCAGGCGTTTCCGGATTGGATGCGGGCAATCGCGGCCGTCGATCCCTTCACGTATGCGGTCCACGCGCTCAAGTGCTTGTTGCTCAAGAATACGGGCTTCACGGCGATCCTTCCGGATCTGATGTTCTTGTCCATCTTCTCGCTGATCGCGATGACCGGGGCGACGCTGCTCTTTCGGAGGAGTTTGTGAGCGGTCGCGGCAAACTCAAAGCGGTGGGCGATGCGCGCCGGACGCGTGCGCGAGCGAGTGTGGGCACGGCGCGCGAGCGCGCGGGTGGTGCGGACGGCACGCGCGAGCGGCTGCTCGAAGTCGGGCGACAGCTGTTTGCAGAGCGCGGCTATCACCACGTTACCGTACGCGACATCAGCCAGCGCGCTTCGGCGAATCTCGCGGCGGTCGGCTATCACTTCGGTGACAAGCTGAGCTTGTATCGCGCGGTCGTCGAGGGCGAGATCGCCGCCATTAGCTCACTGAACGAGAACATCACGTCGACTGAGGGCGCGACCGTCGAAGAACGGATCCGGCACTACGTCCATCAGTACTTGCCGCGGATGCTGAAGCCTGAGGCGCGCATCGAGTGGATTCAACGCTTGTTTCGCCACGAGATGGCGCAGCCGACGCCGATCGCCCAGGAGATCGCGGACAAGATCCTCCGGCCGCGCATGCGTCACCTCGCAGAGCTCGTCGCAGAGGCCCTCGATTCCGATCTGAACGATCGACGCGTCCAGCTCTCCGCATTCAGTATTCAGTCGCAGTGCATGTTTTACGTGCGCGACAGCTTTCGGAGCTTCGTGTTCTCGAACTGGCCCGTGCAGACGCCGGAGGAGATCCGTGCCGCGGCCGATCACATCGCGGATTTCTCCATCGCGGGCATTCGCGCATTGGCAGGAAAGTCGAGAGTGCGGCGTGGTTCCGGGGCGAAGTCCCGGTCGCGGGTGGAAGACTGACTGACGGGGCTTACTGTTAGCTTTCAGAGTCGATGACAAAAGGTGCTGCAAACTCCTGGGCTGACCACGCCGTGTTCTGGCACGTGTATCCGCTGGGGTTCACCTGCGCGGAGCCGCGTGCGATTGCCGGCCACGTAGGGCACCGGTTGAACCGGCTCGAAGCCTGGATCGATTACCTCGCAGAGCTCGGCTGTACGGCTCTTCAGCTCGGGCCGATCTTCGCGTCCGAGACTCATGGGTACGACACGATCGACCACCTGCGGGTCGATCCGCGGCTAGGCGATGACGCCGATTTCGATCGGCTGGTCGGGTCGCTTCGGCGGCGCGGACTGCAGCTGGTGCTCGACGGGGTTTTCAACCACGTCGGTCGCAGCTTCCCCCGCTTTGCCGATGTCGCCGTGCACGGCGAGGCCTCACCGTACGCGCGTTGGTTTCGGCGCGATCATAAGAACCCTCACGAGTTTGCCGTCTTCGAAGGTCACTCGAGCCTGGTTGCGTTCAATCACGACGAGCCGCAAGTCGGAGAGTACGTCGCCGACGTCATGGATCATTGGCTCGCGCGCGGTGTGGATGGGTTTCGGCTCGATGCTGCGTACGCGGTTCCGCCCCGGTTTTGGCAGCCGGTGCTCGCGCGTCTGCGGGCGAAACATCCACGCGCGTGGTTCGTCGGTGAGGTGATCCACGGCGATTACAGCGCGATCGTCGCAGAGAGCGGGCTCGATTCCGTCACGCAGTACGAGCTGTGGAAGGCGATCTGGAGCGCGTTGAACGACACGAACTTGTTCGAGCTCGCGTGGGCATTCACACGACACGACCAATTCGTCGAGCGGTTTTTGCCCATGACGTTCGTCGGCAATCACGACGTCACGCGCATCGCGAGTAAGCTTCGGGATGTTCGGCATTTGCCGCATGCGCTCGTCGTGTTGTTCACGGTCGCGGGCGCGCCTTCGATCTACGCCGGTGACGAGCAAGCGTTTCGCGGCGTCAAGGAAGCGCGGGCGGGCGGCGACGACGCGATTCGGCCTGCGTTTCCAGAGACCCCGGCCGGGCTCATGCAGGAGGGCTGGCCGGTCTATCGACTGCACCAGGACTTGATTCGGCTGCGGCGCGAACATGCCTGGCTCTCGCGAGCTCGCATCGAGGTCGGGCACAAAGCCAACGAGGCTTTGAGCTACACATGCCGGCTCGGCGACGAGCGATTGTCCGTGGTGCTCAACATCGGCGCAGCTCCGTTCAAGCTCGGAAAGCCGGTGCGGGCGATCTTATCGAGTGCGGGCGCGCAGCTGGAAGCGGCGGCAGTCGAGCCGAACGGCTGGTTGATTTACGATCCGCGTTAGTCGCACCGCGCCGCGATCTGATGAAAGAATTCGACGTGCTCGCGCTCGCTGTAAGGGCCGAAGCCGGGCCCACTAGCAAACTTACGGTTGGCCGACAGCTTCGTGACCACGACCGAACGAACTGGATCGACATACACGAACTGGTTGTACACCCCGAACGCGCAGTAGCTAGGACTGAGGTCGGGCCGCCACCACTGATAGCCGTAACCAAATAGTGAAGCTGAACTCTCGCGATAGCCGGGCGCGAGATGCGCAGCATCCGGCGTTACCGATGCCTGGATCCAGTCGCGCGGAATGATCTGCGTGCGACCCCATCGACCTGCGTTGCAGTACAACAATCCGAGCTTTGCCGTGTCGCGCAAGGTTGCGTTGAGACCCGCGCCGGCCCACTCGCGCCCATCACCCTCAACGATCCAAAACGCGTCGCTTTCGGCACCGAGCCGAGCCCAGATTTTTTCGCGCAGATAGTCGGTCGGCGTCTGGTGCGTGGCGCGCCGCAAGACGAGGCTGAGTACGTGCGTGTCGATCGAGCTGTAGCGGTGGTACGTGCCTGGCTCGAACTCGCGTTGAAGTGACTCGGCAACTTCGGTGCGCGCGCCTCCTGCGGCGAGCTCGCGACCAGTCTGACGAATGTCGGAGTCGGCATCCGCGTACGATTCATCCCATCGCGCGCCTGACGACATCTGCAAGACGTGTTTGATCGTCGCACCGTCGTATGCGCTACCGGCCAGTCGCGGCACATAGTCCGTCACCTGATTGTCGACTGATTCGATCGCTCGCTCCGCCACTGCGATCCCGATCAACGCGGACAACCACGACTTAGTGATCGAGAACAATGCCCACTGCGTCGTCGGTGTCACGCCGAGCCAATACTTCTCGTACGCGATCCGCCCGCGATGCAGGACCATCAGGCCCACGGTCTCCGTATCAGCCAGGAGCGCCGCGGTGCTGCGACGCTCGCTCTCGTACCGGTATGTGCTCGGAAGGCGAAGCGGCTTCGTCGTCGCAAACCGATGAGGTTTGTCGGATCGCCGGACGACGCGACACGGGAAGATCGAGGCCATCGAGCGGAAATTCTCGGTCTGGTCTCCGCCCGTGAACATGCCGATTTTTTTGCTCACCCATCGTTTCGACATTCGCCGATGTTAGCGAAGATGAGCGCGCTGCGGTGGCTACTGCGCAGCTTATGGAGCATCTTGCGGGTCGCGATTATGTTAGGGCAGCGCGAAGCGCCTTCTTCCGCGCGTTCACCTCGCGAGGTTCGTTCAGCATGGCTACCGTCGCGATCGAGCTGCTCAAAGACTTTCTATCCGCAATCGCGTTCGTCGCGGCGAATGCGATCACGCATGACATCGTCGTCGCGACGTGGGTCGCGATTGCGGTTGCAATTTTGCAGCTCGGCGTGAGCCTGGCACGTCGCGAGTCGATTCCGGCGCTGCAGTGGTTGTCGCTCGTGCTCGTGATCAGCTTGGGCAGCGCGAGCCTGATCACCGCGGACAGTCGATTCATTCGGTTCAAGCCGAGCTTCGTTCATTTTGCGATCGCGGTCGTGATGCTGAAACGCGGCTGGCAGCTGCGGTACATGCCTGAAATCGTGCGAACATGGATGACGGAGCGCGAGCTCGTCTCGTGGGGCTACGTGTGGGCCGTCGGAATGATGCTGATGGGCGTCATCAACGCGGCGGCCGCACAGTGGCTGGACGTCGCGGGGTGGGGCCTGGTCTTGACTGGCTTGCTCGTGGCGAAGCCGGTCTTGTTCGGCGTGCAGTACGCGAGCATGCGGACTCTGATCGCGCGGCGGATCGCGAACGGCTGAGCGGCCCCGCCGGGACGCCGTTTTTTGGCAATCGTCTCGGCCGGATATCAGCGAATGAACCGCGTGTTCGGCTGAGAACAGCCGCCAGGCTTGACAAAACAGGCCGCAAGCGCGAAAAGGCCAATTTCTTATTGCGATTGAATCGCAAGTTCTAGATGGCCCAGAAGTCGAAGTCCAAGACCCGTCGCGCGCGGTCGTACGCGTGCATGCTGAGCCTGGTGTCCGCCCTGTGTGGCTCGGCCGCGCGTGCGCAGACGCCTGCGCCTGCGTCGCCGCAGCCTCCGCAAGCGCCTCCTCCCGCGCCGACGCAGGCTCCGCAGGCGCCCGCGCCCGCACCGGTGCCACCTCAGCCAGCGCCCCCGTCCGCAGCGCAGACACCTGCAGCGGATGGCGGCACTCCCGAGCCGGCTCCCACGACGCCGCAACTCGTTCCGCCGCAACTCGTGGAGCCCAGCGAGGCGGTCTACCCGGCCGACGCACCACCGGACCAACCACCGCCGGTCGTCATCCTGCGACTCACGGTCGAGACCGATGGGCGGGTCGCAGATGCCGAAGTCGTCGAGAGCGGTGGGGCTTCGTTCGACGCTGCGGCGCGCGCTGCGGCGCTACGGTTTCGATTCACGCCCGCGATGCGCGAAGGCGCACCGATGGCAGCGCGCATCTTGTATCGCTACCAGTTTCAGAAGCCAGCGCCCGCTGTGCCGCCCTCCGCTGCGGGAGCAACACCAATCTCCGGCGAAATCGCTCCGCAGCCGCCGCCCTCCGCGGCGCCGGCGAGCACACCCGACCCACTCCCACCGCCCGTCCTCGTCACTCCGAAGATTCAGGAAGTCTGGGTGGAAGGCCAGCAGCGCGAGATCGACCGACTCGCGCAATCCGCCGAAGCGGTCAGCGTCGTCGAGCTGCAGCGCGCGCGGCGCGAGACGGCTCAACTCGGTGAAGTGCTCTCGCGCGTTCCGGGTCTGTCGATCCGTCGCGCCGGCGGGTTGGGCTCGGACGAACGCCTCACCCTCGATGGCTTGACCGATCAGCAGATCCCTACGTTCTTGGACGGGCTCCCGATCGAGCTCGCGTTCTTTCCATTCGGCGTCGCGAGCTTCCCGGTCAACCTCGCCGATCACGTCGAGATCTACAAAGGCGTCGTGCCGATTCGCTTCGGCGCGGACGCCCTCGGTGGCGCCATCAACCTGGTCAGCGACCATCGCTACGAAAACGGCGTGGGTGCATCCGCGCAGGTCGGCTCTTTCGGCGAGCAGCGCTTTACCGTAAACGGAGCGGCACGTCACGATCCGACCGGTTTGGTCGTCAACGTCGCCGGCTTCTTCGACCACGCCGACAACGACTACGACGTCGACGTCGAAGTTCCGGACGACCGCGGTCGGCTGAGTCCGGCCCGCGTGCCGCGCTTCCACGATGTGTATCGTGCGTTCGGCGGAACGATCGAAGCCGGCATCGTCGATCAGCGCTGGGCCAAGCGTCTGCTCCTACGCGGCTATGCGGTGAGGCTCGACAAGGAGCTGCAGCACAACACCGTCATGACCGTGCCCTACGGCGAAGCCCGTTATGCACAAACTGCAGTCGGCACGACTGCGCGCTATGAAGTCGACGCGACGCCCGACTTCAAGCTGGAGCTCGTCGCTGCCTATGCCTATCGAACGGCCGACTTCGTCGACAAGTCGATGTGGGTCTACGACTGGTTTGGCGAGAAAGTGCGTGAACGTCGCATCGGCGGTGAGATCGAGACCGACCCGCGCGATCAAACCTATTGGTGGCACAACTGGTTCGGACGCGCGGTCGCGACCTATCACATCGCACCAGCACACGTCGTCACGCTCGTCTCGACGCCCACCTTCACGACGGCATCAGGCGACGAGCGCATCATGTCGAACGCTGACGCTCGCGACCCGCTGACGGCGAAGCGCGAGCGCACCACGGTCGTGAGTGGACTCGAATACGAGGCAAACCTCTTCAAGTTCGGAGAACGGAACAAGCGTCCGGAGTCCGGGTCTGCCGAGCCTGCGGCCACGAGAGACGCGGACTATGACTACGACGCCGAAGACTCTCGCAATGAGGCGGACTATCGCCTGCAGAATCTCTTTTTCGTCAAACAGTATCACTACCAAGCGGCGAGCGAGGAGCCTCTGACCGGCGGCGTCTTCCGCGATCGCGAAGTCGTCACCAACCGCTTCGGGATCGGTAACGGCGTTCGAGTGCGACTCACGCGCGAGCTGCAGCTGAAAGCATCGTACGAGTACGCAACTCGCTTGCCGACTCCCGATGAAGTGTTCGGTGACGCGATCTTGGTTCAAGACAACCTCTTGCTCAAACCCGAAATCAGTCACAACGCGAACGTGGGCGTGAAGCTCGACCTGAAACGCACGCCGATCGGAAACCTGCTGGTCGAAGTCACGGGTTTCTTTCGCGCCGCCGATCACTTGATCGTGTTGCTCGGCAACGATCGCTTCTTCACTTATCAGAACGTATTTGGCGCGCGCGCGCTCGGTGTCGAAAACCTCATCGACTGGATCTCACCGGGCAAGCTCGTATTCCTCGATGGCAGCGTGACGTTTCAGGACTTTCGAAATACATCGAGCGAAGGCACGTTCGGTGACTTCGAGGGGGATCGCATTCCGAACCGGCCATGGTTGTTTGCGAGTTGGGGCGGACGCGTGCACCTCGAAAAGCTGTTTGCCTCACACGACGAGCTCGAGCCGTTCTACGTCGGGCGCTACGTCAACGAGTTCTTTCGCGGGTGGGAGAGCCAAGGCCTGCGGGAGTTCAAACAGACCGTCGCTGCGCAGTCCACGCATAACGTAGGGATCACGTACGCCTGGAACGGGGATCCGACGACGCTCACCGCAACGCTCGAGATTCAAAACCTATTCGATGCGCGCAACTACGACTTCTTCGGTGTGCAAAAGCCGGGCCGTGGAATCTATCTGAAGATCTCGGGAGACCTGCGCTAGGCTCGGCGCGTGGCATACGAATACGAAGAAGCAAAACGGCTGGCGCGCCGAGAGCTCTGGAAGGGGAGCGTAGGGCGCTTCGGCGAAGAAGACATCGAGCTGCCGAATGGGCGGCGCATCACCCTCGCAGTGCTCCAGCATCCGGGCGCGTGTGCAGTCGTGCCGCTGCTCGATGACGGCCGCGTGGTGATGGTTCGGCAGTATCGCTACGCGGTGCACAAGACGTTGTGGGAGATCCCAGCGGGCAAGATCGATCCGGGCGAACCGATCGATCAGTGCGCGCATCGCGAGCTCGAGGAAGAGACTGGTTACAAAACGACCCAGCTCATCTCGCTCGGCAGTATCTTCATGACACCGGGCTTTTGTGACGAGCGCATTCATCTGTATCTCGCGCGACAGTTGCGTCCGGGCAAACAAGCGCTCGAGCAGAACGAGCTCTTGGAGTGCGTGACGATGCGTTTCGACGAGGCGGTCGCGATGTCTGAGAGCGGTGAGATCGACGACGCGAAGACGGCAGTCGCGTTGATGCGAGCGCGCCGGCACATCGAAAGACGTTGACCCGAGGCGCGCGATGAAGATCTCCATCCTCGACGACTACCAAGACACCGTTCGAACGCTCAGCAGCTTTCCGAGGCTCGCTGGTCACGACGTCACGATCTGGAACGATCACACGAAGGACGTCGACGCGCTCGCGGAGCGTCTCAAAGACGCGGAAGCGATTACGTTGCTGCGCGAACGCACCGCGATCGACGCAGCGCTCCTCGAGCGACTCGACAAACTGCGTCTCATCAGCAACGTCGGCGTGTACCCGCACGTCGATGTCGATGCGTGCACGCGTCGCGGCGTGCTCTTGTCGTCGTTCGCGGGCGCCGGTCGGACTTCATATGCGACGGCCGAGCTCACGTGGGGACTCGTGCTCGCAGCCATGCGCCGCATCCCTCAAGAAGTCGCCGCACTTCGCGCGGGCAAATGGCAAGCGTACCCAGTCGGCGTTGGCTTGCGCGGTAAGACCCTCGGTATCTATGGATACGGGCGGATCGGCGCTGTCGTCGCGGGCTACGGCAAAGCGTTCGGAATGAACCTGCTCGCCTGGGGTCGCGAAGGTTCGCTCGCGCGAGCTCGCGAGGAAGGCGTCGCGGTGGCTGCGAGTCGCGAAGCATTTTTCGAACAGTCGGACGTCGTTTCGTTACACGTAAGATTGATCGATGAAACGCGCGGCCTGATCACGCGTGGCGACTTCGGCCGCATGAAACCAACGGCGCTGTTCGTAAACACCAGCCGCGCTGGCCTGGTCGAGCCAGGCGCGCTCGAAGCCGCGCTCCGTGCAGGCCGGCCAGGGCTCGCAGCACTCGACGTGTTCGACGAAGAGCCCGCGGTCGCGACGAATCCGCTGCTGGCGCTCGACAACGTCGTGTGCACGCCGCACATCGGCTACGTCGAGCGCGACGGACTCGAGCAGATGTACTTCATGTTGTTCGAACAGATCCTCGCGTACGCGAAGGGTGCGCCGATCAACATCGTGAACCCGGAAGCGCAGCGTGTCGGTCATTGACAACGGCGACTGCTGCTTGTACTGCGGACTCGACTAAAACCTAGTCTCGGGTGCCCGCGAGGGCATAAAAGGGAAGTCCGGTGAAAGACCGGCGCGGTCCCGCCACTGTGACTGAGTAGCTGTCCAATGACCACTCGGAGCCAAGCTCCGGGGAAGGTTGGACAGCGTTGAAGGCTGAGCCTTCTGAACTCACGAGCCAGGAGACCTACCCGAGGCAGAGAGGCGTTTGTGTTCTCCGCGTGGAATACGGGGATCGTGCCATTTCTGTATCTGGGCAGCTGCTGCGTTTGCGCGCGCCCAACAGTTTCGTTTGCTCGCTGCTCCTCGCGGGCGAGCGCATCGATTGTTTCGAACGTAGGCGGCGGGCGATCGTGTCCGCGTCGCGTTCTTGGAGACTGCCATGGGAAAACGTTGGATTGATCACTTGCGCGTGACGCTG
>DASRXR010000123.1:0-2428 GCA_035687405.1 Polyangiales bacterium
CCACACCCCATCGGTTGCGAGTCGCTAGCAATCGCCATGCAAGGTTCTCTCGGGCTCGGGAACCTCGCGCTCGAGAGAATGCCACCACACCAACAACGCTTCGGTTGCCAGTCGCTAGCACCCGATGCAAGGTTCTCTCGGGGTCGGGAACGTCGTGCTCGGGACCGTCGCGGCGTGCCAACGCCGGATGCGTATACTCTTCGTTGGCACGCCGCGAGAGCCGGCTTGCTGCACCGTAGAGAAAGCAGCATCGACCGGTGCATCTGCAAGCCGGCGTGTCCAGAGCGCGATGTTCCCGACCCCGAGAGAACCGTACGCAACCCACGAGCAGCCGATCACCGAGCTAACTTGCACCGCCGATCATCGACGCTACTCGACTGATAGCTCCGCGCGAAAACGCAAATCCCACTCGCTCACGTGTTGCGGTGATCACGCGCGAGAGCGGTCACGATCTCCGTAGCCAATGCCTGCGCGATCGCTGTTGCGGCATCTCGCGCGCCATCAGCCATTGGCTTTCGCGCGACGAACACCTTCAGGTACGGGTCGTACGTGATCGCGGAGAGAACAGGCCGCTCCCACTTCTCGAACGACGTCACGTCCACGTCAGTCCCGAGCAAATGCAGATAGGCCGTACCCGAAGCCTGAGCATTCCGCAGAGTCACTCGCCACACCGTACCTCCACCGACCTCATCGACTTCGAAACCTTGAGCTCGTGCGGCTTCGACTACGGCTTGAATGAGACTCGCAGCTGCGGCTGTCTGTCCGACGTCGTCGCGCCGAAGTTCGTAACGCGCTTTGGCGAAGATCTTCGCCGCTCCGGTGGTGTCGTACGTGGGCATGCAGTCAGTCTCCGCGCTTCGGCGAGGGGAAACAAGCAGACTGACCGCCGCGCGCAAATCCGCACCTGGCAAGCGTTGTGGCAGCTTTGAGGCGCACTCGAGTTCGTCAATCGTCGATCAACAACGTCGAGTGCGAATGGATGTCACGCGGAAATGATCGGCAACCACAGATGCGACGCCTACGACCTCGCCCCGCGCAACGAGTTGCACTCGCTCGTGCGTGAGAACCGTTCATCGGGGCGGCTACGTTTGCGATCGAGCTCACGATGCGACACGCGGAGCCACCCATTCGTCACGAGCCCGTGGACGTCGTTCTCGCGTCCCTCGACATTCACCACTTCACCGTGGACGTCGACGTTCTCGATACCGACTAACAGTCGAGATCGTCACCTTGATCAGTCGACACGAAGAGCGCCCGCTTCATCTGGCCCGTGAGCTCAGTCGCAGATCGAACCCAATCTCGAATATCGCGCCACGATCGATCTGACTGTCATAGACCAAGCGGCTCTCGTCGCGCGGCTGCGAGAACGTCAGCGTGCGCGTCGCAGCAAAGTCGTTCGACTCGCGCTCTCGATCCGGTTGAGATCCATGGACAGACAGCGCTCGCGACCATCCATGCCGTGGATGTGGGGTAGTCGCGCCGTACCGTCGCCGCTCGCGTGTGGTGTAGGCACTACTCGACACGCTAGTGCTCTGCACTTCTGATGACGAACGGGGTGCGATTGAGTCAGGGTTGCAAAGCCGCTTATGGCTAGCTCGCCCGAGACCGGATCACTGCGTCTCACCCCATCGCGACTACGCATGACAAGCCTCGCTTGTTGCGCGCTGGGGGCCTGGCTCCGAGTCGACTACGCGCTCTTTCACCATCACCTCCGGCATCGCGCGAGCTCGGATGCGTTGCTGTATCTCGAACGTGCACAGGAGCTGCTCCAACGCGGCGCCGTCCCGAATCTGCCGGCGACGATCTGGCCACCTGGAACTTCGGCGCTTTGGGCTGTGCTGTCGGCGGTCGATCCCGCGCAGCAGCTGACGGCGGCGTGGAGTGCGGCCGCGAGTATTCTGGTGATGCCGCTCACCGCTGCGATCGCTGGCTTGCTCGCCGGACCGCGGGCGGCCTGGATTGCACTCGCGATCGCGGCGCTGCACCCGGGGTTCATTCACTACGCGGGCTTCGCGCTCGCGGAGCAGCCGTTTCAGCTCGCGATTGCTGTCGCGATGTATCTGACGCTCTCGGCGCTCGTGCGACTCGAGGCGGAGCCCCCAGCAGCCGGCGTGGCGCCGCCCCTGGCCAGAGCGACGAGCGCTGCACCACGTGCAGCTGTGAGCGGCGACGCGGTCGTGGGCGAGAACGCAGCTGCGAGCAGCAGCGCTGCATCGACCTCGAGTGCGCCGAATGTGGTCCGCGCGAGTGCATCGCCGAGTGCGCCGAACGCGGTCCACGCGAGTGCATCGCCGAGCCCGTCCCCGCGACCGGACCCGACTCCGACCGGCCACTATATCCGAGCGGAAGTGGTGACTCCGAACGATGCGCGCAGCGAAGGGCGGCGGGGAAAGCTCGGGCCGGCCTCGCCAGGTGGAGGTTCGGCGCA
>DASRXR010000124.1:0-10024 GCA_035687405.1 Polyangiales bacterium
AAGGTCGCACCGTCCCGATCGAGTCAACGCGTCGTTGTCGTTACAGAGGGCGGTGGATCGACGTTCGCAGTGTGCTTGGACACTTGGTAGTGCTCGCCATCGGGTGGTCGTACTTCCACGGGTTCGCCGCTAGCGATGCGCCTCAGCCTGCAAATGACGCGCCTCGTTCTGCGACAGGCGAACCTCGACCCGTAACCGCCGCACACCGCGGGCCGAAGTCTAAGTCGTGTGGCCGCGAACGCCGGCTGTTTTCCGGCATGAACACCACTTGTGCGCTCGTCGGTCGAAACCGGCGCATGACTTGTTGGGGCGCGGACATCCACGGCACGCTGTCGTTCGGAGAAGCACGCACGCTCGATCGATGCGATTCAGCGACGCACTCGGTCGAAGGCGTTCGCTGCAGTCTCCATCCTCTGCCGTTGCCGATCGATCGCGTGCGGGACGCTGACATTGGCGAGGTCAGCTGCGCAGTTCGCGATGACGGTGACGCCGCGTGTTGGGGTGCAGACACGGTTGGCAGTGACCGGCGCGCCGACTTCACTCGGAAGCCCTGGATTGGACACTACAAGATACCTTCCGAAATCGTCCACGTCAGCTCGTTCGAGAAGCGTGCGTTGTGGCTCCGCAATGATGGCAAAGTGATCGATATGCCGAGCGCTGATGGTAAACCTCGCGCACCCAATCCGTTTTCCGAGCTGTCGGGCGTACGGCAACTGGCCACAGGACTCCTGAATGCGTGCGCTGTCACATCGGATGACCGTGTCTTCTGCGTCGGTCCGCGGCTTGGCAACCCTGCATGCCCCAAAGACAGCAAATGTTCGCAGCGCGCACTCGAAGTTCCCGATCTGCGCGCACGCGCCGTCGCGCTTGGCGGTGCGAGGGTCTGCGCGTTAACTGTCGATCGTCAGGTGTCGTGTTGGGGATCGTACGGGCACAGCGATCGCACGACCGAAAGCATGTACTCGCCGCAGCTCGTGCGCGGGTTGCCACCGATCTCGATGATCGGAGGCGGAGGCGGGCACGCTTGTGCGGTCGCCGCTGACAGCGGCGAGACCTACTGTTGGGGTCCGCGGACGCGTGCGACGCGTAGCGCCGAGATGGACGCGCCTGTCACGCCTGAACCGGTTGTCGAACGCATCGCGGGCCTCACCAAACCGTGCGAGCTCGCAGGCGGACTGCTTCACATGTGCGCCGTGACTGCGGACGGCGCCGTGTACTGCTGGGGCACCGGGGGCTACGGCACGCTGGGAAGCGGTACCGTCGAGGATCTGCCAACACAGCCTGTGCGGGCGCTGCCACCAGGTTCAGTGGTCTACTGAACCGATACTTTCGTCTGAGTGACGGGAGTTCCCCAACAGCACTGCGGGCCGACTTGTCGCATGCGCGTGCGCGTGCCCGGGGTTATTGTTTCCGGCATGGAGATCCGTCAACTCGGCGAACGCGATCGGCCAGCCGTCGACGCGTTCCTTCTCCAACACCGCGACAGCTCGATGTTTCTGCGCGCGAACATCCGTCGTCGCGGCTTCGCGTACAGCGGCCAGATCTACGAGGGGACGTACGTCGGCGCCATCGATGGGGACTGCGTTGTGGCGATGGTCGGGCAAACCTGGAACGGCATGCTGATGGTGCAAGCGCCGGTCGAGGCTGAGGCGCTCGGGCACGCAATCGGGCGCGTGGGCGGTCGCGAAGTCACGGGATTTTCAGGTCCGCCCGCACACGTGCGGCGCGTGCGCACGGCGCTGGGGCTGACCGAGGCGCCTGCCCAGCTCGATGAGGAGGAAGATCTGTACGGTCTCGAACTTCGAGCGCTGCGAGGGCCCCCGGCGGTGCCTGAAGTCGTGTGCAGGCCGGCTCGTCCAGAGGACCGCGCGGAGCTCCTGCGCTTTCGGATCGCATACGAGATCGAGACGCTCGGTGCCGTGGACGAGGCGCAATCGATACGAGCTCGCGCGGCAGCCTTTCTCGACGGTCAGCTCAGCGCAGGCTACGTCTGGGTCGCCGTCGTCGGCGGCGAGCTCGTATCGATGTCAGCGTTCAATGCGGCGCTGCCGGACATCGTCCAGCTCGGAGGCATCTTCACGCCACCGCAACATCGCGGCCGAAGTCACGCGAAGCGCGCGATTGCGGCGCAGCTGTTGGCGGCGCGCGAGGCCGGTGCCAGTCGTTCGGTGCTGTTCACGAAGGATCCGAGTGCAGTGCGGTGCTACGAAGCGCTCGGTTTCGAGTGGCTGAGCGAGTTCGCCTTGGTGATGCTCGTTGCATCAGAAGCGCAGTAAGAACTGAGATTGGAGTAGCAGGCCAGTCTGCCCCACCGAGTACACGTACAACACGCTCCCGTACGGCGAGTCCTCGATGCCCATCGCTTCGACGTTGAACCATGCCTGCCGCGTGCGGAACGGGTACCAGTTAGCTCCGCCTCCGCCTTCGACTGCGGTGGCAAACTCGCCCTTGATGAGGGAAGTGCGAGCGTACGCTTCGAGCCGGCTGCGAATCACGAAGTACGCAAGGGATGCCTCGAATCCCCAGTCGTGCATGGAGTCGATCGGTAGCTCTCCGTCGGCGTCGAAGTGGTTCAGCCATCGTTGATAGAATTCGACGTTGAACGCGAGCCCGCGATACTTGATGCCCGCGTCGATCGCCCACATGAAATAGTTCGCAGTCCGAACGGTCACGCCTGGCGCGAGCGCATCGGTCGCGAACAACAAGTTGCCGTCCGAGACGAAAATCGAGTTGTTTTCAGGGCTGGCTTTCGAGAGATCCGAGATGCGATCTTCGCGTGCATACGTGAAGGAAGTGCCTACGCGCAGCGCTGGGGATTGGTGGTCCTCGTAGTCGTTCCAAGCTTTGCCGAACTGGTTGAGGTCGTACCAAACCGAAGCTCCGTACGCGAAGTTCTTGTCGATGCGCGCGGCGGTGATGTCGAGCGTGTTGAGCGAGTTGCCGACCATCGCGATGTACTTCAAGCCAGGAGCAGCCTCACCTTCGGCCCAGATGCCCTGAGTGAAACCAGGGCGCATGTAGTTGACCGCCATGCTCCGGTCCGTGCCCTGAAAGAATGGGTATGTGCCCGTCATCGAGCGCATGCTTGGGAGAGAGAAGAAGCCGACGCGCAGGGCAAAAGCTTCGCTAAACTTGTAGCCCAAGTATCCGGCTGCGGTCGCGGTGAGCGTAGCGCTCGATGTGTAGAGCAGAATGTTGAAGTCCAGTCCGCGCTCGAACACATAGCCGGAGAAGTAGAAGACATCTCTCGTCAGCTGGATGTCGTTGCGGCGCAGTACTTCTTTTTCGTTGCCGAGGTGATCGGTGTACGTCTTGTTAGTGGCGAGCGTGTTTGTGTACTTGAACTGTGAGACGTGATTCAGCACGAGCTTGAACTGGATCGGAGCGCTCTTCCGCGACGACACCAGGACGAAACCTTCATCGTAGTGAGGCGTCTCCCAATCGCCGGTCGGGTTCTCAGTGGGCGTCGTCGTCGTCGTCGTCGCTGGTTCCTGACCGCGCGCGGGTGCGTTCGAGAGCCAGAGTGCTCCAGCCAGCAAGGAAGAGACGATCGCCTGGTACGTGTGCGAAGCCCAGGTCGAGCGCTTCGCGTTTCCCGGTGCCGCGAGCATGTTTTGTCGAGTATTCATCTGATGGCTCAGTGAATCTCGGCCGCGGTTCTCGCGTTCGGATCAAACATGTTTCATCCCCCGAGCGTGCTAACGGCTGCACGCGTCGAAGGCGCGGTTGCAATAGTTCGGCCAGCGCCGGATCCGAGTTTCCGATGTATACGCAGTTCAGCGTCACGGACTCGGAATCAGAGGGCGTCTCTAAGTCAGTCGATCGGACGTCGCGTCGTAGGCTCATCGAGCGCGGGAGTGCGTACGAACGTGGTGGCGCCGGCGAAGCCGCCGCGATCCGGCGAAGTACGCGCATAAGTGCCCGAACGCGACGTCGGATTCGTGACAGACGCCCGTCTGCTCGAACTGTTCGATATCGGCTGCGAG
This sequence comes from Polyangiales bacterium, assembly GCA_035687405.1. GTDB lineage: Bacteria > Myxococcota_A > Polyangia > Polyangiales > JAFGIB01 > JADGRF01. The sequence goes on from DASRXR010000124.1 coordinate 3,987, forward strand.
CACAGCTCTTGAGTTCGCCCTAAAGCCCGTTTGTCCACGCCGCAATGCAGCGCTCAATCCTGCAGACGCAAGGCGTACGCATCTGCTCTTGGATCCGTGACCACCGCGAACAACTTCAGCGCCGGAAAGTAGCGGAAACGGCCGAACGTGCCTCCTGACGCCGTTAGCTTCGGGCCACCAGCGAACACCATCACGCTGCAACGCTTGGCGTCGGGATCGAAGCTGTAGACGTCGTCACCTCCCGCCCAACCCACAAAACGTTCTTGCGCCGCATCGTATTCGAAACCCGGCGACTCGGCTGCCAACAGACCCTCACAACCCTCGACCTGCTCGCCCCAGTTCTGCTGCGCGTAGTCGCTGCCCTCGCCGACATCGAATACCTGCATGCCGCCATCCGCGGCGCCGCCACCACCCACCACGATGAACAGGTCTCGCTTGGGGTCGATTCGACCCGTCATGTGGTAGTCGATATGCGCATTGGTCTTGTTCGAGTCGTTCAAGAGGGCGTACTCGTTCGCAGCCGGATCGTAGGACCACAGGTTGTAGCCGTCGTTCAAGACCACTCGCTTCCGCGCCGCGTCGTAGTCGGCGACGAGGCCATAAGCCGCCTTCTCCGGATGGCTCGATGGATTCATGTTCTGCCACGGCGCGGCTTGGCCAGCCTTGGACGATTCGATCGCCGACAGGTCGAGCAACCAGGTGTACTGCACGCCGTAGCCGCACGGCACTCCTGCACCAGCGAACGTGTACATCTTGTCCAACTCCGACAACAACACCATGCCGTCGTAGGTGTGGCGCGACGAGGGTCGCCCGTCACCGTACTGTTCGGGTGGCGTGCAACTGTCGAAGTCGATGCCCTCGACTGAGCTGGGATCGTTCAAGCGCCGCATCTCCGGCGCGTTCAAGTCGAGGGCGTACAGCTCGTTGCCGTAGTAGCCGTGGTGACCGCCGCCCCAGAGGATCAAACGGTTGCGTTTGGTGTCGGCCATGCCACCGGACCAATCGTTGATCACACCGCCGCAACCCTCGTAACCCTGCACCTGAGCGAACTGTTTTGGATCGGGGCACACCGACTCGAGTTTGGTGTCCGTGAGCTGACACCAACCACGCTGCTTACACAGGCCGGCGGCACCACTGGCGGCTGCGCCGCCGTCAGCTGCATCGCCCCCACGACCCGCCATCGACGTCCCAGCCTGGCCCGCGCCGCCTTGGCCGGTCGCACCCGAATGCCCGGCGCCCGCGCCGTTACCAGCTGTCGCGTTCGTGCCCGCGCGTGGCTGCGTACCCGCGCTACCCGCAGTGGCTTTGGACCCAGCCTCGGCCGCGGTACCCGCGACAGGCAGATTTTTGCCTGATTTTTCTGCGCTACACGCGCCGAGCAGGGCGACGACCGCGATCGAACACAGCACTTCGACCTCGCGCTGCTGGACCGCGACCCTCACGAAACTGCCCGCACTGGCGCACGTGCGCTCGAGCGACGGCGCCTGCGCGCCGCGCGGCGCATGACCTGCCAGCTGAGACAAATCGCCAGCGAGCTCGGCTCGAGTAACGAATAGCTCGGCGAAAGCGACAACTGGCACCCACCCCCGCTCGACTTCGCGCTCGAGGAGGCTGAGCCGCCCGCGCCAGCAGTCGCGCCCGCGCCCGCGTCGCTCTGGCCCGTCACGCCACCGCGTCCCGCGCTCGCGTCAGCGCCGGCGCCCGCGCTCGGCATGGCGCGCGAACCGGCGGCGCTTTGCCCCGCGGCACCAGCGCCGCCATCAGCGGCAGGGCGCCCAGCCGAACCACCCGCCCCGCCCGCTGGACGAGTACCCGGCATCGCCACGTCCTGCTGCGAGAACTCGTAGGCGCCGACGTCTTCGACCTTGCTGCGCGCCACCTCGAGCAACGGGTGCCCGTACGCCGAGATCGGCTTGAGCGAGAACTGATCGGCCATACCGGGATCGACCGCTTTGCCGATCGCCGGGGAGCCGTTGAGCAAGTGATAGTTGTACTGCGCGCGATCCACGAACAGCGGATCACCCGTCAGGTTGTCTGCGGACAGCATGCCGGAAGCCGAAGGCGTGCCCGCACCGATGAACAAATTGTTGTGCGCACTGAGCGTGGCACCAGACACACTCACGAATGTGCCCGAGCTGTGGTCATTCACGAACGTATTGCTGGACAGAAAGACCCGCTTGTCAGGGTTCGTGGCGCCTTCTTCGCCCCAACTGAACAGCGTACCGTTGCCGGCTTTCGGGCCCTTCTGGATCAGGTTTCCGACCAATACCGCCAGTCCACCGTTCGGCAGGTTGACCTCGTAACTGTCGAATCCGTCTTCCCCAGTCAAACGGTTGTAGAGAATGAAGTTGTTTTTGGCGCGCGACTTGAGCAGGTGGCCTTTGTCACTGGTGTCAGTCGCCACTCTGTGTGACCAGTTGAAACGAAAGTTGAGCGTGTCGATATTCGCGATGTACAGGTTGTGCGTACAACCGCCTTGGTTACAGCCGTCGCCCACTCCGTTGTTCGCAAACTCGCTGTGCTCGATCGTGAGCGTGCCGGTCGTGCCACCCAGAATGCCGTTCTGATTGTCGTGAATGTTGCAACCCCGCACCGTGAGGCCCGCAGCCTGCACACGCAGGCCCGCGGCGTTGCCACCGTTGTCATCACTGATGTGAGCACCGGTGAGCTCCAGGTTTTCGATCGTGACGTCATCGGCGTCGATCACGTAGATACCTTTGTACTGCGCCGGATGATCGCTGCCTGACAGATCGATCTTGGGTTGGCCGTCGACCCCGCGCAGCGTGAGCCCCTGAACCGCGATCGAGCAGGTGTCGGTATACGTACCGGCGCTGATCTCGATCACGTCCTGTGGTTTGGCCGCGGCCACGGCCTCGCATGGGCTGGCATAACTCCGACCGGGACCCACCGCGAGTGTGTCGGCTGCACACGGCAGAGGTACGAGCCCAGCGATGACCACGCCGACGTTTATCCAAAATCGCATCGCGCCCTCCAAGGTCGATCCAACACCATGCGCGCCGCGCATGCTACGTGAGCAGGTGAGCGCAGGTCTGCGACAGCCGTCCCAAACTACGGCGTCCCGTGACCCTCAGTGGTCCACTTTTCCCGCTGGCGGTACGAGTGGCAGAGTGGGGCGACTACACGATTCACGACTTCGAGAACCAGAGGACGCTGTGCTCGGCTACGTTCCGAGTCTCACGCGTCTCCCATCCTCGAACACATCATAGTGCGTGACGGCCCAAGGCACGTCGATCAGGGCCGCGACCGACAAGAGCAGTCTCGACAGCGCGAGCTCGTAGCGAAGCTCGGCACGCGACGCCGGCAACAGTTGCGTGGTCGGCTCGGACAGCTGCAGCTCTGAGCTGCGCGCGTGCTCCGCCGACGTGTGCACCCGATCGAAGCCGGTGCTGATACCCAACAGCCACGCGTGGACGCCGCGTGCGAGGCCGAGATCGACCCCGATGCGCAACGGCCACGCGGTCACCCGCGCATCGACTGCGGCGCGCTCGAGGGTCTGAGTGAAGTTGAGCTCGAACGCGACGCGCAGCCGCACGCGCGGCCATTCTGCGTGCGACAGCACATGGCCGAGCTCGACGCCGGCGCCGTAGCGGCCCTTCAGCGCATTGCCCGTCCACTGACCGGACACGCGCGCTCCGAGCGACCAGCGTTCGACCTCGTGGCCCGGACCGAGCTCGTCGTCACGCTCCTCCGAGCGATCGTGCTCGTCCACGGGATCGTGATCAGGCGCGCTTTTCGCTTCGCGTGTGCTCTCGCCTTCGCGCACGCGGGCTGCGTCGGCAGGGCTCGTCTGCGCGGCGATGTCCTCCTCTGCTTGCGCGCGGTCGAGCCCTTCGCTCGAATGCAGCAATGCCAACGTGGACGTTTCGACCACGCGACCGATCAGCTCGCGTCCGACCTCGTCGAGCCCTGCACGCAGCGCGAGCTCGCGTAGCAAGAACCGCTCACCGAACAGCCCCCGAAAGTACAGCCGCGCGCGCAACGGTCCCTCGAGCGCGACGAAGACCCAGACGCGCGTGTCGTCTTTGCCGGCGTCCAGCAGCACGCGCGGCTCGAAGTGGAGCTGCGTGTTGAACTGCACTTGCACGCCTTGCTGCAACAACAACTCCGCGAGTACGCCGGCGAGCTCGGGTGTGCGATTGGCTTCGCCGATCAGCACCACGACTGCGTTGGCATCCGGCTCTCTTTCATCCTGTGCGAGCGCGGGTGCGCACAGCGAGACGCACAACAGCGCAGCGCAGAAGCTCGGGCCAAGACGCTTCATCCACGTTCAAGGCACTGCAGGAGTCGACACGGGATCGAGCGCGAGCAAGCGCGTGCGTGCCCGAGCTGCGTAGACGCTGTGCGGAAATTCATCCAGCAGGCGGCGTAAGCTCGCGCGTTCCTCGCGCGCTCGACCGAGCTGCTCGAGGCTTTGCGCGCGGCCGAGTAACGCTTCCTCTACGAGTTGACCGTGAGCGCGGGCGAGGTAGCGCCGAAACTCACGTTCTGCACCCGCTGCATCGCCGCGCGCGAGCAGCAGCTGCCCGAGCGAGACTCGAGCGAGCTCGCTCTCGGCGGAATTCGGATACGCGCTGCGAACCTCGGCATAGAGCTCGGCGGCGCGTGCAAAGGCCCCGTCGCGCCGCGCGCCGTTGGCCGCGTGAAACAGCTCGGCCGCACCTTCTCGACGCGTGCGCGCGGCGGCGCGTGGCGCGGCAATTGGCTTGACCGCAGCTTCGGCGGGTGAGGCCGCGGTCGGCGTCGCGGGCTGTTCAACCGGCTCGGGCTTCGCCACGTGGACGCGGCGAGCCGGTGATCGCGCAGCTGACGGCGGCGCCGGTGTGTCGCTTGCGGAAGGCCACACCGCAACGCCGCTCCACAGTGCAGCCGCAGCACCACCTGCTGCCAACACGCCGAGTGCCACCATCGCCGCCGCGCTCCAGCGTCGTTGGATACGGTGCGGGCCGGCCGGGGTCACGCGTCCAAGGGCGGCGCTGGCGGCGTTCGCGATCAGTGCGTCGTCTCCGCCGCGTACCGCAGTCACGCGGTCGAGGTCGCGACCAACCTCGTACGCGATGCGCAAGCTGGCGCTGGCATCGGTGACGCGCTCGAGCTCGCGTTGTTCGTTTCGGCTCAACAGCCCGCGGCGCGCGCGTACGCCCAGGTCCTCCGGATCGATGCCGAATGGATCGCGCGCGCTCATGGCTCGACCTCGCTCGCGTCGATCAAGGTCGGGCTCGATTGCACGCGTTCGCGCAAGCGGGCGAGCGCGTTACGCAGGCGACTCCGCACAGTGTCGACTGGAACTTGGGTCGCGGCCGCAGTCTCTTCCACCGTATGACCGAGCAGCGTGTGTAGTGCGAGCACTTCCGCTTGCACCGCGGGCAGCTCGCACAACAGCTGCCGCAACGCTTCGCGCCGCCGTGCTGCTTCGACCAGTTTCGAAGGCGAGCTATCATCGCGCGCCAGGTCGACCAGATCCGCTGGCGCCATGTTCGGTGTGAGTCGGCTGCGGTAGCCCGCTTTGCGCCGCGCGTTCATCGCCGTTTGCACCGCGACCCGACAGGCGAAGTGCAGCGTGGTGCACTCGCCGCGAAAGCTCCGCAGCGCGAGATGCACTGCGACCATTGCTTCTTGCAACGTGTCGTCGACGTCCGGATGTGCGTTGCCGAGCACACCGCGCACGATCCGGAAGAGCGAAGGTCCGATCGCGACTAGCAGCGTACGCTGCGCCTCCCGATCACCATGGGTGGCCGCGGCGGCGAGTGCGCGCAACGGATCGTCCGGGCCGCCCTGCGCTTGCGCGCGCGATCGGGCTCGTCAGCCGGCCCAATCTTTGGCGTTCGCAGCAGCCGCAGCATCCGTCTTCACTTGTACCGCGAGTGATAAATTCGGACCAAAGGCGGTCGTTGTCAGGGGCGCGCCTAGCCGGTCACTCCCAGCTGCGTGTGCTCGTACGGCTCCTGCGCACCTTGGCAAATTGTGAGCCGGGCGTGCCAGATCGACGCTGAATGTCGACAAAGCGCTGCCTTACGTTG
>DASRXR010000125.1:0-9027 GCA_035687405.1 Polyangiales bacterium
CGGCTACTGCCACTGGCTGCTGGTTCGCGCGTGCGACGTCCGGCTCGGCACCGCCCATCGCTTTCTTTTTCGCCGCTGCCTTGTCGACCACCGGCTTCTCGTGCGGCGCTGACTCCTCAACCGACGAGGCCTTCACTGCCGCTGCCGCTGCCGCTGGCTGCCCAGCCGACGTGGCCTTTGCCACCGCCGCTGACCGCTCATCCAACGCCGCCCTCGAAGCTGTCCCCGTAGGCTGCTGGTTCGCGACCGCAATCTTCGGCTCGGCGCCGCTCGTCAGCTTCTCGTTCGGCGCCGCATTGTCGACCGCCGGCTTCTGTTGCCGCGCTGACTGCTCCACGCGCGCGACCTTCACCGCTGCGGTCGCGGACTGCTGCTCAACCGACCCAGGCTTCACAGCCGCCGTTGCGGACTGCTCAACCGACCCAGGCTTCGCAGCTGCCGTCGCGGATTGCTCAACCGACCCAGGCTTCGCAGCTGCCATCGCGGACTGCTCAACCGACACCGCTTTCGCAACAGCCGCCATTGGCTGCTGCTTGGCGCCGGCGACGATCGGCTCGACTCCGCGCATCGACTTCGCGACCGCCGCTTTATCGACCGCCGGCTTCTGGACCACCGGCTTCTGGACCGCCGGGTTCTCCAAGCGCACCGGCGACTCCATCGCCGCCGACTTCGCAGCCGCCGCTATTGGCTGCTTGACCGACGCAGCCGCACTCGCTTGCACCTTCGCAACTGGCGCAACTGCGGCCTGCGTGTTCGCCGGGCCTCGCCCAACCCCACCCGCACTTGCAATCGCCGACCTGAGCGACGACGGAACCGCCGCGACAGGCTGCACCTTCGCAGGTTCCACTCGGCCACCCGCCGAAGTCGCACCCACTGGGACAGGCTTAGCCCCCTGCTCCACCGCACCTGCAACGCTCGCCTTCGACGCAACGTCAGTCGGCTTCTGCTTCGGCCTCGGCGCCACCGTGTCAGCCAACTCCTGCAAACTACAGGTGGCCAACCCCTCTTCCATAAACAGCTGAACGACCGCTTGCACGCGCCGCGCGCACTCCGCCACTCCACCTTCCGGCGACAGAAACCCGACATGACGCGGCGGCGGCTGCGAAATCACACCACCGAGCTCGGGCGCACAGATCACCAACACCGGAACCAACGTGTCGGCGCTCACCCGCGTCAACTGCGCGAGCACGGCCACACCGCGATCGCTTGCAGCATCACCCACGAGCACGATCAGATCCGGCGCGAGCACGTGCGCGGTCTGCGCTCCCTGAGCACTGGCCGCACGCTCCACCATGACGCCCTGACCACCCAAGACCTTCGCCAAGGAGTCCGCCAACGCGCCGCTTCCAATCAATAGCAACGTGCTCTGTGTTGCCCCTGCGATTTGCCCGACCAGAAAAACTACTTTCGCAACTGGACTGCCGCTCACGGCGGCTCCCCTATCCCGATCTTTTCAAGGACACTGACCGCATTCAAGCAGTGTCGCCAAGTGAGTCCACGCCACTGACCACATGCGCGCCCACCCGCCCGCGTATATGCAAGTGTCAGTGTTAGTCACGCTCGGACTCCAACTGAGCTGGCAACGCGGTTATGGCATAGTGGACTCATGCACTTGCACGCGAGCCGAGCAACTCGCTCGACTCTTCCCGCACACAGTGTGCTCGCGACTGGGCTTGCCCTCTGGCTGACCGGGTGTGGTGGCGCACCTCGAACCCCATCGGTCACGCCGGATGAAGTGCAACGTGCGTCACGCGAGCGCGAATCATCTGGAACGAAACCATTCGGCTACGTTCAAGTGAGCCCCGAGGCGGAACAAGTCGCACTCCAATGCGACCACGACTCGTACGAACGCTGCAACGCGTTGGATGACGACTGCAACGGAGTCATTGATGACGAGTGCGGTTACGAAGGCGGCGACGTCCAGATCACAGTTGGCTGGAACAGCGGCGCCGATCTCGACTTGTACGTGACCGATCCATCCGGCTCGACGCTCTATTACAACGAGCAACACAAGCGCTCTCGAATCGGTGGCCATCTCGATCACGACGCGCGCGGTGATTGCCGCAAAGAGCAACAAAACCCTCGCATCGAAAATGCCTACTGGCCCTCGCCTGCAAAATCCGGCACCTACAAAGTCGAGCTTCACTACTTCAGCCCGTGTGCTCAGACCGCCCCGACCGAAGCGACACTTTCCGTAGTCGTCGATCGCGAGCTGCTAGGCTCGTACCGCTTTCGACTCGAACCAGAACAACGCCTCGAAGCGCTGACATTCGTAAAGCGCTGAAGACGCGCCCCAAACCCGGTCTGGGGCTTCTCAAAAGCACACTCTCAAAACGCGCACTCGTCCTCGCCCTCGGTTCGTGCAAGATTCAGGGCCATGCGTGCTTTTGCCCGCGCGAGCCTGGTTGTCGCTGTCATGGGACCCTTCGCGCTCGTTACAGCGTGCAGCGGCGGGACTTCGGCGGCCAAAGACTCAGGGGTGCACGAGGAAACGGCCGGCGCTGGCGCGAGCGCGGGCGAATCGAGCGGCTCGGGCGGCATAAACGCGACGGCCGGACGCGCAAACACAGCTGCGGGTGCAGGCTCGGTAACCACCGCGGGCGCCTCCTCGAGCTCGGGCACCGGCGCAGCTGGAAGCGGCAGCGGCGGCTCGCCCGGCACTGCGGGCGCGAGTGGACGAGCCTCCATGGCGGCACCCGATGCAATGATGCCCGACCCTGGGATGACGCCGGACGCCGGAGCTTCCGACTCAGGTTCGAACACCGCGGCATGCGGTCACTGCACCGCATACGGCGCACCCATGCAAACAGGGACGGTAGAACCATCCGAGTTGGACGCGCTCTCAGGCTTAGCCGTGAGTCGTTCGCAACCCGAGATCGTATTCGTGCACAACGATCATGATCGACCGGTCGTGTACGCCCTCGATCTGCAAGGCCATCTACACGCGCGCATCACGCTCACGGGCGCAATGTCGACCGACATCGAAGACATCGCGGTCGGCCCGTGCGGCGCGCAGACCTGCGTGTACCTCGCCGACGTCGGCGACAACGCCGCATCGCGCAACGAGTACGGAATCCTCCGCTTCGTTCAACCGATGGTCCCGGCGACGGCAGGCGCCACGGCGATGACCGCAACGTTCGAAAGGTTTCGCTTCACCTACGAGGACGGAAGTCACAACGCAGAAAGTCTGATGGTCGGCCCGGACGGGACGATCTACATCGTGACGAAGCTCGCGCCAGGCTCAGGCGGAAAAGTCACCGCGACAGGTCCGAGCAGCGTGTACAAGTTGCCTGCGTCGATCACGACGAGCGCAGTCGCGCAAGCGACTAAAGTCGCGACTCTGACAGTTCCCGCCAGCGGCGAGCTCGCCGCATCCGCCGCTGCAGCGCATCCGTGCGGTCAGGGATTTCTCTTGCGAACGTACGATCGCGTCTACGAGTTTCTCGCTCCGAACGGCGGCAGTTTCGAAGCGGCATTCAGCGCAAAGCCGACCGTCGTCGCGATGCCGAGCGAACCGCAGAGCGAGGGCATCGACTACCGTGCAGACGGCCGAGGTTTCATCAGTTCGGGCGAGGGGATGCGAGCGCCGATTGTCGTGACGATGTGCACGCAGTAGTCGCGACTAAAGTCCTCGGCCCTGCAGAATCACGTAGATCAGCCATAGGCTGATCGCCGCGTTACTGAGCACACTCGCGCGCTCCGCGCTAGCTGACCCGTCGCGACGCAACAGAGACCAAAACGCGATCGGCAGGATCGCGTAACGGCTCTCGATGAGTCGCTCCGGCAGCAGCGTGATCAATCCCACCACGTACAGCGGCCAGTACCGCTTCGAGACGAGCGCAGTCACCCACACGCTCGCGAACCCCAATGCGATTGGAATGAAAAACAATGCTTGGTGGACGACGCTCGCTCGTACCCACAACAATACTTGGTTGCGTAGGAACGGGACCCTCGTCTTCATGTTGAATGGGTGGTCCACCTTGAACCACACGAGATAAACCACGAACGCGATGACGAGCGCCGCCACGAACCCGTACGAGGCTAACTTCGCACGGTACTTCCAGAGGTTCTCCAAGTTGATCGGCAGCGCGATGAACCACGACAGCGCGAGCGCGAAGTAGACATTCCCAACGTGAAAGCCCACGGCGTGCCGCCCCCGATCGCCCACGGCCACGCCGCCGTTGTACCAAACGAACAGCGCAAACGCCGCGAGCGCGAGCGCGTTCAACCAGACCTTCCGCAGATACGCGAACACCCAAGCCACGATGCGGCCGGTCTTGTCGTGCTGGAGCAGTGCAATCACACTGACGAACAACGGCACGACGACATTCGTTTGCCGCAGCCCGATCGCGAGCGTCGCAAAGATGCTTGCCAGCAGCCAACGGCGGCGCACCATCGAGAGCAGCGCGGCGATTGAACACGCGAGCGCAGGCACATCCGTGAACACCAAAAACTGAAACGGAAACGCGATCGGGAAGTAGTAGAACTGCAGGGCCCGCGCGATCGGAAACTGCGAGTTCAGGCTGAGCAATACCCCTAACGCGAGCGCCGTCGCTGCGAGCCCCATCACAGTTTCGAACCGGCGCACGGTCTTCCACGAGCAATCTCCAAAGGCCGTCCCGACCGTAGCTGCGAGCGCGTGAACCCCGGGAAACATCGTGAGCCGTACATTCTGCTCGCGACCACCGGCGCAGTAGTTCTGGATCTGCTGCATGTGCACGGACTCGTCCGAGTACGGACTGAGCAGCAGTGTCAGATCCGAGAGCCACACGCTTTGCGCGACTAAAAACATCGCCATGAGAGCAAACGCGACTGGCCTCCAGCCGAGCACCGACCGGGCGTCTGCGAGCGCGCCCCGCCAGTCGAACTTCGCCGTGTCCGGCTCGACCGTCGTGTTCGTGTACTCCGGCACCATGGGCCCGCATCCTGCCCGCAGTCCGCGTCGATTGCCTAGCGATTCGTAGCCGAGTCAGGCCAGGCCACGATTTCTGAAATCGCCGTGAACGGTCCCACGCCTCTCGGGCACCCAGAGAAAACCGAGAGGGATCACCATGACGCGAACCGGGGTGTGGCTTGCGATGGCGGGGTGTTGTCTATGGATGGCGTGCAGCGGCGATGACGACAGTCCGCCGGTAGAACCAGGCTCACCGGCGACCGACCCGCCCGGCGAAGCATCAGCGCCACTGACGTATTGGGCCGACATGGCGCCGCTCTTCGCGGACCATTGCATGCGTTGCCATCGAGACGGCGGCATCGCTCCGTTTCGCTTGGACGACTATGCGCAAGCGAAGTCGTTTTCGACCTTGATCGCCCACGTGACGCGCGAACGCACGATGCCACCGTGGAGCGTGACCTCGGACGGCAGTTGTGGCGAGTTCGCGAACTCCGAAGCGCTGAACGACGACGAGATCGAGCGCATCGCCAAATGGGCCGACAGCGGCGCTGCCGAAGGCACGCGACGCGAGATCACGGTACCTGCCGTGAGCTCACTGCCGAACGCACGCGAATTCAAAACGCCCGACTTCTTTCCGGAGATACAAGGCGGTGCGCTGGCCGAGACCGACGAGTATCGATGCTTCGAGCTCGATGCGCCGCAGGGTCCGACCTCGTTCATCACGGGTTATGATGTCGTGCCGGGGAATCCCGAGATCGTGCACCACGTAGTCGTGATGTTGGTCGATCCGAACGCTCCGGCCGAGCTCGAGGAGTCGTCGAAGCTCACGAATGAGCAACAGATGCGCGTGCTCGACGAGGAGTCACCAGACCGCGACGGCTGGCCGTGTTTCGGCATGGCTGGCGACGGGCTCACTGTCGCGGCGCAGCCCGTCGTATGGGCACCCGGGCAAGGTGTCGTGGAGTACCCGAACGACAGCGGCGTGCCACTGCGGCCCGAGTACAAGATCATCGTTCAAGTCCACTACAACTTGGCTGATCCGCAGAGTCGCGGGACTCGCGACCAAACTACGGTGCGCTTGCGGATCGAGCCCGAGGTGAAGAACGTCGGGTTGTTCGCGCTGCAAGATCAGCTGCTCGACACATTGTTCGACGATGAGCCAGTGACATTACCTCCGGGTAAGTCGTCGACGCTGTTCACGTGGAGTGCAAGCGGCCGAGAGATCGGACTCGATTCACTGCCGGAAGCGCAGCTGTACGGTGTCATGCCGCACATGCATCAGCTCGGACGCAAGTACAAGATGACAGTCAGTGACACGACTGCGCCCGAACAGTGCGCAGCGAACGTCGACAACTGGGACTTTCATTGGCAGCGGATGTACTTCTACGCGGAGCCGATGATCATCAAACCCAACACACGGCTCTCGGTGACGTGCGATTACGACACGTCGAGCGTCCAGCTCCCGGTGAAACCAGGCTGGGGAACGCACAACGAAATGTGCCTCGCGACGCTGTTTTTCACGGTGCCGACGAGCGTCTACGAAGCGATGTGAGGGGGATTGGCCGGCCACGTATCGCTCGTGAGGAGGCCTGGCCGGCCAACCTCGAAAAAGTGCTCCTGATTTGTCCAACCTTGTCGAACCAAGGGAGGGCAAAACGTCCTTGGATCATGCCTGCCGGACGAGCGGGCCGGACGGGTTTACCTTTTTGTAACCCCACAAGGAGAAACACCATGTCGAGCACCACAGCCGCCCTCCCAAAGGTGGTTTCCCACGAGGACTGGCGCAAGGCGCACGAAGCTTTGCTCGCCAAGGAAAAAGAGTTCACGCACGCACGTGACGCTCTCGCGGCGGAGCGGAGACGCTTGCCGATGGAGCGCATCGAGAAGAAGTACACGTTCGAAGGCCAGCGCGGTGACGTCCCGCTTCTCGATTTGTTCGAAGGCCGGCCGCAACTGCTTCTGTACCACTTCATGTTTGCAGAAGGCGTGGACGGTTGGCCGTCCGCGGGTTGTCCCGGCTGCTCGATGTACATGGATAACGTGGGGCAGTTCACGCTGACGCACCTCGCACACCGCGATGTGTCGTTCGCAGTGGTGTCACGCGGTCCGCTCGAGAATCTGCTGGCCTATCAGAAGCGCATGTCCTGGAACGCCCCCTGGGTGTCTTCGGCGAAGAACACATTCAACGCCGACTTCGGTCTCACGACCAAACAAGGCGAAGACCACGGGTTGAGCGTGTTCGTGCGCGATGGCAACGATATCTATCGCACGTACTTCACGAAGGCGCGTGGCCTCGAGCCCGCCGGAACGATCTGGTCGCTGCTCGATCTGACGCCGCTCGGCAGGCAGGAACTTTGGGAGGATACGCCGGAAGGCCGGCCGCAGAGCCCGCCCTATCAGTGGTGGCAGCGTCACGACGAATACGACAAGAAGTGATTCTGTCGCGAAGTTCGGCGTGGAACAGTACACTCAGCGGCTGTTCTAGCCGAGGTTGACGATGACGACGTTCGTACTGGTTCACGGCGCATGGAGTGGAGCCCATGGTTTTCACAAACTGCGGCCTCTCCTGCGCCGCGCCGGTCACGAGGTTTTCACGCCCAGTCTCACCGGCATCGGCGAACGTGTGCACCTCGCGAGCCCGCAAGTGAATCTCTCGACTCACGTGCGTGATGTCGTGAACCAGATTTTGTACGAAGACCTGACTGACATCGTGCTGCTCGGCTTTTCGTACGGCGGTTTCGTCGTGACCGGCGCGCTCGAGCACATCGGTGAGCGTGTTCGCCACCTCGTTTATCTCGACGCGTTCGTGCCGGATGACGGCGACACATTGGTCGCGCGCGCGGGTCGCGACGTTCAAATGACGATTGCCCTCGGTGAAATGTGGCTCGTGCCACCGCCCCCGCGCACGTACGACGACCCCGCGGAAGCCGCGTTTTCGGACGCGCGGCGGGTGCCGCATCCGGTCGGATGTTTCGTCGAACCCGTGCGCCTGCGCCGCCGCCTCGAGGACTTCAGCTTCACGCGCACGTACATCAAGGCGACGAAAGAAGCGCCGGACGCAGCGGGCGCACAGGCGTTCTGGGCTGCAGCAGAACGAGCGAAGTCGTCGCCGGCGGCGTGGAGTTATCACGAGATCGCGACGAACCACATGATCCCGAGCAACCGGCCCGAGGAGCTGGCCGAGATTCTGCTGAAACTCAGCTGACTCAGCTGACTCGATTGCTCGACTCACAAGCACTCAGCTCGCGCGTGCCAGCTTCAGCGCAGCTTGCAGGATCGTGTCTTCCGACAGCAGCACTTCGAGCGCCGCGTCGCCGAGGGGAACGAAGCTGTCGTAGCTGTTCACGCGCTGCATGTGCCCGGAGTATCCCGCGTCGATCAACGCCGCGAGCACGCCTTCGGCAACCGAGCCGCTCTTGCGAGTTTCGTCGACGACTAAAACCTTGCCAGTCGCATTCGCCTCGCGCAGCAGATCCGCTTCGGGCAGCGGAGACAGCCAGCGCAAATCGAGGATTCGGCACCGCACCCGGTGTTCGCGTTCGAGCCGGCGAGCGACGCGCAGTGACATGTACAAACCGTTGCCGAACGTCACGAGCGTGAGATCGTCGCCATCGAACACCGTTCGACCGCGTCCGATCGGCACGTGCGCGTCGTTCCAGGCACTCGGCGCTGCATACGGCGCCAACCAGCTCGCGTCGCCTTCGTCGTGCAGGTCGCGTGTGTGATAGAGCGCGATCGGCTCGAGGAATACGCAGACGCTGCCGTCCACGCGTGCCGCTGCGACGCACGTGCGCAGCATCGCGGCCGCGTCATCGGGTCGGGACGGTGACGCGACTACGACGCCCGGAATGTCGCGCAACACGCCGACCGCGTCGTCGTTGTGAAAGTGTCCACCGAAGCCCTTCTGATAGCCGTAGCCGGCGATCCGAATCACCAGAGGATTCCGATAGCGGCCACCGGAGAAGAACGACAGCGTCGCAGCTTCACCACGCAGCTGATCTTCAGCGTTGTGCAGATAAGCGAGGTATTGAATCTCAGGTATCGGCAAAAACCCAGCGAGGCCGGCGCCGAGCCCGAAGCCTAAGATCGATTGCTCGTCGAGCAACGTGTCGAACACCCTACCCGCGCCCGCC
>DASRXR010000126.1:0-9870 GCA_035687405.1 Polyangiales bacterium
CTGCAAGGCTCGACGCGTAGCCTTGCTGGCACAGGATCAACACGTGTTGTTCGTGTGAGGTCACCTCGGGCAGTTTGTGCTCGCCCGTTGGATCGAGTCGCCACTCGAGCACGTTGCGTTCGATGATCAGCGCGCCTGGAACGACGCCGTAGGTCGCGCGCTGTTGCGCCGGCCGAATGTCGACGAGCAACGCACCTTCCCGCTGGCACTCGAGCGCGCGCTCCGGTGTGACGCGTTCGATGTCTTCGCGCGCCCGAGCGACTAACGCATCCGCACTTTTCGTCACTCGAAAACCGTCGTGCGTGGTTGCCATTCGCGTTGCCATTCGCGCTCACGCTCCTGCCTCACCGGACGAAGCTCGCCGCCGGCCCCACGATCGTAGAACGTCATGTGCTCGAGTCGAGGCGCGTACACGTGGATGGAGTAGGCGACACGCGCACAGCGATTTCGCACTTCGTGATACGTGCCGCGCGGGAGCTCGATCTCCGCGCCAGGCTTCCAGTCGCGTTGGCGGGCGACCTTCACGCGCGGGGCAAACTGCAACTCGTGCAGCGTCCCCGTCACGACCTGCGCGAGGCCGTGCGCCAGCCCGTGGTCGTGCAGCGGCGCGACAGACCCTGGCGGCCAGCGAATCAACCAGGCTTCGCAGCGCAGGGCTGCGGGCGACAGGCGCAGGTACGCGCGCTCGAGGACGCCGGCCTCACGCGCCTCTAGGGCATCGAGTAAGAGTTCTTCGCGCACTTGGCGACGGCACGCGGCGAGCACACTCTCAAGCATGCTCGCGCCTGTTACAAACTCCGTGCCGTCACGAAACGCGCTTGAAAATGCGGCGTTCCGTGCGCCGCAACTGGTCGGCCAGATCAGCCCACGGCGCGAGCCGTGTTCCTTGCTGGAAACCTCGCACCCGGGCTGATCTGAGGATCCGCTGTCAGATCAGCTGATAGAGCAGGTTGATGAGTACGACGGTGTCGAGCTTCTTCGCGTCGGGTGTGGCCGGAACGTTGTCGAACAACAGATTCAGCTTGAGCTCGAGCGAGAAGTTGCCCGCGATCGCGGAGCGAAGCGCATTCGAGAAGTTGAGACGCACGTCACTCCCGTCTTCGACGTTGAACAGAGCTTCGAGCCCACCGAGGTAGGTGAGCGCAGCATTCAACTGGTTGTCGTAGCCGGCGAACAAGCGCGCTGAATGGACGACTGCGGTTTCTTCGAGCGGCAACTCGGCGTCCGGTTTGCCTTCGACGGGACCATAGTTGTCGGACGTGAGGTCGTAGCCAACCTCACCCCAGAACCTGTGTTTGTCGTTCCGGAGGAAATATCGCAGGTAACCGACCTGACCTTGGTTACGTCGGTCGATGCCCGCGAATGGATCCCAGCGGAACACGGTCGCTAAAAACACCGCATCCATGCGCGACACGAAGAAGTCGTAGCGCGCCTTTGCGTTGAGGTTGCGAACGATCGGTTCGAGATCGTCGTTGGCGTCCCCGGGGAGGTCGGCAACGCCGTAAGCGAATTGAGCGTTTGCAGTGAAGCCGTGCGGTTGCCGGATCAACTGGAAGTTCGCTCCGACGTTCACTGCATAGCTGTTCGTGTTACCGCCGTTGAGCGCGCCGCCGCCGCTCGCAGACAAGCTGGTCACATCGTCTTTGGGCGGCTCGTACGCGACTTTCTCCGCGAAGCTACCGGGCGCCGGTGGTGGACCCACGGGTGGCGGCGGTGGTGGCGGCGGCGGTGGGGCCGGTTCAGCCGGAACACTAGGTGTTGCAGCTGCTGGCGGCGGGTCGGCGGACTTCGTCTCGGCCGCCGCAGGTTCAGCGCCCGCAGCAGGCGGCGTTGCAGGTGCGGGTTCGGACTGCGCGCGAACGAGGTTCGAGCACGCGAGACAGGTTAAGAGTGCGGCGCAGAGCTGCGCGCACGCACGTCGGTTAGGGATGCGATCGTTGCCTTGCACTTCTAATCTCCTGGCAGCCGCCGTGAAGCGCGCTGCAAGCGGGACCACTAACAGCCTGTCGCGACATGCTCTCAGCGTGTGGATGAGAGCTTGTCTGCAACTGCTCGTGACTACCGGTCGCGGGTATAACACTGCTTCGGGAATTCCGAGCAGGAACGCGACGATGAGCGGGCGATCAACCCGCTGACGTGAGCGTCAGCGAGCCGCGCGAACCATGTTCGGTGCCAGCAACTGTCTGCGCAAACAACTCAGGCCACGACGCTCGCACGCTAGCGTCGTGCGCTTCGCTACGAAATGTCTCGAAACCACGCGCGCTTTTATCTGCGATGAAGAGCGCCCTCGCCTGCCCGCACGGTGCGAACACGGCGATCGAGAACGGTAGTGCACGTTCCGAACGCGCTTCACGACCGTGACTGCGCGCTTGAATCGTCGAAACGAGAACACGCAAGATTGCCGCAGTCACTGGACGTGCGCTCAGCCCGCGCCCTCGATGCAGATCACAAATTTCACCGCCGGGGAATCGCGCCCTGAACTCGCGCGCGAGCGCCTCGAAGTCCCTGGCCGCAGTCGCGCGACTCGCGAGCTCGCCCCATCCGTTCGGCAACGCGCTCGCCCGGCTAGCTTGCGCGAACAGCGTGAGCGGGGCCGCGTGCTCTGAAACCCAAACGCCCTGCAGGGCGCCACCGCATGCGAGCACGAGTGCACGCGCGGACGGCAGATCATCGCCCGCCGCTGCCAGAAGCACGTACCTACGTCCCCAGCGCGTGAGCGACACGTTTGGATACGACACGCGTAAGCCACGCAGGACCGAACCGACGCGCGCCGAACGGGCGTCGACTTGCAACACCGCGAGCTTCGACTCCTCGGTGCTGCGCAACGATGCCAACCAACCGCAGTAGTCGAGTAGCCCTGTTCGAGCGGCCGGGTTCGACTGCGAACCCGACCACCGTCGCGACGCTCCGATCGTGAGCGCGAGAAGGGCGGTGACCGCGGCGAGCAAACCCATCCCGCTAGACCCGTCGCACGCAGAACGAAGACCCCCGCGATCACGGCGAGGCCCGTCTGGAGGAGGCGCTTCAAGTCGCCCGCTCCGAACGCGACGACCTGCAGCAACGCAAACGCCGAGCGCGCCACGAAGAATGGAACGAGGACGAGCAGAGACCAGCTCGCGTGCTCTCCAAACACGAAGCGCGCGAGCACGAGCGTCACCAGGGCGAGGACGAAGGCCCAGCTGACCGCAAGGCGCTCGAGAAAACGCAGCAGCTGCGGTCGAAACGCGCGGAAGGCTCCCGAGTCGACGAGCTTCAAGTCGAAGTAGAACGTTCGCACCCAGTGCGTGGATGCAGCCATCAGCGGCCGGAGCACGTAGTACAGCGCAGCAAACGATGCTGCGCCCGGCGCAGACTGGCCGGCCTGCGCGAGGATGAGCAGCAGCACGCCGTCGAGTTGAAGCGTCACGCTTGCAAGTGCGTGTCGCGCTCCGGAGCCTGCCTCGCCGGCGTGGGCGCGGACCTGGCGCGCCACGCTGAGCGACTGCCAAACGCGGGGCAGCTGCAAGCGGCGCTGCAGATAGGCTCTCCGCACGAACACGAACGCGAGAACGGCATCGAGTGCCCCCCCGGCGAGGATCGCGACCGGGATCGACCACAAGCCGAGCTCCCCGAATCCGAACGAGATCACTGCGAGCTCGACCAGATCCGGAACCAGAGTGCTCCAGAGCGGACGGTGCACGCGACGGACTGCAAACACGCCGCTGTGGAGCGCGCGAAGCGCCGAGTCCGAGCCGAGACGCAGCACGCACGCGAGCGCGTAGGTCGCACGAAGCTCGATCAGACCCGAGGCGAGCGTCGACGCGACCTCCGTGCCAAAGACGACCACGATCAGGCCTGCTGCAGCCCACAGCGTCAGTCCGAATGCGCGCGCGATCGCTCCGCGCGCCTCGTCGGGCCGGCGGCGACGCACCGCATCGCGAACTCGTTCGCGCAACGTCTCGAGTGCACCCCAGTGCGCCGCGCCGAGCAGCGAGCACACCGCGCGATAGGCGAGGAGCGGCACGAAGTATTCCCATGGCACGAATGCGGCGATCAGCAGCTGGATCTCGATCGCGTGGATGCCCGTGCGAAGCAGCATCCGAAGCGCCATGAAGCCGAGCCGATAACGCGCGTACGCGAAGCTGCCGCCCGCCAACAGCGCCGCGAGCAAGTCCGGCCGCGCGGCCTGGCGGCGTGCCTCGCTGCGGAGCCATTGCGTGAGCTCAGCCACGCGCAGCCAAAGCCTCGGGCGAAGGACGGCGTCCGACCTGGTTCCGCGCGCGAACGAGCGACGTGAGACCGAGCTCCATGTGCAACATGCGCGGTGAGTGTTTGCGAAATGCCCGCACGCCCCGCTGCGCGGAAAGCTGCTGCGCGACGCGCAACGCGATCTGGTGGTCCAAGTCGCGCAGCTGCGAACGGTCGCTCACGAGGTAGCGAAGCGCGACTGCGTTCGAGTTGGCGGTCGGGTGAACGGGATCGAGCAACGCATTCGCGATCGCGCACAGATCCCGCGCCCGATCGGAGTCCGCCGCTCCGCGCAGCAATCGATCGGTGTGCGCGAGCCGCAGCGACAAGTCGCGCAAGAGCTGGCGCGACTTCTCGTGTTTCAAACCGATCACACCGTGGAAGTCGACGCGCAGACCCAGGTAGTCGAGCGACGACGCGCCGCGAAACTGCGCGTGCTCTCGCGCCGGGTGGCGCCCGGCTAGGTTGAAATAAAGCTGAGCGCACTTCGAGCCACTCCACGAGAGCTTCAACGCTTCGAGCTCTCGATCGAGCTCGACTGCGATTGCCTTCACCCGCTCAGGATTTGGGTGCGCGAAGAGCATGTCGTCGCCGTAGCGCGCATAAAAGCCGTCCGGCACCGATTCGAGAAGCCGATCGATCGGCGTCAGGTACACGTTGCACGCAGTCGGCTGCAGCGCGGAGCCGGTCGGAATACCGAGCTCAGGCAGCGCCTGTGCGCCATTCGAGTCGATCACCGGGGGTCGAAACGCGCCCTTCAACCAAACTTCCTGCGCGGGGCTCGGAGCGCAACCTGCCCTCGCAAGCGCTTCGCGTAGGAGCGGCCACAAGCGCGAGTCCGGACCCGAGGCGATCGCATCACCGTAGCCGCGCACGTCGCGCCGGAGCACGTACAAGCCCCACGTCCGCCGCTCGGAGCTACGACCCCGGTGCGCGCGCAGGTACTGAAGCCAGTCCTCCACCGCCCGCAGGGCGGAGCGGCCGCGACGATAGGAGAACACGCGCGGTGAGAGAAAGTGTTCGAGCCAGGGCGCGAACGCACTCGCGAGCGCGCCGAGCACGACTTCATCGAGCGGCGGCGCGACGTACAGCGTGCGCATCTCACCGCGAATCATCGCCGCGCGCGAACGCACCGCTCCAAACTGGTATGCGCCGCGCCCGACCTCCCGCGCGAGTGCGCTCGCGAAGCTCTCGATGTTCAGCACGCCTTGAAGCCACGGCCCGTCACTCGCGAGCGGTCGCAGCTGACCACTCGCAAGCTGGCGTTCGCGCACGCGTTCGGCAGAGACGACGTAGAGAGCGGGATCCGCGAGGCGAGCAAACAGGTCGGACGAAGAACGAAGGCCGCGGTCCGCTGGGATCATTTAGGTCATCATCGTACGTGGGGGACCTAAAGCGTGCAGCGAGACCGCAGTCCCCACTGCACGCTGAGTCGAGCGCGTCACCGCGCGAGCCGAACGCGAACCGCGGCCAGGAGCATTATCCGGGCCGCGGTCGTGAATGTCACGGGGAGAACTGGCCGCGATCCGGCAGGAACGTGGCACCACCGGTGCACGGCGCGGTCGCGCACTTCGGAGAGAAGTTCCGCAACCCTCCGTTCGTATCTTCCATCAGGTTGCGCCACATGAACTTGTTGGCCTGCTGCCAAGGATCAGAGCTCAGGGGGTAACCGTCCCACGAATCCTTCGAGGCGGTGAAGACGGGCCCCCCTGGACCCGTGCCTCCGTTGTCCATGCAGACGCCGACGCCGGCACGGTTCATGACAATCGCGGCACACCCGTAGCGATAGAAATGGTTTCGCGACGGGACCGTGTTGTTCCAGTGCGTCACGTGCACTCGAATCGTCGCCGTGTTGCAGTTCGTCGTGTTGCTCGGGTTGCGCAGCGATTTGTAGTTGCGCGTGATCAAGAGGTAGCGATTCGCAGTGCCGACCGGGCTATTGCCTCCGGGCGCGGTGCCCAAACCGTTGCTCAGCGTAAACCGACGGCGCAACGACCACATGTCCACGCTCGGAGTCTGCCCATTGAGCATGTACTTCATGATCAGCGCAGCGGTACCGCTCATCGGAACCTTGTAACTCACGCGGATGAACGGGCTCGCCAGGAAGGTGTCGACGCCGAGCTTGAACGCGCCGGCATCCCAGTTGGCGCCGACGCCGAGCCGCGAATGCGCCAGATCGAACCACTGCTGGTCAGTGTGGTACGGCGGCGTGGTGTTGCAGTGCCCGACGTTGTTGAGCGAGTTGTGAATGTAGTACTGGAAGTTGTAGATCGAGCTGTGTTTGCCGTCCGGGAAGTCCCAGCGAACCTGCGTCCTCCAGATTCCATTGTTCAACGGGTCTGCCGACTGACTCGGTGAGAACGGCTTTACGCTCGCGCCCATCAGCGGACACGCAACGAACGACTGCGGCTGTCCGACGCGCCTGGTGCTGCACGACAGCGTCGCCGCAGGATTCATCTCGGGCACGAGGTTCAACGTGACTTCGGCTCCGGACGCCGGCAAACCCTGCGTCGGAAACGCGGACTGCAACAGCGGAACGTCGGTCAAACCGTCGCAGTCGTTGTCCTTGCCATCGTTCGGATGATCGACTTCGTTCAGCCCGTCCGGCGTACAACACGCCGACACGGTTTCGCCGATGCCATCCGTGACTACGCCGCAACACGCAGCCAAAGCTGAACAATCCGGATCGGCGCAGTCGACCTTTCCATCACAGTCGTCATCGACGCCGTCGCCGCACGTAGCGAGCGAGTTCTCCGGAAGGCCGGTCGGCGTGCAGCACGCGAGCGTGCTCGAACAGCTGGAATCGCTGCAGTCTTTCTGGCCGCTGCAGTCGTTGTCTCGGTCATCGCTGCACGCAGCTTGAGTGTTTTCGAGTGTCGTGCTGCAACACGAACCCACGCCCGCGCAATCGTCGTCATCGCAGTCGCTCTGCCGGTCGCAGTCGTCGTCTACGCCGTTGTCGCAGATCTCGACGTCGCTCGGACAACTCATGCCCGAGTCCGCGCCGCCCGAGTCCGCGCCACCGCCGTCAGAAACGCTGCCGTCCGTACCGATCGCTGCGTCGCCGCTGACACTGCCATCACCGGCCCCGCCGTCACCCGCCACACTGCCGTCAGTGCCCGGCCCGTCGCCGCCGTCAGCTGCAGGCCCCGAGTCCGGAGTGCCGGCGTCTCGCTTGCCGCCCTTCCCGAACTCGAAGTCGCCGAAGTCGACGACGGCGTTGCAGCCGGCGCAGAACGCGATCAGCGCGAGACAAAAAACTAACTGGGCTCGGCGTACGGGACGGATGGAAGTGAAGCTCGGGTTGAGATCGATTCCGATGCGCATGAGTCTCCGCGCCCAATCACGGGCGTCAGCCGAGATCGATTATTAACATGGCTTGGCCATGCGCCGCATGCAGGGGCGGCGCCCTTTCGCGCGTACACAGGCGGCATCGGCGCACACCTCCGCAGCTGACAGCTGCAAGTGCGCGAACCCGTTCAGCCGAGCCCGAGCTCTTCGAGCTCCGCTTCGTCGAGCCCGAAGAAGTGTCCGATCTCGTGCAACAGCGTGAGCTCCACCTGGTGGGCGAGCGTGTCGGGGTCGGAAAACTCCGCGAGCAAGTTGCACGCGAACAGCACGATTCGCGTCGGCGCAGGTACGTCGCGCATCGCTTCGGTCGGACCTTCGAACAGGCCGAACGAGCGCGGGTCGAAGCCATCTTCGACGAGCGCCCGCGCCGGCCGCCGCTCGATCATCACCGGCACGTGGTCGAGTCGCGCCGCGAACGGGGCCGGAAGCGCATCGAGCACCTCGCGCGCCACGCGGTCGATGAAGTCGAAGTGCTCGGGCTTGCCCAGCCCGGCATCACGATCGTGCTCGGCGTCGAGCGCGCGCACCCGCAAGAAGTGCCGTACGAGTGTTGCACGGTCGCCCTGCTGCTCCGCGATGCGCCCCAGGTCGTAGTGCGCGTCCGAGTGCCGCGGATCGAGCGTGACCACCTGTTGCAGCGTCGGCAGCGCGGCTTCTTGCCCTTGCTCGACCCAAGCGAACCGAGCGCGCGCGTACAGCAATTCTGCGTCGCCCGCCGGCAACATGCGCTGCAACGCGCGTAGACACTGCGCTGCGCCCGCGCTGTCACCCTCTGCCAGTTCCGACTCGAACTCGTCCAAAAGCCGCGCGCGCTGATCGGGCAAACGTGTGTCGGGCATCGTGCGATGCAGTCTCGAACAGCGCCGGTGACCTTGCAACGCCGACTGCCGAGCTTCCGTGTTTCGCGAGCATCACTGTGGATTGACCACCGGGGAAACGGCGACGTTTCCCCGGGTATTTGCTCTCAATGTTTCCACCTCGACCTTGACAAGCGCGGGTGTTCGCACATGTGCCGCGGCCTCGGGAGAAGCAGGCCTAAGTATCAGCAATTTGGGCGCAAGCATGGAATTGCGAGCCCTGGTTGCTGCGGCTCTGCGCATCATACGAGTTCGTCCAGAACGATCTGGCGAGCAGCTTGGGGGATGAAGTGCAATCCATCCTGCGCGAGGAAGTCAGTGCGGCGCCCGAACCCGGAGCAACCCGGATTTTGTACATCGACGCCGACTCCGCGCTCCGAGCATCGTTCGCACGCACGATCTCGTCTCGAGGCTTTCGCGTCGACACGGTTTCTCGTCCGAGGCAAGCGCTGCGCCTCGCGCACCGCTTCATGTACCCGGTGATCGTCGCGGAGCTGAAGCTACCGAACTTCGATGGACGCGCGTTGATCTCGGAGCTGCGCGCGCTGCAACCCGATGCGAGCTTCGTTCTCGCCTCGGCAGATGAATCGGCATTGTTCGCGCCCGACCCGATGTTGGAGTCGATCGCGTGCCGGCTGCGCAAGCCGTGGGAAGAGCTCGAGCTCGGGCAGCTCGTCGACGGAGCGGTCGAAAAGCACCGCGCGCGCACTTCCCCGGCCGCTCCGAGCTCGACGGCGCGTTGGTCAGTACTGCTGGTCGAGGACGATAAGTCGCACGCACAGCTCATCACGCACTTTCTCAAGAACTGCGGGGCGTGCGGTGACGTAGCTCACTGCTCGCGGCTGACGAGCGCGCTCGCGCTGCTTCAGGCGCAGACGTTCGACGTGGTGCTCACGGACTTGGATCTGCCGGACGCGCCGGGCTTGGACGCGATCGGCCTGCTGCAACGCGCGGCTCCCGACGCGGCTCTGATCGTGGTCAGCGGTGCGGACGAGGGTCTGCGGCCGCAGCTGCTGGAGTTGGGCGCGCAGGACGCGCTCGTGAAGGGACGATTCGATCGCGACACGTTGCGCGTACGTCTGCAGGAAGCGATCGAAGGCAAACGCAAAGCCCGCGCGCTATAGCGGCAGCGGTCGGAGCCGATTACAGTCGGCCCCGAATGACAGCTTCCGAAGCGCAGCCGCGGATCGCCTCCGAGGTTCGGCCGCAGCCTGCCGGCCCGCGAGTCTACCGTTACTACGACCTGATCATGGCCGGCTTCGTTTGCGTGCTGCTGTGCGCGAACTTGATCGGCGTCCAGAAGATCACGCAGGTCAGGCTGTTCGGTCACGACTTCGCGTTCGGCGCCGGCAACCTGTTCTTCCCGTTGAGCTACCTCGCGGGCGACATCTTGACCGAGGTCTACGGCTACGCGCGCTCCCGCAAAGTCGTCTGG
>DASRXR010000127.1:0-2167 GCA_035687405.1 Polyangiales bacterium
GCATCGGGTCGTAAATCCGTTCCGGATTTCCACCCGCTTAATCACCGGGGGAACGTGCGCCGTTCGTCGGGCGCACCCGCGTACCGCGGGCACGACCGACGGCAGGCCACTCACTACGTTCGTTGGCCTGACCCCCCGCCCCGCCGGCAAAGCCGTCGGGGGCCCCACCCCTTCACGAGGCTCGCTTCGTCGCGTGTTCCCCGAACTGCGCTTAGCGGTTCGACTCTCTTAGCCGCTCGCCTATACTCCCGCCCGCCATGGAATACCGAAGCAGCTTCCGCTGCGTTGCAGGCTGCGAAGGCAGCTACGACGTCGAGCAGGTCATCTACCACTGCCCCAAGTGCGGGGAGCTTCTCGAGGTCCGCCACGACGTCGACGCCCTCAGGCAGCGCAGCGCGTCGGGCTGGATTCGTCTGTTCGAGGAGCGCGCGGGCACCTCGCGCTGGCCGTACGGCAGCGGCGTCTGGGGCAAGAAGGAATGGGTCATGCCCGGCCTGGACGACGACTGCGTCGTCTCGCTGCACGAGGGCGGGACCAACCTGTTTTGGGCAGAGCGCTACGGCCAGACCCTCGGCCTCAAAGACCTCTGGATCAAGATGTGCGGCAACAGTCACACGGGGTCGTTCAAAGACCTCGGCATGACCGTGCTGGTCAGCGTCGTGAAGCAGATGATCAAGCACGGTAAGCCGATCCGCGCGATCGTCTGCGCGTCGACCGGCGATACCTCCGCCGCGCTCGCCGCGTACTGCGCCGCCGCCGGCATCCGTGCTGCGGTGCTGCTGCCGCAAGGCAAGGTCACGACCGCACAGCTCGTGCAGCCGATCGCCAACGGCGCGCTCGTCGCCGCGCTGGACACCGACTTCGACGGTTGCATGGCGATCGTTCAGAAGCTCGCGCAGGAAGACGGCATCTACCTCGCGAACTCGATGAACTCGCTGCGCCTCGAAGGCCAGAAGACGGTCGCGATCGAGATCGTGCAGCAGTTCGACTGGGAAGTGCCCGACTGGGTGATCATCCCCGGCGGTAACCTGGGCAACGTCTCCGCGCTCGGCGCGGGCTTCGATCTCATGTACGAGCTCGGCTTGATCGCCCGCCGCCCGCGGATCTGCGTCGCGCAGGCGCAAGCGGCCAACCCGCTCTACACGGCGTACAAGACCGGCTTCAAAACGTTCGAGCCGATGACCGCGCTGCAGACCGAAGCGAGCGCGATTCGGATCGGCAACCCGATCTCGATCCGCCGCGCGATCCGCTCGCTCGAGCGCTACAACGGCGTGGTCGAGCAAGCGAGCGAAGGCGAGCTGGCGGAAGCGACCGCAGCGGCGGATCGCACCGGCACCTTCTGCTGCCCGCACACGGGCGTCGCGCTCGCCGCGCTGACCAAGCTGGTCAAGCGCGGTGAGATCAAGCCGAACGATCGCACAGTCGTGATCTCGACCGCGAGCGGCCTCAAGTTCACCGACTTCAAGGTCCGCTACCACGAGAACAAGATCCCGGGCGTCGAGAGCCAGCACGCCAACCGCCCGATCGAGATCGAGAACAACTACGAGAAGGTCAAGAGCGCGGTCCTCAAGGCGCTCTGATAGCCGCGACGAAGTCGGCGGCGTCTAACCCTTAAACGTCTCGTCGAGCCAGGCGCGTTGCTCTCGACGCAAGCTGTGCAGCCGCAGCTTGACGTCGAACGCGCCGTCCGCGCGCTTCTTGCTGCCGCCGCTCTTGCCGATCAGCCCGATCGGCCCGCCGGCCGCGGTCTGCGCCTTGAGCTCGACCGGCTGACCCGGCGCGAACGCGCTCGGACAGATCAGCGAGAGCACGTCGCCCTTCCACGCCACCGCTTTCGCCCTGTCGCCGCTCGGCAACATCACTTCGATCTCAGCCATCGCCCTCTCCGTTGCCTGGAGGCTCACCGCTTGGCGCGCGTCATCGCGTCGCGCGCTTCACGCAAGTCGAGATCACGCTTGATCGACTCGCGGTTGTCGCCGTGTTTTTTGCCCTTGCCGAGGCCGAGCTCGACCTTGGCGCGGCCGTCCTTGAAGTACACGCGCATCGCCACGGCCGTGTAGCCCTTATGCGCGAGGTGTCCCATCCAGCGCTCGATCTCTTTGCGATGCGCCAGCAAGCGCCGACTGCGCTTCAGCTCGTGCCCGAAGTGCCCGGCCTGCTCGTACGG
>DASRXR010000128.1:0-6710 GCA_035687405.1 Polyangiales bacterium
GGTTGGTGCCATCGATCGTCGCGTGTCTGGCGTTTAGTGTAGTGACCTGGTTGGCGCGCTCCGGGCGCGCTCTCACCTCGGCTGCAGTGCTGAGCGCGAGCGCAGCGGCTGCGATCGTTTCGGCCGTGCTGCTCAACGGCATCTTGGCTCCGGCGTACTGGGCGGGGCTGCTGCTCGTCGCGTTGGTCGTACCGCTGTTTGGTTTGCGCTGGGGGATAGTCGCGGCCTTCGGGTTGGCTGCCGCCGGCATCGGCAGGCTGCTGCTCGAGCGATTCGACTGGACGACCCCGACGCCGGAGCTCCCAGCGATTGCGAGCTTCGGGCAGTACGCCGGCTATCTCGTCCTCGGGTTGATCATCGTCGCCGCGCCGCAGCGCCTGTTGATCCGCGCGCTGCGAGACGCCGAACGCAAACGGCAGGAAGCTGAAGCTGCGCGCGAAGCCGAAGCGCAAGCCGAGCTCGCGTTTCACGCCGTCTTCGATCAAGCGAGCCTCGCCCTCGTCTTGCTCCACAGTGACGGTCGGATCGCCCAGTTCAATCAGCGCGCGGCCCGCTGGCTCGGCGCGGAAGACGCACACTTGGTCGGCCTGCCGCTGACGGCCGCACCACGTTTTCGCGATGAGCAGCGGGAGCAGTTGATCGAGGCGGTTCGAAGCGCAGCGCGGGGTAGCTCGAGTCAGCACGAGATCGAGCTGACGTCGCCCGGCGGTTCCCGTGGCGTCTACCAGATCAGCGTCTCGCCGTTTCACACGGCGACGGGCAGCCTCGGCTACGTGATCGTCGAAGCCGTGGACGTCAGCGACCTCGTCGAGACGCGCTCACTCCTTGCCCAAGCGCGCCGGCTCGAAGCGCTCGGGAAGCTGTCCGGCGCAGTTGCGCACGACTTCAACAACATGCTCGCCGCGATCATGGGCGGCTGCGAGCTCGTGAAGATCGCGCGCCGCAGCGGCGATCTCGAGCGCGTCGATGAAAACGTCGCGCTGATTCAAACCTCGGTGTTGCGCGCGGCCGATCTGACAAAAAAACTGCTCGCATTCGGTCGCCGCGATCGATTCAACAGTGAGCCGCTCGAGGTCAATCGCCTGGTCGACGACATCTCGCTTCTGTTCGAGCGGACGCTGCGCAAGAACGTCGAAGTGGTGGTCGACACCGATCGAGACCAGCTCTACATCGACGCGGATGCCGCCGCGCTCGAGCACGCGCTTCTGAACCTCGCGCTGAATGCGCAGGATGCGATGCCGGACGGAGGCAGCTTGAGGCTGAGCACGCGGCTCGTGGCCGCGGCACGCGGCATTGCAGCTATACACATACGCCGCGAGCTTCATTCGGACGTGCGACACGACGGACCGTTCGTGATGATCTCGGTCGCGGACACCGGGAGCGGCATGAGCGACGACGTCCGCGAACGCTTATTCGAACCGTTTTTCACGACCAAAGAAGTCGGCAAAGGAACCGGCCTCGGCCTCGCTGCGGTCCATGGAACGATGCGCAGTCACCGCGGAGCGATCGCAGTGCACACTCGCGAGGGTCACGGCACGACGTTCGAGCTGTTCTTTCCAGCGAGTGAGCAGGCGCGATCGACTCCGCGCCTGGTCTCGCTTCCCGTCCCGGCGACGACGCGGCTATCCGCTCGTGTGTTACTCGCAGATGACGAGCCGCTCGTACGCGGCACGCTGGCCGAGGTGCTTCAACAAGCGGGCTGTGAGGTCACTGCAGTGGCGAGTGGCGAGGAGCTGCTCGAGCGGTTGGCGCTGGGGCCCAGGCCCGACGTGATCGTGACTGACCTCGGCATGCCAGGGCTCGAAGGGATCAGGCTCGTGCAGACACTGGAGGCGCAGTGTCCGGGCTGCCCACTGCTGCTGATCACCGGTTTTTCGGGTCAAGACGTCTCGAGCGCGTTCTCGGGTCGCAGTCGACATCGACTGCTGCGCAAGCCATTCAGTGGCGACGAGCTTCTATCCGCACTGCAAGCGCTATTGGAGACGAGCGTGAACCTCGAATCAGTCCGGCCTGAACGCCGTGCATGAGAACATCGCTTCGATGTCCGAGTCGTTGTTCTCCATGAGCTGCTGGCAGGCCTTGCCTTGCAGCTTGATGTGACTTGCATCGACGAGCGCCCAACCGTTCGGGTCGTTACACCCGAGCGCTTTGCCATCCAAGCTGACCTTACCGGTGCAGGCTTGGCTCGCTTCGACCGCTCCGTTCAGCTCGATCTCGCAGCCGACGGCGGCGCCGACCAGGCTCATCAAGTTGTTCGTGAGCTGATCGGGGGACGCCGGCTCGTACAACATCGCGGCGCCGTTCGCTGCCGGATTGCCGAGGTTCGCGAGCTCTTGCAAGTGATCATGAAACGGACCGCTCGAGTCGGCGAGGCTGATGACGTACGTCTTCGCACCGAGCATCGCGCCCTTCTTCACCGCGTCGATCGAGGGCTGATAGTTCGTCATCACTTGGTTGTTGCGACCGCCGCCGCACGAGTTCGGCTCGCCGTCGGTCGCGAGGATCACGATTTGCGGGCCCTTGCGGTCGTCGGGCCCGGTCGCTTCGATCAAGTTCTCGAAGACCCAGTCGAGTGCAGGACCCGTGGGCGTGTACATGCCGGGTTGGACTTGCGGCACGTTCGATTCGATCGTCGCGAGGTTGCGGAGCGCGGGGCGCACCGGCTCGCCTGGGATCGGACAGGTCGGCGCAGTGCCAAACACCACGACACCGAACTCGACGGCGCTCTGCAGCTTCGTGACCACGCCGCTCTGCGGATCGACCAGGGCTCTGCGTAACGCGGCCCAGCGACCGTTCGTGTTGTTCGTGCACTGCGAGGCAGATTGGGCGCCGTTCGCCGGGTAGTTGGTCGACATGCTGCACGAGCCGTCGAGGACGAGCACGACGCGAGGCGCGACGCGGGTGGCGACGACGAGACCGTTGGCGCAGGTTCCGGGTGGAAGGCCGTTGCCGGCTTCACCGCCGCTCTTTCCGGCAGTGATCGGGTCCGGGTTGTCGAACATGCCGGGGGCGATCGGAGGGTCTTTTCCCTTGTCACCACCACAAGCGCTGACCACGAACAGGAACGCCAGCGTCGCCAGCGAGCGGAACGTCCGCATACTTCTCGGCCTCCAAAACTGCGTACACCGGTGCCGGCGGCCGCTTCTCCCGAACGATAGAGTTCGATCGTGCGCGGTCGCTCGGGGGCCGTCCACCCGACAGGCCGATCTAGGTCGGTCGGTGTATGCAGCTGTCGGCTGCTGACGCCATGAGCTGCAGGGTGTTGCTAGTTCAGCGGGACGAAGGCGCAAAAGCCGGCGATACAAGCGTTGGGCGGTTCGTTGCTCGCGGGCGGGCAACAATCCGCATCCGTCGCGCACTTCTCGTCGCGCTTCGCGCAAGTGTTCACCGGCGGTGGATTACACGTCCCCATCGGCTCTACCAACTCGGCCGCGACCGGCGGGAACGTGCACGCGCCGCCGCAGCAATCGATGCCGCTCGTACACGAGTCGCCGTCGCGCTTGCACGGATCGAGCGCCGCGAACGCACGGTGGTTACCCGCGCCGAACTCTTGTCCGGGTAGATAGAACGCGGGGTGACTGAGGTCGGTCGTGTAACTGCCGTTCGCTTGGATGTCGATCGCGAAGCCCCACAGCTGGCGTTGCGTGCCGAGGTTTCCGTAGTGGCGGATGCTGTCGAAGAACACCCAGAAGTAACCGCCGGCCGCGATCGGAGCGACCGTCGGGAAGTAGCTCTGCGCCACGTCGTCGGGGAACGGCAAATACGTGTTGCCGCTCGTGGCGTCTTGCGGCGTGTTGAAGCCCATGGCTTTCGCGAGCAAGACGACAGTGCCCGTCGCGACATCGGCCATGAACAGGTCCGAGGGTGGACCTGCGATCGGCGCCATCGCGAGATCTGCAAACGGTCCTGCAAACGCCGCGAACGCGCCCGCACCGATGTAAGCGCCGTTGGCTGAGAAGTCCGGGCTGATCGTGCGAACGAACACGACGCCCTTCGAGTCCGGCAGCATGAACGGCCAGCCAGGACGTGTGCCATCGGTGTCCGTCATCAACATGCGATAGTTCGATGCTTTGTGCGCGCTCACGTCGTAGTCCATCACGGCGAGGCCCGACGCGTTGCTGATCGCGACGTCGTTGAAGACGAGCTTGGTTCCGTCCGGCGAGAACATCGGCATGAGAGCGCCCGGCGGAATCCCCGTGTTCGGCACTTCTTGCCCCGTCGTCGTGTCGTAGAGCGCGGACTGCGGTGGAGCGCCCACCGGTTGGGCGAGCTCTGCGTGACCGACCGAAGTCGACGTCGTCGTCGACAAGTACTTCGAACCGTCGGGATACAGCGCACCGTACGAGGTGCGCGGACCTGCCGGTGCCCCGGGCGGATTCGCCGGTCCACCCGACACGAGTGTGTACGCGCTGCCTCCGCCCATCAGGTCGATCTGCGAGAGCATCTTCGACCCATCGGCGGAGACCGAGTGGCAGCCGTTGCACTGCATCGAGTTGAACAACTCGACGGTTCCACCGGCGGGAATGCGCAACACGTTGCCGCCAATGGCTGCACCAGGCAACTTCGACGCGTAGCTGTTGTAGTAGATCGAGCCTTTGACGGTCGCTTGCGCGAGGTTGAACGTGAGCTTGATCGGGCCGGAGACGGCGCCAGCTGCGCGCACCGTGAGCTCGAGCGTGAACGGATCGTTTTTGCCGTTCGTCTGCTGCCCCGCTTTCACCCAGATGTCCTGTGGGATCGTGAGCTGCGGCGCCAGCATCGTCGCGGCATCGGCGCCGGCCTTGAGCACGCCTTTGTACTCGAAGCTCTGCGACTTGATGCGGAGGTACACGACGTCTGCGGCCGGGCCGTCCCACATCAAGAGCGGAGCGAGTAAGCCGCGCGGAAAAACGGTCCCGTCGTACGGGTACAACCACTTCAGCGCCCCTGGGGCGCCACCGGCGATCAGCTTCTTCACGTCGGCATCGGGGACGCCGGCTGGATTGTTTGCGCCGGTTTGGTCGATCGAGATGGGATCGTGGGGCTTTACTGGCGCCGACGTGGAATTGCCCGGCGACGACGTGCCGCCCGTGTTCATGGTCACCGGCATGATCGGGACGACCCCGGTCGGATTGCTCCCGGTGGGTAGGCTAGCCATCGGGTTGTCGACGCGTGCGAGCGAACCACCTGAATTCGCGCCCGGATTGGGGCCTGCCGTGCCTCGAGCGGCCTCGTCCGCGCTACATGCGGCCAGACCCAGTGCCAGGAGGACGCCGGCTCGTAGAAGGGGAAGGCACCGCATGAGAATCCTTTCGCACGACCAGCCGAGCAGGCCCACCAGCCTCGGCCCACCCTCGGTGGCTGTTCGACGAGAGAACGGCGCACTCGACCGGCCATTTGCTTGGGCTTTCGCGCGACAATGGCCTGAATTGCGAGAGGCACCTTTTGCCTTCTTGCGACTGAAGAGAGGACATGCCAGGCAAACTGCGGTGGGGGCTCTCTCGAAGGGGTGGACGCTCGTCGTTGCGCTCGCGCTCGCCGCGTGCGGTGAAGCGCACGGCGGCAGCGACTCCGGGGTCGTGCGACCGCCGCCGCCAGCCGCACCCGATGCTGGTCGTAGCGATCCGATCGGATTCGCCGGTGCGGACAGCAATCAGCCGGCGCTCGAGCCCCGGTTGGAAAAGTGCGATGCGAAAAACGCGATCGATCCCAGCACCGCGAGTGCCGAATGGGTGCGGATGGGGAACTCGAACGACATTCGCTTCACGGTCTTAGCGCCGACGCCGATCGTGCCGGGCAACTATCGAGTGTCGGTGGTCAGCACCCATGCGATGCACTGGTTCGACATCTCCGCCGCAGAGCGGCCGTTCACGCTGTTGTTGGCTGCGAGCACGTGGCCGGCGAGCTCGCTCGTGGAGCTGCAGTTCACCTGTTACGGCTCGGACATCACGCACTACGTGGTGGCCTTCCTGCTGGATACGTCGGCGCCGTCCGACTCCGGCCCGATAGCAGTGATGCCCGGGCCGGATGAGGACGCTGGGATCATTTGGGAGGAGTGATCGTCCACATCCAGCCTTGACGTTGACGTTACGTCGACGGCGACGGCGACGGCGACCACCTCACTGCGCCCAAAACACCAGCGCGCGCACTTCAATGCTTCGCCGCGGCGGAGCATCCGCGGGCGCCCCAGGATCATCGAACGCCGTATGCGCCGACAACCGCGCGGTCCCGTCCGTAGCCGAGTCGAAGATCTTGATCAGCAACGCCTCGTCCGGACGCATCTGCGAAAAGTAGAACCACCGGTGCGCGTCGTTCGGTTTGAACAACGCGACCTCGCCTACTTTGCCCGGAGCCGCAAAGTCCGTTGGGACGATGTCGTCCAGCGCGATCGAGCGCGCATCGCACAGCGCCAGCGGTGCCGTGTAGACCGGCGCGCCGATGGGACGCCACACGTTGACGATCGCATGACGACCGCGCAAGCGAACCTCGGCTTCTTCGGGCGACAGGTGATCGCGCACGCGGCGCGGACCAGACACGAACGTCTGGTCGCAGTGCACTCCGCGAACTGGAGGTGCACCGGCATCGCCAGGCGCAGTCGCGTCGAGCCGCTTCGCATGATCGAAGATCACGACCTTCTCGGCGCCGGTCGCACGCATCAGCAGCTGCTCGGTCTCCGGGTAGTACAGCTCGCGAATCCGAGCGTCGTCCGTGAAGTCTTGCATTGCGGTGCG
>DASRXR010000129.1:0-3182 GCA_035687405.1 Polyangiales bacterium
GAGGTGGTGCGATCCACTGGAGACGCCGTGATCACGATGACGCTCGCAGGGACCATCACGAGCTGGAATCCCGGCGCGGAGCGGATCCTCGGCTACGCCGCACACGAGGTCGTTGGCAAGTCGGTGCTGATGCTCATTCCTCTCGAACGCGCCGACGAGGAGACGCTCGTACTGTCGAAGGTGGCGCGCGGTGAGCGCGTAGAAGCCCTTGAAACCGTACGCATGCGCAAAGACGGCCAACGGACGAATCTCTCCGTGGCTGTTTCCCCGCTGCAGGACAACTCCGGGCGGATCGTCGGAGCGGCCAAGGTCTTGCGCGACATCTCCGAGCGGAAACGGGCCGAGCAAGCGGCACGCGCCAGCGAGGACCGCATCGCTGCGCTGGAGCAGCATTCATGGGACGCCGTTCATCTCCTGTCGGTCGATGGCGTAATCCTCTACGAGAGCCCGTCCGTGATCCGCGTGCTGGGCTACACCCCGGAAGAGCTGGTCGGCCGCAACAGCTTCGAGCTGATCCATCCGGATGACGTCGCTCGAGTGGGTGAGCTTTTCGGCCCACTGGCGACGAGCCCAGGCCTGACCCTCACCGCTGAGGTGCGAGTCCGGCACAAGGATGGCTCGTGGCCGTGGATGGATTGTGTCGCCACCAACCTGCTCGAGCATCCCGCGGTGCGCGCTATTGCAGTCAACTACCGCGACATCACTGTACGCAAGGAGAGCGAAAAACACTTTCGCTTTCTAAACGACCTGTCCGAGGCGACGCGCACGCTGATCGATCCCGAGCAAATCATGGCCGTGACGGCGCGAATGCTAGGCGGGCACCTGCACGTTTCCCGATGTGCTTACGCCGATGTAGAGAAAGACGGGGAGCGGTTCAGCATCCTGCACGACTACACCGACGGCTGCCGAAGCACCGTGGGCAGCTACCAACTTTCGCTCTTTGGGCCGCGGGCCGTGACTACGCTCTATAGCGGCCAGACCTTGATCATTCGCAATGTAGAGGAGGAGCTTTCGCCGGCGGAAGGAGCGGACATGTTCAACGCCATTGGCATCAAGGCGATCATCACTTGCCCGCTCATCAAGGATGGGGCCCTTCGGGCGATGATGGCTGTTCATCAAACAACTCCACGGGCTTGGCAGCCGCGCGAGATCGCCGTCGTTCAGGACGTCGTGGAGCGCTGCTGGGCGACGCTGGAGCGCAGATCCGCGGAAGAAAAACTCCAGCAGCTAAACACCGAGCTCGAGCAGCGAGTGGCCGAGAGGACTTCGGCGTTGGAGGAGGCGAACAAGGAGCTGGAGGCGTTCTCCTATTCGGTGTCACACGACCTGCGCGCCCCGTTGCGCACGCTGGATGGCTTCTCGCAAGCGCTCATCGAAGACTACGGACCGCAACTTCCAGCGGAAGCGAAGCGCTACTTGCAGACGATTCGCGCGGGTGCGCAGCGGATGGCTACCTTGATTGACGATCTATTGGCCTTTGCGCACGTGAGCCGGCAATCGTTGACGAAGCGGTGCGTAGATACGAACAGCATGGTGCGCACGGCACTGACGGAGTTGGAGGAGTCAGCACACGGAAGGGAGCTCGAGGTCCGGATCGGAGAGCTTCCGCCGTGCGAAGGCGATCCGGCCCTATTGAAGCAAGTCTGGTTCAATCTGCTTTCAAATGCGCTGAAGTACACGCGCAAGTGCCATCCAGCCATCGTGGAGGCTGGATGCGATCGCGATCGCGGAACGAATACCTATTTCGTTCGCGACAATGGCGCGGGCTTCGACATGAAGTACGTGCACAAGCTCTTCGGTGTTTTTCAGCGGCTTCATCGCGCCGAGGATTACGAAGGGACAGGCGTCGGCCTGGCTATCGTGCAGCGCGTGATCCGGCGCCATGGTGGCCGCATATGGGCCGAAGCGACTGAGGGGCATGGCGCCACCTTCCATTTCACACTCGAACCGGAAATCGAATTATGACCGCAACCCATGCAGTAGAAATATTGCTCGTAGAGGACACGCCAGAGGATCTCGAGCTCGCGCTGCGCGCTTTGCAGAAGGCCAACCTCGCGAACCATATCCAGATCGCTCGGGACGGCGCGGAAGCGTTGGAATTCGTGTTCTGTGAAGGCGCGTACGCGGGCCGTCGGCTGGAGGATGGCCCCAAAGTCATCCTGCTCGACCTGAAGCTGCCCAAGGTAGACGGGCTCGAAGTGCTCAGGCTAATCAAGGGCGACCCGCGGACCAAGGCGATCCCGGTGGTCGTGCTGACATCGTCCAAGGAGCAAAACGACGTCGTCGAGAGCTACAAGCTGGGCGTCAACAGCTACATTGTGAAGCCGGTGAATTTCGAGCGGTTCGCCGCGGCAGTACAAGGCTTCGGCATGTATTGGCTGCTTCTCAACGAAGCCCCTCGAGAGCTGAACCGCTAAGCTGCGCGGCGCCGGGCGATCGAGTAGGCCTGCGTGCGTCCCGAAGCGCGAACGAGCTCCACTTCGAGATCGAGGGGGGCGAAGGGGCCGCGTATGCTGACCATTCAACCGAATCGCTCAGCGGGCCTTCGTGCGCTGCAACTCAAAGCTCGGCGCCGACTTCGCCTTGGCCGGCATCTCGCGCAGCGCGTTGTTGACCGCTTTCGACGTCTTGAATCGCTTCGCAACGTCGGGGTCGAGCACGACCACGTTGGAGCCCGCCGCAAAGGCCTTCGCGTGCTTGCCACGGACTCCCTTCGAGAAGTCGTACTCGGCGCGTATCTCGATCTCGGTGTCTTTCTTAGTCTTGGTCTTCTTCATAGGACCGCCGTTCGCGTCGGCTCGCCAGCCTAGCACTGATGATTCGCGTCAAAGTGTCGCCGAAAGCCGACGCGGCCCCCGTGAACGACACGCCGTGCTTGGCTAGATTGCTTGGATCCCAATCGAAGTGCATGAGCGGTGCGTTCGTTCGAGTGTGCCTAACGGCTTGAAGCTCTCAAAGCCGTCGAAAACGGTGAGGTGCAGTGCGAGAAGATCTCGAGGTCGCGGAGCTGGTCGGCGAGCATGGGTCGTGTGGTCGCGCGAACGAGGTCTTCGATCTCGCCAAGGAATGCGGGCATCAGGTCTGCGAGGCGTGCCAAGCAAGCGTCTCCTGAGTCTGCGCAACGTCGACTTAGGCCCAGTATGGTGGCCTCGCTTATGCGCCGCAACAGCGAGCACTCTCCT
>DASRXR010000130.1:0-2580 GCA_035687405.1 Polyangiales bacterium
CGATCGCTTTTGACCGCTTCGAGGATGCGCTGCTACCGAACCCATTTTTGGTCGTCGGCAACAGCACGATCTTCCCGATGCGTGACGACGCCCCTTCGTCGGGCGTCATCACCATCGAAGCGATACCAGCTGCGTATGCGGAGCAGCTCGATGCTCTTGACGGCATGCAAGTCCATGCCGAGATTCGCGTGTACGGCAGGACGGTTGGCGGCAGCGACGTCGACCTCAATCCCTTTCTCTATCCAATCAACATCTGCGATGGATGCCTAACGCTGTGTGCGGCTGCAATCCCCCCGGAGGCCTCGCTCGAGGAGATCTACGGCGAGGGCACGTGCCGCGACAACGCGGGAGCCGATGGTCGCGTTTGCGTCGACGCGAGCTGTTTGAACGCACCATGACGAAGATTGCGGCTGCGATCTTCTGGATGTTGCTGCTCGCCTCGTGTTCATCCCGATCGGCGTCTACGACATCGCGAGCGGTACCTCCGGCGACCGCGACGAATGCAGCAGGCCGTACACCCTGAGCTTACTCGTCAACAGCTGCGTGGATGACGTGCTTCAGCTCCACTCGGCCCAGGTCACGCTGCGCGACATCGACCGCGCGGTGATCCAGTTCGATCAAAACGATACGCTGCTGCCCCCCGCTGCAGATCTTGATCGGGTAGAGGACATCTGCCCGGACAACGCCGGCGCCGACGGCCGGATGTGCGTCGACGACGGCTGCTAACTCAAGCGCGCTCGCTGTCCAAGTGCGCCATCTGCTCGGCGCCGTAGCGCGAGCCAGCGACCGCATCGGCCGGCACGAGCTTTTCGAGCGCAGCGACATCATCGGGTGAGAGCGGCTTTTCGAGCGCGCCGAGCGCGTCACGAAGCCCGGCTTCTTCGCGAGCACCCAGGCGACCGTCAGCTGTCCAGTCGTCATGCCGCGCGCCTCGGCGAACGCCTTGAGCGTGTCGACGACGTGATCGTTCTGCGTACGGTTGTCGCCGGTGAAGCGCGGCAAGTATGCGCGAAAGTCGCTCTTGCCTTGCGGCGTACTGCCGGTGAGCAACCCGCGCGACATCACGCCATACAGCGTGGCACCGATCCCCAGCGCTTCGAGCTGCGGGAAGATCTTTGCTTCCGCGCCGCGGCTCGCCAGCGAGTACTCGATCTGCAGATCGGCGATCGGATGCACGCGCGCCGCGCGCTCGATCGTGCTCGCGCCGACCTCCGACAACCCGATGTGGCGCACGTAACCTTCCTTGATCAAGTCTTTGATCGCTCCGATCGTGTCCTCGATCGGCACGTTGGGGTCGAGCCGCGCCGGCCGGTAAATGTCGATCACCTCGACGCCGAGGCGCTTCAAGCTGTACGAGGCGAAGCTCTTCACCGCCGAAGGCCGGCCGTCGAAGCCCAGCCACGCGCCGCTCGGCGAGCGCAGCGCGCCGAACTTCACGGATACGTTCACGCGCTCGCGCCGGCCCTTGATGCCTTCGCGCACGAGCAGCTCGTTGTGGCCCATGCCGTAGAAGTCGCCGGTATCGATCAGCGTAACGCCGGCGTCGATCGCAGCTTGGATCGCGGCGACGCTCTCGGCGTCGTCGGTCGCGCCGTACATCCCGCTCGTCCCCATGCAGCCAAGCGCCAGCGGAAACACCGCCGGCCCGGTCGCGCCTAGTTTCGTCGTTGCGTGCGTGGTCATAGGCTGAGCTTGGGTCCTGGCCATCCACACATCCAGTGAATAGGATGGATGGCAGCCATGACTACAGTTTATGCGAGAGACCTCGACCTGAACCTGCTGCGCGTGTTCGTCGTGATCGCAGAAGCGGGCAGCGTTACGGCAGCGGCCAGCCGGCTCTATCTCACGCAACCGGCGGTCAGCGCCGCGCTACGTAGGTTGACCAACGCGGTCGGTGCGCCGCTGTTCGTGCGAGCCGGTCGCGGGCTCGCGTTGACCGCGCGCGGGGAGCGGCTGCTGC
The DNA here is from genome assembly GCA_035687405.1 of Polyangiales bacterium. GTDB lineage: Bacteria > Myxococcota_A > Polyangia > Polyangiales > JAFGIB01 > JADGRF01. Next base: position 1,961 of record DASRXR010000130.1, read on the forward strand.
GCACGGCGCGCCCGCACCTGCAAGCGCTGGTCGATGCCGCGACCGCGCCGGCCGTGTTCGATCCGAAGACGAGCGATCGGATCGTACGGATTGGGATGGCGGACTCGAGCGAAGGCTGGCTGCTGTCGCCGCTCTTGCGGGCGATGGAGAAGCAGGCGCCGCGGATGCGGCTGATCATCGTGCCCGTACAGTTCCGCACCGTCGCCGAGGCGCTCGCGAACAACCGGGTGGACGTCGCGATCACCGTCGCCGATGAGCTGCCGAGCGACGTGCAGCGCTTGCCGCTCTTTCACAGCAGCTTCACCTGCATCTACGACTCGCGACGGCTCAAGCTCGGTAAGAAGATCACGCGCGAGGAATACTTGGCGCTCGACCACGTGCTCGTCTCGTACAACGGCGACCTGCGCGGCATCGTCGAGGACTTCTTTGGTGTGCAAAGGCGTGTGCGCGTCTCGGTGCCTACGTTCGGGCACGTCACGCCCGCGCTGGACGATACGGCGCTGCTCGCGACGGTGCCGGTGATCGTGGCGCAACACATCGTTCGTAAACGTCCGAGCTTTCGTACGGTCGCGGTGCCGTTCGCGCTCACCGGCACGCCGCTCGAGCTGCTGTGGCGCAAC
>DASRXR010000131.1:0-2814 GCA_035687405.1 Polyangiales bacterium
CTCATGCAGCCGCAGCACACCGTTTCCAGCTACTTTCTGAGGCTCGCGCTCCCTTGCTCCGGGCGGTCGCGCTTCGCCACATGTTCTGAGGGAAGCCTCGACCTCGAGCCGGATCAGCGGTTGTTGGTCAACCTGGTGAACGTCGGCACGACGAACGCCGACCTGATACCGCTATGCCAGCAGGCCGTCGACCTGACCTTGAGCATTCGCTACCTGGACGATCCGATGTCGGGCTTCGTCGACTCGGAGCCCCCACGGGTGACGATCGCCTGCAATTGAGTCCACCAGAACGGCGACGCGTCGACATCGTCAGCGCGGATGAAGACGACGGCTGAGCTGACCTGCCTGCTTTCAGTGGAAAGGCAGTTCCGTGGAACTTGCCCTCTCGCAGGTTGATTGCTTCGGACTCAGTTCTGCTTGAACTGCTGCGGTGTCACAGCTCGGTCCCGAGAGATCACACCTCGCGCCTCACGGCCCGAAGTTGTGCACGTGCTCGAGTTCGCCCAGTGCGGGTTGTCGTCGAGGGCATCCAGTTGCTGTCGCTGTGATGACGCTCGTTGGGCACCCCGATGTAAGGCGAGAGCGAAGGTGAGGACTTCCCATGGGTTACGTCCTCGCGTCACGAAGTGCCCACGAGCACCGTTTGTACCTACAGAACATGAAGACGCGGCTCGCGCTTTTAGTCCTGACGTCGTGCACCATCGGCGGCTCGTCGCGTATGCGCGGTGCCAGCTCTCACCATCATGTCGCCACCGTGCCGCCGGAGGCTCTCGATCACCAAAATCCGGGCGCCGACACGTTGAAGAACCCGATCATCTCGCGCGACGTCGCGGCGTACCGCGACGGTCCGCCGGAGATGACCTGGCGCGGCGGTTCGTACGACGCGCTGGCGGCGATTGGTTTTGCCCTCGCGATCGCCGCAGTTCGATGAACCTCAGGCGATATGGGCGCCAATGGCGCATCGGATGCGAGAACGAAACAATAACCGGCATTGGGTTGCAGTCCCCAAAGTGGTGTGAGGGTGGGCGACCCGCGAACGCTATCGCCTAACTATCGAGCGGGAGATGGGATTCGAATCCTCGACGTCAACCTTGGCAAGGCGATCTGGCGCTCGTGATTCTCGACGGTTTGCGAGCTTGAAAGTGCACGAAGGTGCAGCTAGGAGCAGATGAGTGGTGTGAAGTGGTGGGGAACGATCATGCGACCTTGCGCGAGTCCGAATGGACGAGAACATCGATCGCGTACAAGTTCATGTCAGCACCAACCTCGAGCGGCATGACTTCGAGTTGCGCTTCGTCTTCGCGTATCAACCGTCGAAATTCGGCGCGCTCCTCACATCGTGTGGGATCATCTCGGACGCTTACTCGCGGATTACCCGAACGCCGCCCTCGCACGGTCGAAGTTGTCGTCGATTGCAGTACGTTTTGCGGCGAATAACAGCTGGTGCTTCAACGCTGCGGGAACGAGCCGAAGCCCGTCGTCACCGTGGCGCTGCGAGAAGCTCCACCCGGCGAACAACCGGCTCGCGCCGACAAGCTGTGCATCCATCGGTGTGGTTTTCGTTAGTGCGTCGATCACGGCCTGCGGCGGGAAGTGGAGAAGCAGCTCCTCCGCCACCGACTCGTGCGACGGAAAGCCGCTCCATGGACCTACGCCCGATCCGAACCACGCGAGCAGCGCCAGGATCTGCGCGTCGATGGCCGGCAGTGCTGTACGGAGCGCTGCGAGAGACGGCTCGTAGTTGTTGGCATCGGGAAACGGTTCGAGCTGATCCCAGAACGGACGAAGTGCCGCGGGCATCGCCGCGAGCCAGCGCTGGGCATCGCGATCGGTTTCCTCGCTGCGGCGGCGATTCTCCTCCACCGCGGCGCGAGGTCCGGGCGCGCCATGCTCCGACATCCAATCGAGCAGTCGACCGGGCTCGCTCAACATGACGTCCCACGTCCACGCGTCCCAGCGGATCGAGACGCCGTGGTGGTAACCGATCGTCGCGATCAGGCGCTTGCGGCTGTAGAGCTCGATGAACGGATCGCCGGGACACATGCAGTGGCCGAACGAGGCCGGGTCCTCGACGATCGCAAAGCAGGTGCGGAACGCCGCCAGCGATCGCGGATCGGAGGTGTCGACCAGGATCGGCTGCGGCGCACGGCCGACGACGAAGTTCGAGAACGGCACCACGCGCACGCAATCGACGGTGGCGAGGAGCGCCTCGAGACTGCGCTGATCCGGGTCGGTTCGGCTCATCTCGACAACATGGCCATTCGGCGTTCTACAAAATTTGTGGTGGCGCGAGATTCGCGCCGCCCGAATAGAGTATGCCGTCCCAGAAAGCCGCATGAGAGCTTTGATGACGATCGCGATCTTGTTCGCGTGGGCGTGCTCCGCACGTCCGCCAACACCCACGACACCCGCGTCACCGACCGTGACAGGATCGATCAATGGTCAGCCATTCGTCGCGCAATCCGCACTGATGACCGAGGTCAACGCGACAGCGCGCACTGCTGCCGATGGCAAGAACGTCGCGGTGTCGACGATCTACGTGTTCGAGCGCGCTGTCACCTGCGCCGAGATCGCGAAGGTCGAGGATCGACATCGCCTGAAGCTCGCGGACAAGGAGCACGGGATCCAGATCGACATCATCGGCCCGTGGCCGCGCCCGCGCGCCATACTGGCGACCGAGAAGGACGTCGATGCGGCGGTTCAGACCGGTGAGAGCCGCACGGACGTGCAGGGAACGGTGACGATCGTCGAGGCTACGGGGTGGAGCGGCGCGATCTCGCTCGACCTCAAGAACCCGCACTCGAGCGACGGTGC
>DASRXR010000132.1:0-7406 GCA_035687405.1 Polyangiales bacterium
CATGGCGGCTTCGTCGTCGTCGACTCGAGCGAAGCCACCGGCACGACGTTTTCGGTGCAGCTACCGCGGCATGCAGCCGTGCTGTCTCGAGACTGAGTGTCAGCCGTGCCGACACTAGTGCTGCCCCCAAGGCGTATTGACCTGCCGCTCGCTTGTTCTTCGCCTCCGTGGCACCCGCGCGCGAGCTCAAAATACGAGGAGTATTCCTTCGCTCACGCGCGGGCACCACGAAGGCGAAGCCCTGCGCGATCGGTAGATCAATATGCCTTGGGGGCAGCACGAGGAGCCGGCACGGCTGCGACGCTAGATCAGATCGTTCCAGCCGGCTTCGCGTACTCCTCGCGCGAGGACGAAGCAGTCTTTTCCCCGGCGACGGAGATGTCCGATGCACCTGCGTTTTTCAACACATTCTTGGCGCGCTCGCGCTCACGGTCGTCCTCGACGTGGACGGCGACGAGAATGTGGCCACCTTTGATCTTGTCCTCGTAGACCTTTGCCTCGAGCTCGGGGATTCCCATTCCGACGAGCGCGCCCGTAAGGCTTCCGATCGCAGCGCCGGCGGCCGCACCGCTCAGTGCAGCCATGAGCGGCCCTGCCGCAATGAAGGGACCGAGCCCCGGGATGGCAAGCGCGCCGATGCCGGCGAGCAGGCCTACAGTTCCACCGATCGTCCCGCCGATGCCCGCACCTGCGGCTGCACCCTCGGGCGCTTTTGTGTTCTTCTCGACCGCGAAGTCTCGAGTGCCTTCCTTGTTCGGGAACAACACCGAGATGTCGTTCTTGGAGAAGCCACCAGTCTCGAGGGCTTCGACCGTTTGGTTGGCGTCACTGTGACTATTCACGAGGCCGACTACTGCTTTTTTCGATGTCATGTTTCGATTCTTTCCGAGCTACTTGGCTGCGATTTCCAGTTGATTGTCGATGCGCTTGACGCCGTCGACGCGCTTCGCGATCGCCGCGATGTCCTTCTTTTCGCGCGCAGTTTCGACCGGCCCGCGAAGTGTCACCACACCATCGAGCGTGATGATCTTGACGTTCTTTCCGTCCATCGAAACGTCGTCGGCTTTGACGACGTCGGCTCGGATGTGCTGGGTAATCGTGCGATCCCCCTCACTCTCTCCTTGGTCGAGTGGCGTGAGCGCCGCGGTGTCGCGGTCTCGCGCGTTCTTCGCGGTATTGTCTGCCGGTGCGTCCGCGGCAGTCTTGTCCGCACCCATAGGCTTCGGACTCTCCGCCTTCGGAGTGTCCGCGTGCATTTCTGGGGTTGCCGGTTGCACGGTAGGCGCGTTCTCGGTCCCCGAGTCCGCTTGCTTGCAGCCAGCGGCTGCAAAAATAACCAGCATGGCGACGATTCGATTCATGTTCATGGTTCCTCGGCTCATGCGCTCGGCTGTCTAGCTGAGCGCTGCCAATCGGCGAGTCGGCAACGTGCCGGCGTGACACCCACCCAGGTGTTCGATGCCAACACGCTCGACCTGCTCGTCCTGCGCCCGCGTTACGCAAGTAGCGCGCCATGCTTCGCGGGCGTACTCCGCCGTTGCGAACGCGACGCATGCGCAGATGACGCTACACATTCGTCTTGCGCGAGGCGCTTTACCCCATCGCGAACGCGCTTCGCACTCAGTTCTATTTCTGCGCGAACGCCAGCAGATCGCTGTCGGGTTCGCGTACTTGTGCGAGCCGATACATCTCGTACACGAGTGACAGCGGTGCAGCGATGTGCCGTTCGAGCACGAGCGTGGCGCCCGGAGGAGACGAGGATGTCATCGCCCGACTTGCGGACCGAACATTTTGCGATTTCGGATGGTACGGCTTTGCTTCAGTGCTTCAAACTCCGCAGTTTTCTCGGGACCGATCACGGCTTCGATCTCCGAGCTCGTATCTGTTCGTGGACCCAGCCGGAACACGTCTCGATAGGACTGAGCACCCAAGACAGCGAGCAGTGCGTCGAGCTCTCGTTCGGGCAGGTTGAGCTGAGCCACCAGGCTCCCGTAGCCGCGGCGTGCGTACGCGCGATTGTTCGCATCCGACAGGACGAGATGCGGCTGTGTTCCTTCGGTTCGCGCCTTCTCGAATGTTTTGCAGAGGTCGTCCTCTTCTTCGAGGACTCGGAGCTGCAGCGGCGTGAGAATCTCAGCGCGCCGCACGTGGAGGCGTCGGCGAAAGTCCATCAGCCAAGCGGTGTGCGCCCGAAAATAGTCGTCCCGTGAGTATGACTCGTAAACAGGGGACTCCATGTTCCCGTCGCGCATCATCAACGCACGGAGATCTCGATACTGCGCTTCGCTCATCGGAGCGCCCGGGCTCTCGAGATCGCGGCGGAGGTCTTTCAGCGTCGCGAACGCGGGCTGCATCCGACGCAGTTGCATGAAGCGCCCGGCCTTGCCCGTACCGATCGTCTCCGCGATCTCCGCTTCATCCTGCCACTTTGGCCGCGGGTTCATCGCGCGCTCCGGATTGGCCAAGCCTGATTGTTGACTCACGAGAACGAGAATCAGTGCTTCCTTCTCCTCGTTCGGCAGCTCCAACTCTTCGATGATCTCGCCGTCGAAGAAGTAGACCAACTCTTTCCGCTTCTCGAGTGTGAACTCGGGACGTCCGGATTCGAGCGCGCGTACAGCGCTGTTGGTGTCAGTCGCTGCACCGGCTTGCGCCGGCGCTCGTTCCTGCGCGATTGCTCGTTGACCGCGCAGTCGTCCCCATACCTCGGTGAGGACGGCGGCGAGTACGCCTCCCACCAGTGCGAGAACGGCAGAACGCCGCTGAACACGACGCGGTCGTGGTTTTGACATTGCACGCCTCCGACTTGGTTATTCGCTTGGGCAGGACGACGGCTGAGTGATCCCAAACGCCGTCCTGCGCTCACGCTACGGAGAGGCCGGCAGAATTCGCGTATACTCCTGAGTAACTCGCGACCCGCCTACGCGGCGGCAGTCAACGCTTCTCGCATCTCGATATCGGCGTCGATCACTGCCAGCTGCCGCTCTTCGAGGACGGTCCGTCCAGCTCGACCGCCCCGCGGACCGAAGTCGCGGCGCCAGCCATTTGGATCGTAGATGTTGAGACGCCCCCTCGGCACGCGAGGCGAACTGCGTTCCAGCTCGTGAAGCTGCGCCTCACTCAACGGAAAGCCCTGCTGTTTGAGAAAGTTTCTGCACTTCCGGAGCTGGTTCAACCTAACGATCTTGCGCGGGCCCAGTTCAGTCGCGCGTCGCTCTCGCAACTGGTCGGCTTTCGTCCTGTCCTGCAAGATCTCGAGTTGTAGTTGCGTCAGGAGCCGGCTTCCGTCTGCTCGCGTTAGCTTACCGATCGTCTCCGACCATAGTCGTGGGCCCATCTCGAGGTCCGGGATCGAGTCCATGAAGCCGTCGTTGATCAGGCGAGTCGCTGCTTCTTCCTGCTCGTACGTCAGCGGCGCGATCGTGTTGAGATAGTCCCCGAGGAACTCGAGGATGCGGCGACCGTACGTCCCCATCTTCCACTTCTCGAGACGTATCGCTCCCGTCTCACCGATTGCGGCTGCGTACTCCTTGAAGATGCGTTCCTTCGGGAGGTGATGAAGCGCGCGTCCAGGATTCAGCAGGCCATTTTGGTGTGTGACGAGCACGTGGAGCAGTAGGTCGCGCTGCCAATCGCTGAGCTGCAGGTCCCACGTGGCTTGCCCGAAGTAGTTGCGCGCGAGCGAGAGTCGATGCTTGCGCGACGACCAATGACGTCTTGGGGGAACACTGACTTCGGTGTCGAAGTAGCGGAACCCGAAGTCTTGGATCGGATCTTCGGGGTGCCCGAAAAAGAATCCCGTGATCAAGAACGTCGCGAGGGAGAGACCGTTCTCGCGAGTAGCTCGCGTGGTCTGTTCGCGCAACCTCGATAGCGGAATCTCTCCGATCAGGCGCTGTGCACAGGCTCTATTGAGTCCGACGTTCTGCGAATAGCCGAGATGCTGTGCGATGTCGTCGAGGCGCAGCCACGGATAGACGATCTGGCTGAGCATGATCCATCGGCGGACCTCATCCCGAATACCGGAGATGCTAGTCCCTAGTGCCTTGAGCCGGTTCTGAAGTTTGGAGTAGGGAACGCCTACCGCGCGCGCGATCTTCGTCGCCTTCAGCTTGGGATCTCGTTCGCAAACCTTGGCAACCCGCCAGCGGATGCTGCCTTCCTCGCATTGGGGCCACGCCCAATCCGGTGAGTGTTCCGGCGTGCACGGTCCAGCAGTTCCGTTGTGAGGGATGTCGTAGATCGTCTCGTACGTGCCTGCGCCATGCTTCGTTTTGCTTCGAGCGGCGCGTGGATTCAGTGGTTCGATCGCAGCGCGCTGCTCGAGCTGACCCACGAAAAACCTAGATGACTTCTTCTTGCCCATCAAACCCTCCACCTCGGAACACTGGGTTAGCAAGGACATGCGAGCCTATGCGTCATCTACTACGACAAGCCGGCTGCGCGATACGCAGCTTCTGCTTCGAAGGTTTCCTTTAAGCCGGCTTCATAGCTGCGGTTGGAGAATTCGATCTCTCGCTCGGCCAACGATGTGTCGACTCGGAAGCCCTGCCCGAGTGGCAACGGCAAGAGCGCTCCGCGCGCGTTTGTCACCGTCTTCCAGGCACGCATGAAGCTCTCGACCGACTCGTCCCTGCCCGCGATCAAATACGCTTTGTCCGCGGACGCGTCGTTTCGCAACGCACCGACCACCGCGTTCGCGACGTCTCCCGCATGCACAAACGGAAAGTGAAGCTTGGGCGCCGGAATGAGCGGCAAGCTCATCAACTTGCGCATCGTCGGCAAGAGATTCTGATCGCGCGCACCGTAAATGCCCGCAGGTCGCAACGCCGTCACCGCGATGCCGTGTTTTGCGCTCAACTCGAAGGCGAGCGCTTCACTCAACTGCTTCGTCGCGCGATACGCACCGCCCTTGCGATGTTCGCCGTCGAGGAGTGGCGTGCTCTCGTTGAACGACTCCGGAAGCGGAAACCAGCGATAGACGCCGAACGTGCTGATGTGCACGACGCGCGGCACGCCGGCAGCGCCTGCAGCTTCGTACACGTTTTCCGTGCCGACTTTGTTCGCGCGAAAGTTGTCGTCCCAGCGACGGTTCGAGTTGTTGTAGAGCGCCGCGTTGGCGATCACCGCGTCACACCCGCGAAAGGCTTCGGTGAGCGAGTCGCGATCTTCGAGATCGGCTTTGGCGAACTCGACCCCTTCATTCGCCAAAAATGCCGCTTTTTGAGGGTTTCGCACGACGCCGCGAACTCGAGCACCCGCAGCGAGGAGCGCGCGCGAGATGTAGACGCCGAGCATCCCACTCGCGCCAGTGACACCGATGAGTTTGCCTTGAATGTTCACGTTGGTTCGGTCCTTCGCGTCTGAAGGGCCCGAAGCGTAGGAGCTGCCGCGCGATCCCACAATGCTCGAATGCAACAGGCTCGTGACGCGCGCTCAGAACTCGTCTTGGTGCATCGGCCGCAAACGGGTAGGGCGCATGGGCTGCACTGGTACCGGTTTCACTTCGGGCGGTGGCGGTTGTACGACGCTCGGTTCCGTCGGCGGGGGCGACACGAACGCATGTGTCTGCCGCCATTGGCGGCTAGCACGTTGTTGTGCGTCCTCGGGTTGCACTTGCTCGAGCTCGGTCGGCGCGGGAGCAGGCGCAGGCTCGGGTGGACGTTCTGCCGTCGAGCTCGCAGGATCCGGTTGCGGTTCCGCGTTTGCGGGTTCAGGCGCTGCAACTTCGGGAGCCACTGGCGACACCTCGGTGGGTTGATCCGCGGGCGGCTGGTTCCCGACCTCAGCCGGTGGCGGCATAGGCGTGGGTGGTGTTTGCTCTGGCGCGCTCGCGTGATCCGCTTCGCGCGTCGCGGATTGTTGCCGGCCGTAGTGCAAGATGCCGAGACTTGCGACGAGCCCGAGCCCGATCGCGAGCAACGCGGGCAGCAGCCATCGGCGGCGAGACGGTGCGGCGTCACTTGCGTGGACTCGAGTGTGCTTCTTGTCCGGAGCTGCACTCGCGGCCACCGGAGCCACTTTGTCCGCGCTCTTGCGCGGCTCGACACTGAGCTCCGGCGGCACGAATGGCGCGAGTGCGTCGAGAAACGCATGCATGTCCGGATAACGATCCTCGGGATCGCGCGCGAGCGAACGGTTCAGAACCGCGCTCACGGCTTCGGGCATCGTTCGCGCCCAGCGTTGGAGCGGAGCCGGTGGCTCGTTCGCCATCACCAACACGAGATCTCCCAGCGTCGCCGCTTGGAACGGCAGTCGGCCCGACAGCGTTTGATAGAGCGTCACGCCGAGCGCGAAGATGTCGACGCGATGGTCGATCGGCTCGCCGCGCATTTGCTCGAGTGGCATGTAGCTCGGCGTGCCCATCACGACGCCGCTGCGCGTCCCGATCAACGTCGGCTCGCCCGGCATGCGCGCGAGCTTCGCGAGACCGAAGTCCAGCACCTTCGTGTGTTCGGCCGAATTCTTCGTCGCGGTACAGACGAAGATGTTCCCGGGCTTGAGATCGCGGTGCACGATGCCGTGGTCATGTGCTTCGGCGACGGCGCGCAGACACGGCAACAGCAACCGGCAGGCGTCGGACCAACGGATCTCGTCCACGCGCAGGATGCGTTGGTGCAGCGATTCGCCGATCAGCAGCTCGAGCACCATGTAGTAGCCGCGCTCGGAGCTGCCAACGTCGTACACTTCGACTACGTTCGGGTGCTCGAAGCGGCCCGCGACCTGGGCCTCGCGTAGGAACCGCTGTGCGAAATCGGCATCTGCGGCGAGTTCGGGCAGGAGCCACTTCAAGGCGAAGCGCTTTTCAGTCAGGCGGTGTGTCACCTGATACACGACGCTCATCGCGCCGCTGCCGATGCGGTGATCGACGCGGTATTTGCCGTCGATCAAATCCCCGGTTTTAGGCAACGGCGAGAGTTCGGTCACGACTGTCCAACCAGCTGAGATCAGCGAAATACGCGCACTGTGTCGCCGGGGCAAGCCGGTCCCAGGGAAGGAATGTGCAGTATGCCGTGGTGGGTGTCACAACCCGGCGCTCGCACCGTGTCACAACGCTGGAGAGGCACGAACAAGTCCGGCTGTGCGCGCCGAGTGATCTAACTTGCCCGCCTGGAAGGGCCTGTGTACGGTCGCGTTTGCGCGGCAGTTTGCCTCCTCTTTCGTCGACTCGCTCGCACGAGCATGACTTCTGTAGGATCGATGCGAGCCAGAACTGCGCAGGAAAAATGAATCCTCGGATCTCGTTCTGGGTGTTTCTCGCGGTCCTGCCGTTCTACGTGCTTCTGACGCGCGGTCATTTTCAATCGACTGATGAGATCGCGGTCTTTCAACAAGCGCGCTCGCTCTGGGAGCGGGGTGACCTGAACGTCGGGCCGATGATCAACACGCGCGTCGGTCGCGGGGGG
>DASRXR010000133.1:0-6931 GCA_035687405.1 Polyangiales bacterium
AAGCTCCGGGTGACTCGACGTGCTCGTGCGACTGAGACACGCGTCAGCCCACGCCAACATGGCCAGCGCATCGAACGGTGCGGTCGCGATCGCCCGTTGGAACACGAGCTCCGCATCGGTGAACTCACCGAGCCGCGTGAGAGTCGTGGCGAGGAGCGGCAAGATCTCGAACTCGCGTGGGGCGAGCTCGTGCGCAGCCGACAGGAGCTCGCAAGCCTGTTCGTACTGGCTGTGCTCGAGCGCGAGCAGGCCGAGCAGCTCGCAGGCCGGCGCACTCCAGCGGTCGAGCCCGAGCGCTGTCTCGAGGTGCTTGCGTGCACGGGCATGATCGGCGCGGTAGAGCGCCAGCTTGCCCAGCTGGAGCTCGCGCAGTGCGGGTTCCATGTCCGACGTCTCGAGCTCTTCTCGCGCGGCCTCGAGTCGCACGCCGAGTGCCGCGACTGTACGCGGATCGGTTCGGGCACGTTCCCGCGCGAGCTCGACTTGCAACATCTCGAAGCGATACGCAGCCGGCGGACGCAGAGCGATTGCCGCTGCCAGCTGCAGTTCGGCGGGCTCGGTCGGGCCGCGTTGCTCGTACAGCAAGCGCCCGTACTGGCCGACGATCTCGGCATCGAGTCGCGGCGCATGCGTGCGCAGATAGCGCTCGTAGTTTCGCCGCAATCGCCCGTGCTCCCGCTTCGCGAGTCCGCGGTCTTCGAGGAGCGAGCACAGCTGATAGTGACAGTTTAGCGATTCGCGCACCGGCACGCCGGCGTCGCGCCCGCGCAGATAGTCGAACTCTGCCGCGGCAAACCGCCCCGCATCCCGCAGTAGAGTTCCGCGCGCGAGGCAGTATTCGGCACGCTGGCTCGGAATCTCGCGCATTGCGATCCCGAGCCGCTCCGCGAGGTCGTTCACCAGTGCGCTCGCACCGTCCGGGTCACGCCGCGCAAACGCGCCGAGCTCACGCCCGAGCTCGATCCAGACTCGGTGCCGCTGATCGAGCGGCAGTGTGTCTGCCGCCCGCTGATAGCGCTCGAGAGCCCCGCTGAAACATTCGGCGGAGTCGACGGTCGCATCGTAGTGACCCCGCTCCGCGAGCAGAAGGCCCCAACACTGCCAAGCCTCCGCGAGCGCCGGCGCGAGCTGTGTCGCTTCTTCGAGGCAGGCGATCGCACGCTCGTAGCACTGCCGCCGCTCCGAGCCGCGCACGCGCTTGGCTTGTGCGAGAAAGATCGCGGCGCGCTCGGTCAAAAGCGCCGCCGTGCCTTCGCCGAGCGGCACGCTCTGCACGGCTGCATCGAGCACGTCGTCCGCTTCTTGAAATTGTTCGAGCGCGCTCTCGAGCGAGCCGTCGCGCCGGGCGCAGTCGCTACACAACCGCGACCAGCTGCGCCACGCCGTTACGAACGTGCGGCGTGCGCTGCACGCGTCTTGAAACGCGATCGTCGCGTTCGCCAAGATCAGATCTCGTCCGATGCCCCAGGCGAGATCCATCTGCGCGAGTGCGGTGAGCCCGTACGCGTGATGTAACTCGGCTTCCGTTTGTTCGTCGCTCGCGGACTCCGCGACATCGAACAACAACTCGCTCGCGCGCTCCACGAGCTCGCGCGCATGTTCGGGCTCTGCGTAACGCGCTTGGGTACACAAGAAGCGGGCAGTCGCTTGCAGCGTCTCGGCGTCTTTCGAGCTCACGCCGGGTGCGCGTTCGAACTCCTGCTCGGCCTGCTCGAATGCAATCTTGCGTGCGCGACCTCGGCTCTGCTCACCGAGTGATTCCCAGATCGCGCCGCGCTGGCAATGCAAGCGAGCGCGCTGTGCGTCACGCGTCTCGAGTTCTGGCGGCTGCTGCTCTGCCAACTCGAGTGCGCGTTGATTTGTGGCCAGCGCGGAATGCAGCAGCTCACGCGCGCGTTTCGGTTCGGCCAAGCGCGCGCGCACGCTACACACTTCTGCAGCGACCTGGAGCGCGCGCACGTTCGACGGATCGCGCTCGGCGGCTCGTGTGAGCTCGTGAGCCGCTTCCTCGAATCGGCCGTTACTCTCGTCCGCCGCGCCGTGTAAGCCGATCGCGATCAACGCCTGACCGCGCTGGATCGAAAGCCGGCTAGCTGCTTTCGCATCGCCGATCGCTTGGATTCCGCGCCACAGCACTTCGAGCGCGCGGTTCTGCAGCTGCAGCCGTTGTTCGGAGCTGGCCAGCCTCGCTTGCTCGAGCAGCAGCTCCGCCCAGTGACTCCAGGCCGGCTCGAGGGTCGGTTCGCGCTCCGTCGCGCGTTGAAACTCGAGCTGCGATTGCTCGAGGTGTGCGAGTCCGTCGGGCATGCTGCTGCGCTGTGCGAGCGCGCGCAGCGTGAGCCCGCGATCGTCGATCAAGCGTGCGCGAGCCTCGGGCTCCGCGACGGTGTCGCTACCTCGCTGTAAGAGCTGTGCGGCTTCGCTCAGCAGTTCCCGAGCGCGATTCGAATCCACGCGGGTCGCTTGTTCGGTCAGCGCCTGCGCCCAGTCGTGCCAGACGCGCCAGTCGTGCGGCGCTGAGATGCTGGCGCGTTCGAACACCGTGTAGGCCGCGCCGTAACGATCGTCGCGTTCGGCGAGCTTCGTGAGGGCGCGAGCCAGCGTCTTGTGGGCGCCGATGTTGCTCGAGTCGAGCAGCGTTGCTTGCTCGAGCTTTGCCACCGATTGTTGCAGTCGCTGGATGCGGTCGGGGTCGTCCAGGCCTTCGGACTCCCAGATGCACAGCTCGGCCCACTGCTTCAACACGAACGAGCGTTTTTCGTCATCCGTCGCGGCATCGAGCGCTGCGAGTGCAATTCCATGAGCATCGGCACAAAACTCGGCACGGCTCTCGGGATCGAGCTGTGGCGCGTGCTCGAGGTACGCTTGCAAGGTCGACAGCAGTGCATCGAAGCTGTCGGCTGGAGGCTCCGAGGCCATTGGAGCGGGCGGTGCCGGCGCGGTGTCGTTTGTGACGACCTCGGGTTCGATCCTGCTCTCGTCCACGCCTGTCTTCATGCGGGTTACGGCCCCGCGTGAAAGCGGTGTCGGCTCTAGGATTCTACGCAAGTACGTAGGCAGAGCGCCCTGATCAGAGCCATCAAAACGCTCGAGAGGGCGACGACGAGCCGACACCGGCGCACAGCCGCGTCAACTTCGCCACATCGAGTCGAGAGCAACGCCAGCAGCTCAGAGCGGCCCCAAGTTCACCTGCGCGCACTCGAAATCGACTGCGAGTTCTGAGGCGCCAGTGAACTGCAGAGCCTTACAGGTCTCGGGGCCTGCGACGCCGACTCCGACGCCACACGGTACGTCCTCGCAACGGATGCGGATCATGTTTGGACCCGTTCCAGACCGGGTTCGATCGTTGGGGCGCGTACGATTCGCGCGACTCGTCGCAGATCGTGCGCCGCCGCCAACAGCTGCGCGTGGCGGACCCGCACGAACTTGCTGATGCGCCAGCCCCGCACGGTGTCGAGACATGATTGAGCACGGTGATCTGACAATCTCAGTAGAGTCTTCGGACAGACTCGATGTCAGTTGCGGAAAAACATTTTCTTTGTTTTTTCTCGGCGAAGGCTTGACGTGTTTCGCGACGTCACTCGACAAGATTCGCATCTCGAATTCTCGACATCGATTGCCGCACCGACGTTGCGCCGTGCGGTCGTGCGATTCGAATTTTGATTTGCAGCGCGTACTCGAAGCAGTTCGTTGAACACAGCGCATCCTCAGATGCTCGAAAACACGGTGCTATAGATTGTTTTTGAACGGTGGGGGCTGTCATGAAGGAACTGGAACACGCGAAGCAGCTGAGTGATGAAGCGCTGATCTCCAAACTCTCACGATGTGTTCGAGAAGATCGCGAACTGAGCGCGCGGCTTCTCGCGCACCTCGGTGAAGTGGATGCTCGCAGGCTGTATCGCGATCAAGGATTCAGCTCGATGTTCGACTACTGCGTTCGAGCACTCCACATGTCGGAGTCAGAGGCAGACTTGCGAATCAAGGCCGCGCGGATCGGACGCCAGTTTCCGAACGCACTCGAGATGCTCGCGCGTGGTGAGTTGCATATGACTGCGCTGAGACTACTCGCGCCCGTGTTGAAGGCATCCAACACCTGTCTATTGAAAGAAGCGTGCTTCAAGTCGAAGCAAGAAGTGAAGGGATTGATCGCAAAGCATTTCCCCGTACCGGATGTCGCTGACTCAATGCGTCGCTTGCCGCAACCACGCTCAAACCTGACGCCGCAGGAACCGCAACGGGCGGGTCGCGCGCAGCTCAATCCCGTGGATTCACTGCAGCTAGCATCTCAGCTCACGAGTCCCCAACAACCGTGCGCAGCCGAACCTTCTGGCGCGCCGCTCCTCGCACCTGTTCCTTTGCACCTCGCGGCCAGCCTTCCGGCGTGCAGCCCCTCGCACCTGTTCCTTTGCACCTCGCGGCCCAGCCTTCCGGCGGCGTGCCGCTGCTCGCATCTGTTCCTTCGCGCTTCGCGGAAGACACGCTTGCCGTCATAGTCCCGCTCAGCGAGGGACGGTACAAAGTCCAGTTCACGGCGAGTCAGTCGTTGCACTGCAAATTGAAGGAAGCACGAGACCTATGCTGCGATCAGGTTCCAAACGGTGCGCTCGCGACGATTATCGAGCAGGCTCTCGTTCTTCTGATCGCGCACAGGAAGAAGCAGCGTTTCGCGCTGACGGTGCGACCGCGGAAGCATTGGATACCGGGGTCGGGCGCACAGTCATCGGCACGGAAGTGTGGCGAGGGGTGCGGGACGCGACGTGATCTGGAATTCCATCACATCGTGCCGTTTGCAAAAGGTGGTGCACCGACGCTCGACAACCTCAGTTTGATGTGTCGAGTGCACAACGCGTTGTTGGCGGAGAGGGACTACGGTCGTGACTACGTCAAGAGCAGGGTCGCGAAGCGAAAAGATCAAACAGTACGCCACAGAACAATCGAACCCGGTCTGGAACGGGTGAAAACGGCAACTAGCGATGGGCTATGCGACAACGATGGATGGACAGGTCAGCCCGAAGCCCAACGCGGCCGCCGCCCCGCGGCCGCCGCCCTGCGACGTATCCATCCCGACGACGCGATTGGCGATCACCACGCTTCCATTCGCCGAACGCATCCGATCGGCGCTGCATTCTGGACCGGGTGGAAATGGCAACCAGCGATGAGCTGCGCGACAACGGATGGACGGGCCGCGCTGGCAGGAGTCCAACGAGGACGACCCGCGGCCGCGGCCCTGTGACGTATCCATCCCGACGACGCGATTGGCGATCACCACGCTTCCATTCGCCCCGAACGCATCCGACCGGCGTCGCATTCACGACGCACGACACCTGCAAATCGCGCGGTCCCCGCCACCGATCCCGCCCCCCTTACCAAGCCTACAAACGTGACAGAACACGACGACGCCCAACGCTTAATACTAAACCCGTCAGCTCTTGGTGCGCGCCGCTCCGCATCCCGATCTCGACCAACGTTCGAAGCACACTCGAACGCGAGGCCTTCTCGGGCGGGATCTCGCACTCGCTACCGACGTTCAAAGTGCAACGCTCAAACGCGAGGCCCTCTCGGGCGGGATCGTCGCGCTCGGGACCGTCGCGTCGTGACAACGCCGGACGCGTATACTGTTCGTTGGCACGACGCGTGAGCCGGCTTGCTGCACCGTAGAGAAAGCGACTTGAACCGGTGCAATCTGCAAGCCGGCGTGTCCAGAGCGCGATGATCCCGCCCGAGAGGGCCGTCATCAACCGAGAGCAGCTGACCCGCACGAGAGGGCCGTCACCACCCGACACCCGCCGCTCCGCACGCGAGACGCCGTCGCAACCGACAGCCGACAGCCCGCACGGCGAGACGCCGTCCGCCACCGACAGCCGCCGACACTCCCGTTCAGCTCAAACCCAACGCCAAACTTGCAACCGGCATCACTTCCGAAGCTCCAACCGGCGGAGGCGTCCATGGCTGAAAGCCTCCGTCTCGCCAATACACGAACTTGAATGACGGGGCATCGAGCGGCGTATCGAACACAAATCTCGCCTTGCTACAGCGGCCATCCGGCATCACTTCGAGCACCTCGATACTCAAACCCTGCAACTCCACCCGCTCCCCGACGTGCATCGGTATATGCCGATCTCGATAGAGCTCGAGAAACGGCAAACTCAAGATCCCACCGGCATAGTCGAGCTCGAGCGTCTTGCCATCGGTTCGATGCACCGTCACCGTCTCGTACCCGAACGCCAACGCACGAATGCGCCTCGGTAACGGCTTCTGCCCAATCCGCCGATCCAACTGCACCAGCTTCACCGCGAAGTAGTCCGGCGCAGTCACGAATATCAAATCACGCCCCGCAACCTCATCACCGATGCTCGCCGGCGCATGCTGCAACGCATTCGCAAGCAACACACCGACCGTCGCGATCGGCAACGCAAGCGGCGAGAGCACGAGGTGCGTGAACATCAGCCCACCGCCAAACTCGCGCGACACTTTGAGAATCCACGTCGCCGCACGATTCCCGAGCTGAAGGATGTGCAGGTTGAACAACAACGCGATCAGCGCCATCGCACCGAAGCTGGTGAACAACAGCTGGCGATTGTGCGGATAGGTCGACGCCGCCGGGATCAACGAGAACAGCGCACCGGCCGCCCAAAACCGCGCCATCCGATCGTTCTTGAGCAGCGGCACGAGCGTAAGTATCAGCACGACCACCATCACGGCAGCGACCGCGAGAATGATCGCCGCCCACAGCGGCGTTGCCACTACGGACGCCTCCGCCGGTGGAAACAAAAACTGCCCGAGGATCAGCACCGGCGCGCGCTCGAGAAACGCACCGAGAAACGCAATCGGCTGCCTCACCGGATCGACGTACATGCCGGAGCCACTCGCACCGAATCCGGCCAAGCTGTAGATCGCACGAAAGCCGACCGTAATGACTGCGTACGGCGCA
>DASRXR010000134.1:0-16488 GCA_035687405.1 Polyangiales bacterium
CTACCGCTCGAGAAGCCGGGCGAGCGCTCGGTATCGTACGGTGTGCACGCGGTCCCACCCCAAGTGCTCCGTGCGTTGTCGGTCGATGGCACGAACAACTTCTGCGCCATCACCGGCCCGCTATTGCTCGTATTGCCGACCTGACTCGCGACCGACTTCGCCATGATGATCGCGCCTTTGTCGCGCAGCTCTGCGACCATCGTGGAGTCGTCCGGCGGCGCATCCATCGCGAACTTCGTGTCGTTTCCGCCCGTCGACCGCATGTCTTTCGCGTCGTACCAGTTCTTCACCGAGAACGTGACGCAGTACATCGGCATCGCGTCGAGGTCCGGGTCCGTGCCGTACAGCTCATCGAGCTCTTGTGCGCGCTCGATCGCATCGGGCATCTGACGGAAGTCTTCGCACACCGCAGGCGCGCCCTCCGGCAGCGCCCCGTCCGCCGGTGCTTTGTCGAACTCACCCTTACACGTGACCGAACGCTCGCCGCGAATGTTGACCGTCTCGAGCGCGTTCACATGCTTGGCATTCGGAATGCCCGTGAGCATGCCGTATTGCATCTGGACTTCGGGATCCGACTGGGTCGGCTCCATCCGACCGAGCTCGATCGGCGGACCGGTGTACTTGTCGAGATCCGGCAGCATCTCCGAGACCGCGACCGTCGTGGTCGGAAACTTGATTGCAGCGCCGCCGCGGACTGCGCCGGTCGCTTCGTCGATGTCCGCGCCTGCCTGCGAGATCAACTGGGTGCACGGGCCGTTGTACGCGGCAACGCGCGCGATATACGCCTTCACGATGTCTTCACACGTCATCTCGCCGGATTGAATCGCGGCATGGATGTCGTCGATCGTCGCTTCGACGAGCTGGAAGCTGTGCTTGTTGCCGGTCGCAGAACTCCGCGAACCAGTCGCATCAATGTCGTCGTCGTCGTCTTTACAGCCCAAACTACCCAAACCAAAAATCAGCGTAAGCGTCGTCGCGAACGTTAGTCGACGCGCATTTTTAGTCGTCATGGTGCCTCCGTGGCGAAACGTCAGGTTCGCGTCGCGGGCGCGTGGCGACGCAACAGACCGCCACGATTCCCCCGCGACGCGTGCTCCGGTATCAGGACGTCGAATGAAGCGCGCAATCCGACAGCGGAGCAGTTTCGCAACTACGTCGATTCGGTAAATCGATCCGCGGTCAGAGCAGCAGGAGCACGATTCCCCCGCTGCTAACGCGATTCAACAAGACGCCGGCACAGTTTTGTCACTGAACAGTCAGCGACGTGACAGCCATCAGAAATGAAAGCGCCGCATCGACACGTTCATCAGCAAACCGATGCCGGCCATGATCGTAAGCACGCTCGAGCCGCCGTACGAAAACAACGGCAGCGTGATGCCCACGACCGGCAGCAAACCACAGACCATTCCGAGGTTGATCACGGTCTGCCAGAAGATCAGCGCCGACACGCCGACCGCGACGACCGCCCCAAACCGGTCCTTCGCTTCCGACGCGATCTTGATGCCCCACAGCACGAGCACCATGTAGAGCATGATGAGCACAACCGACCCGAGAAACCCGTGCTCTTCAGCCCAAACCGGAAACGGAAAGTCACTATGCTGGTCCGGTAAGAACTTGTGCTGGTTCTGCGTGCCCTGCAGGAACCCTTTGCCGAGAATCCCACCGCTCCCGATCGCGACCTTCGCTTGATAGGCGTGCCAGCCGCTGCCGAGCACGTCTTTTTCCGGATTGAGAAACGAAGTCACGCGCTCGCGCTGGTAGTCCTTCAGCAGGTACTCCCACGCCATCGGCGCGCTCGCCGCGAGCGTCACGACCAGCGTGGCGAGTGAGCGAAACTTCAGGTGCGTCAGCACCATGATCGTGCAGAACACGAAGACCAAGATCAGCGCAGTGCCGAGATCCGGCTGCGCGAGGATCAGCATCAAGGGAAACAGCAAGATCAGACCCGGGATGATCAGGTCCTTGAGCGTTCGGCCCTCAGTCCGCGGATCGTTATGCAAGTGTTTCGCGAGCGCGATGATGAAAAACAACTTCATCAGCTCGCTCGGCTGCAGCGAAAACGATCCGATCGGGATCCACCGTTGGGATCCACGGATCTCGCGTGCGAGCAAAAACACGAGCACGAGCAAGGTGATGCCGACGCCGTAGGCGACCCAGCCGAATCGCTCGAAGTGCCGATAGTCGACCGCAGCCACGAGCACCGCCGCACCCGCGCCGAGTGTCAGCCAGTAGATCTGCTGAATGTACACGTCGCGCAGCGCACCACCGGCCGCGCTGCTTGCACTATACAGGTTGATTACGCCTACGACCGAGATCGCTGCCGTGGTCACGAACAGCGGCCAGTCGAAGTGATCTTGAAAGCCTCGGCGAAGCGCCATCCGACCTCTCCACTCAGGGTTTCTTCGAAATCAACAGCGGCTTGTTCTTGTTCGGATCACCGCCGCCGAGCGCATCCTGCAGCACGGACGTCGCGATCGGAGCAGCGAACTTGCCGCCCTGACCGCCGTGCTCGACGATCACGGCGATCGCGAGCTCGGGGTTATCCGCCGGCGCAAACCCAGCAAACCACGAGTGGGCGCGACGGTTGTACCACTCGCGCCGCGGATCCTCGCGCGGGTTCAGCTTGTGCTTGCTGACTTCGGCCGTACCGGTCTTACCCGCGACGATCACACCGCCCTCGACACGCGCTTCGTACGCGGTGCCCTCGCGGTCGTTCACGACACCGAGCAAACCTTGCTTGATCAGCGCGATGTGCACGGGGTCCACGTTGATGTGCCGGCGCACGCGCGGCGGAAACTCTTCGACGATCGAACCGTCCGCTTGCTCGACGCGCTCGACCAGCTGCGGCACGTACAGCGCGCCCCCGCTCGCGATCGCCGAGTACAACATCGCGAGCTGAATCAACGTCACGCGCGTGTCGCCCTGGCCGATCGCGGTGTTGAGCGTAAAGCCGAGGTGGTACTTGTTGTTGTGGTTCTTCGCGTACCAGTCGCGCGTCGGCACGAAGCCGCTCGCTTCGGTGTTGATGCCCAAGCCGGTCTTCTGCCCGAGGCCGAACTCGCGCGCGTAGGCGGCGATCCGATCGATCCCGACCTGCTCTGCAAGCTTGTAGAAGTAGACGTTGCACGACTGCGTGATCGCTTCGCGCATGTCGGTGTCGCCGTGGACGTGACTGCAACGAAACCGCCGCTGGCCGAGCTCGTAGTAGCCCGGGCAGTCGTAGTGGACCGACGGCGTCATGATGCTGTCTTGCAGCGCAGCGATCGCCGAGATCGGCTTGAAGGTCGAACCCGGGAAATACGTCTCGTAGGTCGTCTTGTCGATCAACGGGCGGAACGGGTTTTCGAACAGCTCCTTCGCACGCAACTCCGACAGGCCACCACCCATCTCGTTCAAGTCGTAACCGGGCTTCGAGTACAGCGCGCGCACGCGCCCCGTCTTGATGTCGACGACTGCGACGCCGCCTGAAGGCTGCCCCCGAAAAGCGCGCTCCGCCGCACGCATCATGTCCATGTCGAGCGTCACCCGCAGATCGAGGCCGGGCGTCGGCTCTTCACGAACCGCATGCTGCGCGACACGATGTGGCGTGCCATCGAGCTCTTGCCCTTGGACGTCGACGACCACGCGCAGCTCGCCATCTTTACCGCGCAGGTAACTCTCCCACGCGCGCTCGACGCCGCTGCGGCCGACCGATTGCCCTGCGCCGTATCCGAGCCCGGTCAGACGCTTCAAGTCTTCGGCACTGACCTCGTTCAAGAACCCGATCGTGTGTGCGCCGAGCGCTTTGAACGGATACGAGCGCACGGGCGTCGCGACGACGTTCAAGCCCGGTAGCTCGCGGCGATGCGTCTCGATCGCGGCGTA
This sequence comes from Polyangiales bacterium, assembly GCA_035687405.1. GTDB lineage: Bacteria > Myxococcota_A > Polyangia > Polyangiales > JAFGIB01 > JADGRF01. The sequence goes on from DASRXR010000134.1 coordinate 3,865, forward strand.
CTGGTCACGCGTAATGTCGTTGAAGGCGAGCACGAAGTGCGAACGCCGGCGCGCCGGCACGCTCTCCATCCGTTTCGCAAAGCGTTGCTTCGCATCGGCATCGAGGCTCAAGAGCTCCGCGAGCGCGTTCAACTGCTCTTCGCCGACGAGCTGCGGCGTGACGTAGACGTTATACGCCGGCCGATTTTGCGCGATGATGCGCCCTTTATAGTCGCGGATGATGCCGCGCGTCGCCGGCAAGCGCACGACCTTCGTGATGTTCCGCTCGGCTTCGACCTGCCAGCGTGCGTTCTGCATGATCTGCAGCTGGAACAACCGGCCCATGATCGTCGACATCGCGACGAGCACGAACAGCACCATCCACTTGTAGCGCTTCCTGAACTCGCCAACTTCGCGACGTACGGACAGAAGATTCATCAGGCAATGTTCCTGGTCTCGCAGCCGAAGGCGGACAAGGCCAAAGTTTACGCCAAGCTCGCGCGCTCGTCGGCTTTAGGCGACACCCGCCCGTCGATGCGCCGCACGGCACCGAAGATCGGGGGAGCCACGATGGCCGTCACCACCGAGGACTGGAGCAGGATGCGCAGTGTGGCGAGTGCGTCGTAGGTCAGGATGTCGCTCTTCTTCTCGAAGATTGCCCGCAGCGCCAGGATCGAGAAACCCGAGGCGATACTCATCGTGAACGTGAACATGGCCGTGAAAAACGGCTGGTGCGGAAGCAGCCGCGAGGCCGCAGCGCGCGCGAGCATGAACGACGCCACGAGCACGAACGTCTGCAATCCCATCGGGTTACCGCAGAATGCGTCGAGCAGATAACCCAGCACGAAGCAGATCAGCGCACCGCGCACCAGATGCACGTCTGCAGACACACCGAGCGAGAGCGCGATCGGCAGCACGAGGTTCGGTGCAAACGTGTGCATCGGCACGAGCGTCGCGAGCGCAGCTTGGCCGGTGAGCAGCAGGAACCCGAAACCGATCAGGAACGCGCTACGCATGATTCATCGCTCCGCGGACGCGCCCTGCTCCGTAATACCGGCCGCGCGCGAGCCTGCGGTCAGAACGAGCACCTCTTCGAGCCGCGAGAAGTGGACGGCAGGCATCACTGTCGCTTCCTGATACAGACCGAACTCGCGCTTCGTGACTTCCTTGATCTGGCCGACCAGGATCGATGCGGGAAAGCGCTGCCCGAGCCCGGATGTCACGACGATGTCGCCCGGCTGCACGTCGTCGTCGCGCGAAAGCTGCTCGAGCTGGCAGATGTAGTTCTCTTCGGCACCCGTGCCCTTCAGCATGCCGCGGGCGCCGTTGCGCTGGATGACCACGTCGATCGCGCTCGTCTTGTCGGCCGTGAGCAGCACGTCCGCGTACTTGCTGTACGTACGGCGGATCTGCCCGACGAGCCCATCCGCGGTCAACACCGGCATGCCGGGGCGCACGTGATCGCGTTCGCCGCGATCGAGCACGACGCGCGTGACACGAAAGTAAGGCGACACTTCCTTACCGATCACCTGTGCCGAGAGCAGATTGCCCCGCAGCTCGTCCCGCAGCTGCAAGAGGCGACGCAGGCGCCGGTTTTCGGTCGCGGAAGTGGCCAGGCGATTGTTGTCGTCGAGCAAGCGCGCGTTCTCGGAGCGCAGCCGGTCGTTGTCGTGCTTCACGTCGACCAAGTAGACGTATTCCTGAAGCAGCGCCGATACGCCTTGAGCGAACTGCGTCGTGCCATATTGAATCGGCGCGCTCGCTTCGAGGATCACGCGATCGAACGCGTTAGTGCGCGAAGGATCCTTCAGGTTCGCGCGCAGCACGAAGAACGGCAGCGCGAGTAGCACGATGCAAAGAGCCGCGTCCCGGAATCGTCGGTAGAGGTGCATGTACGGACGGCCTTGTCCGAGTGGGTCCGAATGACTGTGCGGGGTGTCGGTTAAACGGTCGTCAGGAGATCGTGACTTCGCGCAGCAGGTCCATGTGGTCGAGCGCTTTGCCCGAGCCGAGCACGACCGCCGAGATCGGATCGTCGGCAACCATCACCGGCAGCCCCGTCTCTTCGCGCAAGCGTACGTCCAAACTCTTCAAGAGCGCCCCACCGCCTGTCAGCACGATGCCTTTGTCCACGATGTCCGCGGCGAGCTCGGGTGGCGTTCGCTCCAATGCGAGGAGCACTGCATCCACGATCGAGTTGATCGGCTCCATCAACGCTTCGCGAATTTCATCGCCGGTCACGACGACCGTCTTCGGCACGCCAGCGACCAGGTCGCGGCCTTTGACTTCCATCGTGCGGACTTCGTTGTCGGCGTAGGCGTTGCCGATCGTGCACTTCACGCGCTCGGCGGTTTGCTCGCCGATCAGCAAGTTATACTTGCGTTTCATGTACGCGATGATCGCGTCGTCCATCTTGTCGCCGCCGACGCGCACCGACTGCGAGTAGACGATACCGGCGAGCGAAATGATCGCGACCTCGGTCGTGCCTCCGCCGATGTCGACCACCATGTTGCCGCTCGGCTCGGTGATCGGCAGGCCGGCGCCAATGGCTGCGGCCATCGGCTCTTCGATCAAATACACCTCGCGTGCGCCAGCACTCTCGGCGCTCTCGCGTACCGCGCGTTTTTCGACCTCGGTGATGCCGAACGGTACGCAGATGATGATCCGCGGCCGCCGCACCCAGCGCCGATTCGTCGCGCGATTGATGAAGTAGCGCAGCAGCGCTTCGGTGATTTCGAAGTCGGCGATCACCCCGTCTCGAAGCGGACGCACCGCTTCGATGTTGCCGGGCGTGCGGCCGAGCATCTCTTTCCCTTCCGTGCCGACGGCGAGCACGCGTTTACCGCCGCGCCCATCCTTCTGCACTGCGACTACGGAAGGCTCGTAGGCGACGATGCCTCGACCCTTGACGTAAACGAGCGTCGTCGCGGTGCCGAGGTCGATCGCGAGGTCGTGGGAAGTAAACCAACCAAAGGCCATGAACTGGTACCGAGATCTGCGTGACATCGGCAGTCCACTCGGTTCGGGGCCATTCCCGAAACACTAAGCTTTCTGCGGAGATGCGCGATCGGTCGGCCGTGTTTACGTATCAGGAACGCCGTACGAATACAAGATATGGCGGGTGCGCTTACAGCTCCAAAAAGGGTATTTGCTCTCGCGACACAAACTGAAAATCGGCCGCCGCGGAGCGCGCGAGCGACCTATGCTAAGAGGCGCACGCCATGGGGTACGAGCGCGAGTCCATTCACCGCATGCATGGTTATGTCCCTGGAAAGCAACCAGCGTCCACGGACACCATCAAACTGAACACCAATGAGAACCCGTATCCTCCGGCGCCGGAAGTGATGCGTGCGTTGCTCGAGGTGCCCGCTGAATCGTTGCGGCGCTATCCCGAGCCGTTTGCAGATGCATTCCGCATCCTGGCGGCCGAGCTGCACGGCGTAACACGCGACCACGTGATGGCAGTGAACGGTGGCGACGAGCTGCTGCGGCTCGCGGTGACGACGTTCGTCGAGCCGGGAAGTCCTGTAGGTGTTCTGGAGCCAAGCTACTCGCTGTACCCCGTGCTCGCCGAGATACATGGCTGTCCGTTGACGCGCGTAGCGGCAGGCGAAGATTTTTGCGTGCCAGACGATTTCGCCGCGCGGATGAACGAAACCGGCGTGAGCCTGGCGATGCTCGTGAATCCGCACGCGCCCTCCGGCCACTTGATGAAGGCGGAGCAGGTCATCGCGATCGCACGCGAGCTGAAGGGCGTGCTCTTGGTCGACGAAGCCTACGTGGACTTCGTGGACCCCGAGCTGAAACACGACCTCGTGCCGCTACTCGCGGAGCACGACAACGTGTTGCTCCTGCGCACGCTCAGCAAGGGTTACAGCTTGGCGGGCTTGCGGTTCGGGTACGCGCTCGGCACGCCGTCGCTGATCGCCCCGATGCTGGAGAAGACGCGCGACAGTTACAACGTCGACGTGGTCTCGCAGCGTATGGCGGCAGCGGCGCTGACCGCCCGAGCCTACGCGCGCGAGACCTGGGAAGGCGTGCGGCTCGAGCGGACGCGTGTTCAGGCAGCGTTGAGAGCGATGGGCCTACGGGTTCGCGACAGCCAGAGCAACTTTTTACTCGCGTACGTGCCGATCGGAGCCAAGGCGGAAGCGGTGCAAGCGGAGCTCGAGGCAGGCGGAGTGCTCGTGCGCCACTTCAAGCAACCGCGCTTGGAAGATGCGTTGCGCATCACGATCGGAACCCAATCGCAAAACGATCGGTTGCTGACGGGTTTGCGCGCCGTGTTGAACGTGGCCTGAGTCAGGCAGCACCACGCGCTGGCTTGGTCGCGAGCTGGCGCTGCCTGGCTCGGTGCGAGATGTCGATCGCGCGCTCGGCGGTTGCGAACGTCGAGTACATCAAGACGCCCGCGAGCCCGAGCGCGAACCACGAGCCATCGGGTGTCAGCACGCTCGTGAGCATGCAGGCGAACGCGAGCACGTTGAGCAAGGCGGCAAGTACGGGCGAATCGAGCGCGAGCCACGCGCAACCGAAGACGCTGAGCATGTACGCGGCGAGCCAAGAGAGCGCTTGTTGCAAGTCGCGCGCGTGGACGCCGGAGAGGTGCTGCGTCGCGACGTCCGCGGCATGAAGGCTGGCGAACGCCGGCACCGGATGTGTCGACACGATCTCCGAGACGCCGAGTGCGATGCAGGTCAGATTCAAGTGCAGGAGCGAGCTCGCGACGCTTCGACGTTGCAGCTGGCCGAGGCGCGCGTCGTACGACGGTTGTTCGGCTTTGCAGGCCGCGCAGGTGCGCTCGTGAGGTTCGGTGGGGTTACGGCAGCCTGGGCACGTGAACGGCAGCTTGCCCGGGTAGAGGATGGTTTGATCGCCGATCGAGAGATCGCAGATGCGCGCTCCTTGCAGGCTGAGCACGCGCGCGATCGCTTCGCGGCCATCGGGCAGCTTGAAGAGATTTTCGCTGGAGGAGCCGCGCAAGATTCGCGTGTCGGTGGGAACGGCGGCGCCGTTCACGCGCGCCGACCAGTGTTTCGGTGCGAATAGGCCGAGGTCCGCTCGATTCGCGACGGAACGAAGCTCGACGCGAGTGCCATCCGCAAGAAGCCACGACGGTTGCATATGCCCTAAAACAGCGTACGCAAACTCGCGTCGGATCGAATCACCATTTCGAGTAGCAGCTGATGGCGGCAGCTACCCACGTCGTAACCCGCTGACACATTCGAGCGCACACGCGATTGCGCCCGCGCAGCTGATAGCGGCGCAGGCGCAGCGTGTCCGTGACGTTTCTAAAGTCTCAGCTAGTTCGCAGCTGGCGGGCACGCGTCGACCTTCACTGCGTCCGGGCCCATTCCAACTTCCTTGCACTCGCGACTGTCCTCGGGCCAGCACTGGCAATTCGGTGAATCTTCTGACTTATCCGAGAAGCAGCACTTCGGTTTCGGATCCGCGCAAGTGTCGGAAGCCTCGCCGTCGGCTGGGATGCACGTGCACGACGCACCGACGTTCACGCAGAACCACGGACCTGGCGGGAACATTGGATCGCTCGCCCCGCCGGCGCTGCCTGCGGCACCACCTGCCCCTGCCGTCGACCCAGACGCGCCGCCCGCGCCACCCTTGCCGCCCGCACCGCCCGCGCCGCCCGCGCCTGCCATCGAGCCCGCTCCACCTGCTCCACCTGCGCCGCCTTTACCTCCTGCACCTGCGCCACCAGCGCCGCCTTTGCCGCCAGCGCCGCCGCTAGCTGCACCGCTCGATCCAGCTTTGCCACCGCTGCCACCGGCGCCGGCGCTCGACTTCGATCCGCCCGCGCCGCCACCACCTGCGCCAGCCTTGGTGCCGCCGGAACCACCGCGACCCGCGACGCTCTCTTCGCTCTCGTCGCTCTCATCGGCAACGGATGCGTCGACTGAACCTCCCGAACCCGCTTTGCTCGTCAGCGTTGGTTCGCCGACAGCTGCATCCGCAACGTCTTCGTCATCGCCGGCTGAACCAGCGGTGCCTGATGCGTTGCGCATGCTCGAGATGCGACGACACACTTCGCCGTCTTGTTTCGTTCCTTCGGGGCACGGCTCGGACGAGCAACCTACCGACACGAACACAAGAAGCGCGAGTACGCGCACGAGCTCCGAATGAGTACGAATGAAGAATGAAAGTTTGCTCTGCATGATCGTCGCACGCCCCCGAAGAATCGTTGTTGGAGTATTGATCGAGTCATAGCGCAGTCGTCACGAACATCACGCGCGAAGTGCACGCTGCAGCGATCGATGAGCAGATATTTAGTCGCGCTAACACTTCGATCGCATCTCTCACTCAGTTGCTGCGGAACCGAGTGCGACGATCGATCAACGTATTACATCCGTAGCCGCCAACCGCGGCGGACGAGATCGCATATCGCGCGCTCGCGAGTGCGTCGTGATCGCGGTGTCGTTGCGCCGTCGTTGCGCCGTCGTCGCGCCGTCGTCTCGCGTGGTTTCGCGTCGTCTCGCGGCTCGATCGCGATCGGGCGCGATTTGCTTCGCGCGGTGGTTCTGCTACCAGCAGCCCCGACAATGTCGCTTGAAGATCATGCTGAACTCCTCGGGCCGGAGCTGTTTCGCGCCATCGAACGCAAAGGTTACGCGGACTTGACGGCTGTTCAGCTGGCGGTGCTCGATCCGGCGCTCGCCGGTCGAGACTTGCGCATCACGTCTCAGACGGGGTCTGGGAAGACTCTGGCAATCGGCCTGATACTGCGCACGCTCGCAGGCGAGGAGTCAGCGGCAGACCACGGCGTCGCGCGCCCGCGCGTGCTGATCGTCGCACCGACGCGCGAGCTCGCGCATCAGGTGGAGCAAGAGCTGACGTGGTTGTACGCCGAGATTGGGATCCGACTCGCGACGACGACGGGCGGAGCGAGCTACCGCGACGAGCATCGCGCGCTGTCGAAGGGGCCTTCAGTCGTCGTCGGGACGCCGGGCCGATTGCTCGATCATCTGAAGCGCGGCTCGATCGAACCGAGCCAGGTCACGACCGTCGTGCTCGATGAAGCCGATCGAATGCTCGACCTCGGATTTCGTGACGACCTCGAGCAGCTCTTCAAGAGCGTGCCCAAGGAGCGCTCGACGCATCTGGTCTCGGCGACGTTTCCGCGGATGGTGCGTTCGCTCGCGGATCGATTGCAGCGCGATCCGGCCCACGTCGAGGGGACGCGGCTCGGCGCTGCCAACGTCGACATCGATCACGTGATTCACGTCGTCGATTCGTCGCAACGGCTCGACGCGCTGATCAACATGCTGCTGGCGTATCCGGAAGATCAAACGCTGGTGTTCGTGCGGACACGCGCGGATGCGGCCCACATCGCCAACGAGCTGGTCGTGACCGGCTTTGCGGCGAGTGCATTGTCCGGTGAGATGGAACAGGCAGCGCGCAACCGAGCGCTGTCGGCGTTCCGCGAGGGGCGATTGCGCGTTTTGATTGCGACGGATGTCGCTGCGCGCGGCATCGACGTGCAGGGTGTCACGCGGGTCGTGCACGGTGAGCTGCCGACAAATGCGGATGCGTACACGCACCGCTCGGGTCGAACCGGTCGAGCGGGTCGCAAAGGGACGAGCTCGCTGTTGGTTGCGCCGGCGGGCGTAGTGCGAGCGTCGCGGCTCTTGCGAGGGCTGGGGATTCAGCATCGCTTCGAGCCGATCCCGACCGCCGAGGAGATCTTGCGAGCGGACGACACGCGTTTGTTCGACGATCTCACAGCCGATTCAGCAGCGCGTGCGGATGCGGCTGACGCGTCCGATGACGCGGCTGCGACTGACGCTGCAGCGCAGGACCAGGAAGCATTCGAGCGTTGGCGTTCGCTCGCAGAGCGTCTCGTGGAAGCGGGGAACGTCGAGCAAACCTTGGTGCGGTTGCTGACCCACGCGCGGCGCGGCATCACGGCGCCGAGAACCGTGAGGGTTTTTCCGGAGCGTCAGAGGCGCGAAGAAGCGGCGGATTCGTTCGCCTTCAAGCGTCGAGACCGCGAAGATCCACGGCGAGGCCGCGATCGCGACGAGGGGCGAGGCCGAGAGCGATTCGCGCGCGCGGAACCAGTCCGACCACGTCCTTCAAAGCGCGAGCGCGATGCACGAGGCGAGCGTGATGTGCCGCCGCGCAAGGCCGCGAGCACGCGCGAAGCGCCGGCGGAGATCGAACTCGCAGAGGATCCCAAACTGCTTGCGGACGACGTCGCTGCCGACCACCGCCCTGAAACCGAAAACGAAAGCGAGCATCCACCGGCGAAGCGAGCGAGCGATGCAGAGTCCCCGCGACCCGCGCGCACGCCACGCGCGAGCGACGAGCGCGAAAAGCCGTCTGCGCGAAGTGCACGGGGCGCGAGCGACAAAGGCCGCGAACCGCGAGGCGTAGAGCCTCGCGCGCGCGGCAGTCGCGACGCCGAACGAGCCACACCAGACGCGGGGTTCACCTCTTTCCACGTATCGTGGGGTCAGCGCGACGGGGCGGATGCGCGGCGCCTGCTTGCGATGTTGTGTCGGCGCGGTCAGATCCGCGGACGCGACGTCGGTGCGATTCGAGTCGAGAGCAGCTATTCGCTGGTACAAGTCGCAAACGCGGTAGCACCGGCGTTCGCGCGCTCCGCAGCGCGCCCCGATCCGCGAGAGCCCGACGTCATCATCCGGCCCGATCGCGCACAGCCTGCGGACGAGCTGCAAGCGACGAAGACCAAGCTACGTAGTGCGAATCCGTTCCAGCGCGACCGCAAGGGAAAGCCGGGGGGTCAGCACCCGCCGAAGCGCCACAAGCCACCGTCCCGCGGGCGCTGACGCTCGTGCTGCACTGGTGGTGCACTAAGCCGCTGCAAATGTGCCTCGGGTGAAACGACCTGCGATTCGCGCTACACCGATCGCATGGGAATCACCGCTATCGCTCTCCTTCGCATCGAGCCTCCGGCGGGGCTCGCTGGGCAAGCCGGACGCGTCACTCGGCTGGATGACGGCGTTCTGCTGCATACCCAAGCGGACTTCTCGAACGAGCCCGCAGACCTCTCGCGCATCGTGCGCGAGCAAGTCGGCGCTGCGCTCGATTCTCACACCGATCCGCGCGGCATCTTCTTCATTCCGAGCGTCGCGACTCCGACCTCGCGCACGTACGACGCAGTGATCGCGGAAGTCGGCGAAGGCGGCGAGTGGGGGCCGGTCCGCGTGCCGGAGCTGCCGCTCGGAGCTGCAGTCGGCGGCGGAGCGCTCGGTGCACTCCTCGGAAGCTTGCTCGAGCAAATGCCGAGCTCGGTTCTCGAGTCGGTGGGTGCGGCAGCACGTGGTCAACCGGGTGCGTTCGAGGCTGCGACGTCGCAGCTGAGGGCTGCCGTATCGGGCTCGAACGACCTCTCGAATCTAGCGAGCCAGCTCACCGGTGGTAGGTCCCAAGCTGGGTTGCCTCCGCAGCTGGCTGGGCTCGCAAGTGCCGACCTCGATCCGAGCAACCTCGACCTGAGCAAGCTCGGGGCGATGCTCGAGAACTCCGGCATCGACATGAACGCGATGCAACACCTAGTCAGTCAGGTGGAATCGGCGTTGGCGAGCGACCCCGAGCGAGCGGCAGCACTAGCGGAGAAGCTATTCGGCGCATCCGCCGATGAAGACGAAGACGACGACAAGTAGCCGGTCCGCGATCTCTCGCGTCGGTAGCCAGCGCGAACCACGCGATGAGATTTGAGGATTTTCCCCTGAGAGCGAGCGCGCCCGCAGGGCCCGACTGAGCGGTACTCTTGTACCGCGCAGGGAGGGACCGAGGACGAAAGCCGTTCTCAGGGGAAAAGCCGAAGCAAATCGGGGTTGCAGGCGTAGGGAGCAGCATTAAGCTTCCTGTCGCGATGAACAGCACTCAGACCTACGTTCAACCGAGGCCTTCAGTCGTTACCGTTGCGCACGTCGTGTACGCGCTGCATGCGGTCAGTCTCTGCGTCGGCGCTTGGACTGCGGCGACTGTGGTCGGGAGCTTCTTGTTCGGCTGGCCGTCGATCATCGCCGTGATCATCAACTACGTGTTCCGCGGCGAAGCGCGCGGCACGTGGCTCGAGTCACACTTCCGCTGGCAGATCCGAACGTTCTGGCTCGCGTTGTTGTGGTCGATCTTGATTGCAGCAGTGTCGGCGCCGCTCGCGTTGATTTTGGTCGGCTTCGCAACCTGGGCAGTCGGCTTTTTCCTGCTCGGCATCTGGGCAGCCGTAAGAATCGTGCGTGGCTGGCTCCGCCTGCGCGACGGCGTGGAGATGTAAACGCTCTAGCGAGCGTTTTTCCTTCGTTCGGCCATTAGCTCTCGAAGTGCCTGGTCGTCGACCAACCTCGCGTTCGGATCGGCGGGCACAGGCTCACCCACGTAGATCCGCGTCCACTCCAGCCGACCCGGCGCCGGCGACACGCGCACTAGCACCGCCGTCATGTTCGGGTCGGACTTCTCACGCACGCCCAGGTATTCCACCTCACCGAGGGGCTTGTTCGTCCGCGTCTTCGTCGTGACGCGCTTGTCGAAGTACGCCTCCAGCTTCGCCTGCGGATAATGCCCGTCGTACGTCCATGCGTGCGGCTCGGTGAACTTCAACTCGAACCCACGCGGCAAGACGACACCGGCTACTTTGGTCTCCGACGGCAACAGCTCGCCTTCGGGACCCAGTACCCGGTGCGCCTCGATTCGAGCGTTGCGCTCCTTCGTGCGCTGGTCGGTTTGCAGCAGCTGGCGCCGCTGCTCCTCGACATCATTCTTGCAGCCCACGGCGGCATTCGCCGCGAGGGCCCCAACCAACACCCAGACTGCGTTCAGTCGACACTTGTCGCCCATGACGTCACCCGTGAGAATGTGATCGGCCGGCTAATCTTCGCCTGCACACTGCCCAACTGCGAGCTAGCGCGCTGCGAGCCCTTCGAAGCTTGCGCCACTACCCAGATCGCCGGCGGCTCCGTCTGCTGAATGTTCGCGAGCTTCGGCGAGAAGTACGAGTTCAGTGGATCGGGATCCGGCGGGATGCAGGTGTTGCGCTGCGTCGTACCGACGCCCTGAATCAACAGGTTCGGCTTCGCTTTCGAAACCGCGATGTTGAACAACTCGTCGTCCGAGTCGAGAGCCGTGTCCGAAGTGACCTTGATGAGGGTCGGCCCGAGCGTTTTCGCGTTCTTGTCGTCGCCCCCGGGGTTCGTCTCCGCGAGGTCGCGCGTGTTGTAGTTGAGGGACCACAAGCGACCGCGCCCGTACTCGCAAGCATCGCCCGAGCCGACGTTCGAGATGAACGTCGCCGCGAACAGCTGCCCTTCGAACAGCGCCATCGAACCGGTCACGAGCTCGCTCGGCACCAGGCCGTTCCCCGAAGTGCCCTCGTCTCGAAGCTCCCAGTTGAGCAACGCTTGCCAATCGTCAGGATCGGCCGGCGGATCTTTGTGCGAGACCTCGGTCAGCGACACGATGCGGTTCGACGCGGTCGGCTTCTCGAAGTTGTCAGTATCGCCGGTGCCCACCAACACCACGACGCGCCGCTTTTCATCCACCGTCAGAATCGGACGCTCGTACGTCGTCTCGTAGACGCCGGACGGCTTCATGTCGAAGAACAAGTCATGGAATGGCCGCAGCGTCCAGCCCTTGCCCGGCTTGTCCTTCTCCACGTCTTGCGACGACATGTCGATGCGCCACATCAGACCATCGGCGTCCATGACGTAACCGCGGTCTGCGATCGTACCGACAGCGTCCTGGTACGCCGTCGGAGTGCCCACGATCGGCGACGGGAAGTAGATACCGTTGGTCAGGTCCGCAGGCTTGTCTTCGTCGTAGACTCTTTTGATCGTGATACCGGTTTCGACGTCCACGAAGTAAAGCACGCGGCCCTGAGACTCCCAGCACTGGGTGCTGGCACGATGGTAGGTCTCCCTCGTGGCCCCGCTATTGTCGTCCATCCACGACTGGTACTCACCACCGCCCGATTTCTTCATCGAAGCCGTCTTGTTCAAAACGCAGCCCGGCAGGTTGCCAGGCAACGAGGTCACGCTCTTCTTGATGCCGACACCACCCGGCAGGATTGCAACTGCGCGCGTTTGAACTGTCGGCGTATCCGTGTCGTTCGGTGCCCATTTGAACGTCGCTTGCACGATCTCGGGCTGACCGTAGGTAAAACCCATCTCGGGCTCCGCAAACTGCCACAAGAACTGGGGGTGGAACGGATCGGTCACATCCATTGCGATGTAACCCTTACCGCCACCGCGCATGCCCGTGATGAGCACAGTGTGATAGTCCGTGTCCGCCGCGCTCGTTCCGCGCTTGTAGTACACGTCCTTCACGACCGGCGTGCCGTCGAAGTTGAACTGGTGCGACGTCATCTGGTCTTTCAACTTGCCGACGAGCATCGGGGGAACGAAGCCCCAGATCTCTTCACCGCCCTTCAGCGGCAACCTCCCGTCACCCGCGTTCACCGTGAGCGGGAATCCCGTCGCCGGAAAATCTTCGACGGAGATCGCGTGCAGGATGCCGTCGTTCGTCGCGATGTACATCACGAGCGGGCGCTCTTTCACGGCCGCCTTCTCGCGGAACCGCGTGTACGCGTCATCGCCGGGCTCATCGATCGGAGGACCGACCAACGTCGGAGACGAGTGGTAGATGTCGCCGAGGCGGCGCCCATCGCGC
>DASRXR010000135.1:0-11628 GCA_035687405.1 Polyangiales bacterium
TGCCGCGTGTGTGATCGAGCCGATCAGCGCCTGCATCGGTGGCGATAGATGCTGCCCGCCCGGCTGCACCGCTGACACTGACGACGATTGTGATGCAGCAGACTCCGCGTGCGATGGGGGTTGTCCAACCGGCGTAGGGTCAGTCGATGGTGGTAAACTTGACGCAAGCGGCGAGTGTCAGGCCACACACACAGGCACGGCGTGCGACGCGTGTGATTGCGAACAGTGCGAGGCCGAAGTGTTGGGTTGTGCCAAGGCCGCGGGCGAGAGCGTAGCGGAGCGATGCGAAACTCTGAGCCGATGTTCGGTGAAGGCCGAATGCACGGGTCTCGACTGCTACTGCGGAAATCTCAATGCCGATACCTGTCAGCTTCTCGCGCCAGGGCCCTGCGTTTCGGAGATACGCGCGCTGTCCGGTACACGAAACGTGCTCGAGCTGCTGTCCATCGGCTCGATGGAGGACACGGGGCTAGGCCGCTGGCTCAAACTCACGGCGTGTCGGAAATCGAAGTGCGCGAGGCTGTGTGGACTCTAACGGCTGAGCCACGAGACTCGACACAGTCTAGTCTCGCGGCTCTGACCGGAGTCGCGCGTTTAGTCTTTCGCGCGTTCGATCTCGCCGTCGGTGCGTTGCGCGAAGCGGCCAGCGTCGCGCGGATGTACCGGGTCGTCGCTCGGCCACGGCCAGCCTCCGAATTGCGTGCGTTGATAGTCGGTCATCGCTTGTTGAATCTCGGCGCGCGTGTTCATCACGAACGGGCCGTACTGCACGACCGGCTCTCCGATCGGTCGCCCTTGCAATAGCAGCAGCTCAGCGGGTGCGTCTGCGTTGATCAACTCGATCGGCACGCCCTTCGCGAGCGTGATCGCGTGGCCGACCTTCACGCGCTGGTCGCCGATCTGCAGCTCCGAGCCGCGATAGAAGTAGAGCGTGCGGTTCGCGCTCGCGTCGGCGGCGGGTAGCTGCCAGCGCGCACCGGCTTGCAGCTCGATTTCCCAGATCGCGACGTGGCTGTCCGGGCGAGCGGCCCAAGACCGTGGCGGTGGAGGTGGTGCGGCCCGGTCTCCGAGCGCGCCTGCCACGAGTTTCACTCGGATCTCGCGTCCGCCGTCGTCGTTGAAACGCAGTTGCGGGACGTCCGGCGACCAAAACATCGCGAAGTGGGGAGGCGCGAGCTTGTCCGCGCGCGGCAGGTTCAGCCAAATCTGAAACAGCTCGAGTGGATTGGGCTCGGTAGGCGACAGGAGGGGGAACATCTCGGCGTGGACGATGCCCCCGCCGGCAGTCAGCCACTGCGTGTCGCCGGATCCGTAGCGCGCGGTTGCGCCGAGCGAGTCGGAGTGATCGATGAAGCCGTGCCGAACGACTGTCACCGTTTCGAAGCCGCGGTGCGGGTGTTGTGGAAAGCCCGGCACGACACTGCCGTGGTACATGCGCCAGCCGTCGATTCCCGCGAAATCCTGCCCGGTCTCGCGGCCGCTCAGGGCTGCGGCGGGTCCGAGCCGTTCGTTGCCGGCTGGATACTTGTCGTCGTGGTGCACGCAAAACAAAAACGGGTCGGCGGTCTCCCAGGGGAAGCCGAGCGGGCGAATGTCTCGAACTGGACTTTCCATCCGGTCAGTGTAGCGCGCGTGAGGAAGGTCATAGTTGGTGCGCGGTCGTTTCGGCTAACAGCGTCCTGGGTCAGTCCGGTTCAGGTCGCAGGGCGCGGCCGCGGGCTGCCATCGTGCGAGGTTCGATCATGGATGAGACGAACAGCCGGCACTTGCGGAACGCGAGCGAGGTTCTGCTCTGGATTCCGATCAAAAACGAGTTTGCTCACTTCGACGAGCAGATCGTGTCGTACGCGTCGCGGTTGAGCTTGTTTTTGCAGGGGGTGTTCGAGCTGCGTCGTGACAGCACCGAGCGGCGTGGTTTGGACACGGCGGGGCCGGTCGAGCGGTTGCAGGTCGTTTACAACGTGCAGTGGACGGTGCTCGAGGAGGAGCGGCGGCTACTGGTCGCGGCGAGTTTCGATCGTTCGTGGGAGACCTACTTTCGAGAGCTCGCCGATACGACTGGATCGTTGCTCGATGCGATCTTTTGCCATTGCGAGGGTTTCGAGAAGAACACGTGTGCGGACAGCTTCGAGACGTTCATGATCTGGATTCGGAAGTACCAGAGGCCGTGCGATTTCTTCTTTTCGGCGGCGCCTGATCTGACGACGGACGATCTGCGTTACTTGAAGCAGTTGTCGCGCGTTGCGGAGCCAGGATTGCTGTCGGCAGATACGATCGCGTCGCGAATCATGCTGAAGCCGCCGGGCGAAACAGCTCCGCACGCGCAGCCAGAAAACATCGAGAAGGCGTTGTGGGGTCTGTACGACTTGCGGAAGTTGTTCACGGATGACGTGACGTTGGGAGTCAGGCTGCCCCGAAGCGAGGAGATGATCTTCGACGGCGCGATGAGTGCGCTCTTCGTCACGGAAAAGGACGGTCTGGCAGACGCCATCAACGGGCTCGTGGAACAGCGTGGCGCTGCGCAGGAAGCGCTGAAGCTCGATCCGAAGTCTCTCGCGATGCAGGCGGCTTGGAAGGATCTAAACACGCTCATCCAATGGGCGAGCTCGCTGGCCGATCACGAGCCAAAGCGAATCGAGGGTCTGACCGCTCCGATCGAGGTCGACTGCGACGACGAGGAAACTCTCGGTCGCGATCACTTGAAGTCGATTCAGGGCGGCATTCTGACGGACTACCCGGGCACGACGCACGGCGTGATGGCGCTCATCCAATGCGACACACGGGCGAGTTGGTGCGGCTTCCTAGACTTCATGCAAACGCAGGTCACGACCGAGCTCGACCGCAGAGAGCGTGGTGATTCGGTGGAGGGTCCCTGGGTGAATCTCGGACTCACGTACCGTGGTCTCGAGCGTTCGGGCCTGCCGGAGTCAGTGTTGCTGCAGTTTCCAAAAGAGTTTCGAGAGGGCATGGAAGCCCGCGCGGGTTTGCTCGGAGACGTCGGCGACCCCGACTATCCGCTAGAGACCGGGCCGGTTTTGAAGGATTCGCCGGCAGGAGCACGCATTCGCATGTCGGCAGTCGATGCGATCGTGCTCGTTCAAAGTCGTTGCGATGGACTCACGAACCAGGATCTGACCTGGTGGACGAAGGGACCGAACCCATTTCGATCGTGGCTGGCCAAGCTCGAGAAGCTTCCCGGTGTTCGTGTGCTGTCGGAGCAGCCACTTCAGCGCCAGTTCGAGGACAAGGCCGTGCGCGAACACTTCGGCTTCGTCGAAGGTGAAAAGCGGAGCAGTCAGCCCGTCCCACGCGTCAAGATCGATGGCGTCTGCGGCGCGCGCTCGGCGCATGAAGGCGTCGCGAAGCGGGATCGCGTTCGGCTCGGTGAGATCTTGCTCGGATACAAGAACGATCGCGGTGAACCTGCGCGGAGCCTAAAGCTGCAGCGCGGCGGCAAGGACCGCGAGCTGCTTTCGAACGGTTCTTTCATGGTCGTGCGCAAGCTCCGTCAAGACGTCACGGCTTTTCGGAACTTCGTTGCGACACGAGCGAAACATCTCGATGTGACGACCGACGACTTCAAAGCATTGATCGCTGGGCGCCGTGCGCACGACGGCGAGTCACTCATCGCCAGCCGCTCAGAACACTTGAACGACTTCGACTTCAGTCGCGATTCCGATGGCGTCTCGTGTCCGCACTTCTCGCATATCCGGCGAACGAATCCCCGCGCGCGCGGCCAAGCGACGCTCGTTCCGCGCCTGCTGCGCCGCGGATTTTCGTACGGACCGGCGTGCCCGGAGCGCGAAACGGCGGACGTAAAGGCGGCGGGAGAGTCCGAGGAACGCGGGCTCGTCTTCATGGCTTACAACGCGAGCATCGCAGAACAGTTCGAGGTGATTCAGCGCTGGATCAACGGAGGCAATCGCACGGGTCTGCTGAGCTCACAACAAGACATCCTCGCGGGGCAGGGGCCAGTGAGCCAAGCGGCCTATTGGCATCGAGCGAGTGATGATCCCAAGCTCGATAAACAGTTCGCTCCTCCGGTGACGCCACTCGTATCGTTGCACTGGGGTGCTTACTTGTTCGTGCCTTCGTTGGCAGCCATGCGCGAGCTACACGAACTCGCCGGATCGAGTCCGCAGTTCGACGCGCGCGCGAGTGCGGAGCGTGGGGACGAGATCGTCGCGCGGCTGCGAGACTTGGAGCGCTCCCATCCGGACGAGGCGAGCGCTGCCTGGAAGAAGGTGCTCGAGGAGCCGCTCAGTTCGAGCGACGCTGCGGACGTGTGGCAAGCGATCCGGTTGAATCATGACGGAGCGCTCCGGACGGCGTACGGCGTGCTCATCGCAAAGCTGGACCGCGCGGTGACCGTGCTTCGTGACGACGGCAGTAAGTACTCGGTGCGCGAGTACCACGAACGGCTCGGCACCATGATCGGGGGACATTATCTCGGGATGGATCGCAAGGATCCTGAGTACGCTCGACTCGCGAAGGACCCGAACGACTACGCGCACACCCAGATCCGTCCTGACGACGCGTTCGTCCTCGCGCGGACGTTTGCGGAGGCCGCGCTTCGTGGCGCTCACTCCGTGCGCGGACGGCAAGAGATTCATCTGCGGCGGCTCGGCGAAATCGTCGTCTTACAGCTTTGCCACGAGTGGTTCGAGTTGGAGATCGACCCGGAGCAGCTCAATGCACTCGTGTTCACGTCGCGCTACGCGTTTCAGGTGTCACCGGGAGACGGTGTCCGGGCTCGAATCAAAGACCAACTCGCCCACATTCCGCGCACACGAGACATTGCAAAGAGCCCCAACACGAAGCTTCGTGAGTACCTTCGCCTGCAGAAACGAACGCACGAGAACGAAGTCGCTTTGGCGCTCAACGGCGCGATCGTGGGTTTCGCGGCGCCAGCGATCGCGAGCGTCGTGACGATTCTCGATGCTTGGGCCGCAAATGGAGAGCTCTGGCGTTTGGCCGCTGCGATTCTCGCTGAGCCGATCGAGGACCTCACCGACGCACACCAGGTGCTCCTCGCGCCCGTGCTTGCCGCGCTGCGGCGCAAGCCGGTGCCCTCGTTGCTGTATCGAATGGTCGAGGACCCGGCGCGCGCCGAGCTGTCCGCCTGGTGTCGCGAAGAGGTCGAACAGGGTTCCAAGGTCATCGTGGGACTCGGCGCAATCTACGACGACGCAGTCGAGCACGACGTGGACCGGCCGGAGCAGTGGCTGTTCGGCGGTGAGTACACCGGGGAGACGATCCGGGGACCGGTCAAAGCTGCTGGCGCAGAACGGAACGCGGGCACAGCTCACGGCTGTCCCGCACGAGATGCTGCACTCGCAGCGCTCGTCGGCG
This sequence comes from Polyangiales bacterium, assembly GCA_035687405.1. GTDB lineage: Bacteria > Myxococcota_A > Polyangia > Polyangiales > JAFGIB01 > JADGRF01. Next base: position 5,353 of record DASRXR010000135.1, read on the forward strand.
TGTTCAGCGCCGTGCTCTCGCAAGCCACGCTGCGACTCGAACGTCGCTTCGTCGTTTCTTACTCGGCCCCCGATGTAATCACCGGCGTCGTGCAGAAGCCCGGCGTTCAGGCGCCGCCGCCAGCTGCAGAATCAACGAACTAACGCCGCTGCTCGCGCTGCGTAGAACGGCATCCCCATCTGCTCGAACTCTGCGCAGGCTTCCTGCGCCGTGGATCTCGCCGCGTGCGGAGCACCGAAACTCGTCAACAACTCCGCACGCAACAACTTCGTCTTTGCCAAATCGTGCTGCGAGTTTCTCGCACTTGCCGAACGCATCGCCTCGGACAAGTGACGTTCCAACTCACCTCTCGCATCGCCGCCCCTAGCTGCCGCCAACTCCGCCAGTACGCGATGCGCTTGCGTCTCACCCAATGGGTCGCGCGCCGTCGCCCTCGCCAACGCGCCCTGGGCATAAGTTCGCGCGAGTTCCTTGTCTCCCGACTCCAACAACGCATTCGCCAAACAACCGTAGTTGAACGAGCTGAACAAGCCGAGCCCGCTCGCCTCCAACCAATCGACCGCCCTGCGCAACCGAGCGATCGCGTCCAACGTACGGCGCAACGCCCACTGCGCGTACGCCTCGAACGCCGAGCTCATCGCAAAGCTGTACGCAGTGTTCACGCGCTCCGCAATGCGCCGATTCCGCGCCGCCGTGTCTTCTGCGTCGTCCCAACGGCCCTGCCACAACTGAACCATGCACTGAAGGCCGAGCACCGAACCTTCGATCGCATGGCCCGAACCGCGCACCATCTCGAGTGCTTCCGAAAAATCACTCTCGGACTGCGCGAACTCGCCGAGGTCTCCGTGCACGAGCGCCTTGCAACCGAGCGCGTACACGAAGCCTTGCGCCACGCTGCTTCCGGTCCGACCGCGACTCCGCACGCGCTTCAGGTCCAGCCCGCGCTGCATGCACTCGAGCGCTCGCGTGTACTCGCCTGCAGCACCATAACTTTGCCCCAAGCTCGACCAGAGCTGCGCGACGAGCCGCGGCCCACCACTCTGCTCCGCCAGCTCGATCGCTTGCGAGTAGTACTCGATGCTCTGCGCGTAATCGCCGAGCGTGTAGTGCGCCCAGCCGAGCCAGTGACAGCTTTGGCCGTGCTCGGCGACGTCTTGCAACTCGAGCGCGTGTTCCCGCGCCCGATGCAGCGTCGCCATGTGCTCCCGCACCGGGCTGTACACAAAAGGCAGCGCCCACTTCCGATTGATCGCGAGCCAACGCCGCGTGCGCTCCGGACCCGCCGGTAGCTCGTCGACCTCCGTCAGGGCGGCTGCGTAATGAAAGCGCGCCCGGTCCAGCGAGGAGGTCAGTAACGCGCGGTCGCCGGCCTGCTCTGCGTAACGCGCAGCCTTGTCGTGGTCGCCGGCGCCTCGATGATGGTACGCAAGCGTCTCCGAGGCGTGCGACGACTCCCCGGCGATGATACCTCGCTCGAACGCTTGCGCGGCCGCGCGATGCATGCGGCGCCGCTCGCTCATCAGCACGGAATCGTAGACCACCTCGCGCGTGATGCCGTGTTTGAAGCGATATGTGCCGGGCACCTCACTCGCATAGATCAAGTCATTGTGGCAGAGCGCATCGAGTGCGGACTCGAGGTGGTCCTCCTCCTGAATCTCTGCCAAAAGCGCGTGAGTAAATTCGATACCGATCACGGACGCTGCGCGTAGCACTTGAGCATCCGAGAACGGCAGAGCCGCGACGCGAGCCTGAATCACGCCTTGCACCGTGCTCGGGACCTGCCCCTCCGAAAGCCCATCCTCGTTGCTCAGCGCCGTGCGCGAGAGCGCGCGACAGAGCTCCTCGAGAAACAAAGGATTGCCTCCGGACCGCTGGTGCAGCGCGCCGGTGACTCCGAGGTCGAGCGCCTCCGGCCGGAGCGCGGCGATGGCCTCGCGAGATTCGCGCTCCTTGAACGGAGTCAGCGCCAGTAGCGCGTCGGGCTGGAGGCTCGGGTCCGGCCGATCCGAGCCGCGCTGTCCGATGACCACACACGTGCGCAGCCCGAGACGATTGCGAGCGATCCCCGAAAGCACCGCGCGCGAGGCGTCGTCGGCCCATTGCCAGTCGTCCAAGATGAGCGCGAGCGGCGTCTGCTTCGCGATCAACTCGATCAGCTCGTGAATCGCTTCAGACACAGCGATGGTCGTAGCCTCGGCGCCGCCCGCCTCGGTCGGCCATGGCGCGAGCGAGAGCAGCCGTGCGTACGTCGCGCTGTGCGAGGCGCCCGGCATTCCCCACTCGACGAGCTTCGCATCGATCCGCTGACGCGCTTCCTGCGCCGACTGATTGACCTGAATGTCGAACACCTGGCGCACGATTTGAATGAACGGCTCGAGCGGCGCGATCTCTCCGTAGCTGTCGCAATAGCCGCGAAGCACGCGCACGTTTTCACTCCGCGCGAAGCTCGCAAACTCCGACAGCAGGCGCGTCTTGCCGATACCCGCGGGGCCCGTCACGAGTACGACGCGACCTTGCCCAGTGCCCGACTCCGCGAGCGCACCGCGAAGCTGCTCGCGTTCGAACGTGCGATTGATGAACTCGGTCAAACCACGCCGCGAGCTCGCCTCGAATCGCGAACGCACGTTCGAGCGAGCCGTGACGCGGTGCACGACCGTCGGCAGTTTCTTGCCCTTGAGCAACAGCTCGAAGGCAGGCTGCAGCTCGAACAACGGCTCGATTCCGCGCAGCACTGCTCCGCTGACGAGGACCTCGTCTCTCCCCGCCGCCGAGCACAATCGGGCGGCCGTGTTCACCGCATCGCCCGAGAGGTCGTAACGGCCATGCAACGGATCTCCCGGCCGCGCGAACACCAACCCGCAGTGCACGCCGGAGTGGATGCGAACCTCGAAACCCTGAGGAATTTCGACGTGCCAGCGCGCGTTGCGCGTAATCGCGTGCAGCTCCAGCGCCGCCTCGACCGTGCGGCGCGCGTCGTCCTCGCGCGGATACGGCAAGCCGAACACGGCGAGCAGGCCATCGCCGTACACCTGACTGATCGAGCCACCGTGGCGACGGATCGCCCGGTTGGCGAGCGTCTCGAGCTGGCGCCTCAGCGCGTCCGTAATCTCGGGATCGACAGCCTCGTTCAACGCCGTGTAATCGCACAGGTCGGCGAACAGAAGATTCACGTAAACCCTCTGTCCCGCCGCCGGTAACTGATACTCCGGGCGTGGTGTCGCGTCGTCCATAGCTACGAACTGCCAGGAGCCTAACACAAGGCTCCGCGCGCGCTCGGTCACGCAGGTCGCAGTTTTCAGCGCGAAATTGAGGTATCCACCCGCCGGCGGTGCCATTCCGGCAGCGGGGTGTCGGCGAGTTCACTCTTGAGCGACTCGAGCCGCGTCGTGCTGGCGCTCACTAAAATCCGTAACATTCTCGAGCTTCAGATCGTTCGACATCACTACACGAGGTCACGCGTCGGTGACTTCGACTAGAACCTGTCGCGCCTTTACTTGCGTGCCCGGCCTCACGTGCACTGCTCGTACAACCCCTGCGATGTCCGCAGCGACGCGCAGCTCGAGCTTCATCGCTTCGATCACGGCGACGGTGTCACCGCGCTCGACGCGCTGCCCGAGCTGCACCAGCACGTCGACGACCGATCCATCCATGGGTGCGAGTGCACGTCCACTCCCGGGCCCGTCGCTCTTGGCTGCAGGCGCGTACGTGAGGTCTCGAATCTTCAGCGCGCCCTCGGGCGTGTGCAAAAACAACGTGTCGCCGCTCCAGGCATAGTCGTAGTTGCGACGAAGTCCGCCGAGCGCGATCACCGCGCGGTGTCCGTCGCTCGATTCCAGGCGCGCGCGAAGCGTCGCTGCACCTGCGCGCACTTCGAGCTCGTTCGGATCGCGGCCGATCTCGACCGTGAGCTGAAACTGCTGATCATCACAATCGAGCGCGCACGGAACGCGGATGCCGGCGCAGTTCGTGTAGCCCGCGAGCTCGCTCGCATACGTCGCCTCAAAACGGTCCCGCGTGACGCACAACACCGCCGCGATCGCGAGCCCGCTGAACTCCGGCGCGGCGGGCGTGGCTTGGGGGAACTGTGTCTCGAGAAACTGTGTATCCGCCAGGCCCGCAATGAACGTGGCGTGGTCGAGAATACGCCGCAAGAACGTTTGGTTCGTCTGCACGCCGAGCACGCGAAGCTCTTCGAGCGCGCGCACGAGCTTGCGCCGCGCGACTTCGCGCGTCTCGCCGTGCGCGATCAACTTGCCGAGCAACGCATCGTAGTGCGGAGTGATGGTCAGTCCTGGCTCGAGCCAGTGATCGAAACGCACGAGCGCAGGATCCGGAAGCTCGAGTGCGAGAACACTGCCGGTCTGCGGCACGAATCCCCGCGCGGGATCCTCTGCGTATAGGCGCAGCTCGATCGCGTGGCCAGAGAGCTGCACCTGGTCTTGCGTCAGCGGCAGCGCTTCACCTTCTGCAATTCGCAACTGCCATGCGACGAGATCGGTGCCGGTCACGAGCTCGGTCACCGGATGCTCGACCTGCAAACGCGTGTTCATCTCGAGGAAGTAAAACTCGCCGGATGGACTCAACAGGAACTCGACGGTGCCGGCGCCGAGGTAGTCCGCGCTCCTCGCGACAGTGACTGCAGTTTCACCCATGCGTCGCCGCAGCTCGGGTGTGAGCGCAGGCGAGGGCGCTTCTTCGATCACCTTTTGGAACCGGCGCTGCACGGAGCAGTCGCGTTCGCCGAGGTAGATGATCGACCCGTGCGCATCTGCGAACACCTGCAGCTCGACGTGTCGGGCACCCGTCACCGCACGCTCGAGAATCAGCCGCCCGTCTCCGAAGGCTTTTTCTGCTTCGCTCTTCGCCCGCGCGATCGCTTCCGGAAGCTCCGCCGGTACTGCTACGCGCCGCAATCCGCGACCGCCGCCACCAGCTGCAGCCTTGACCATGATCGGATATCCGACCTGCTCGGCGGCTTCTGCGAGCCGCGCCGGCGCTTGGTCCTCGCCGTCGTAGCCCGGCACGATCGGTACGCCTTGCGCGTGCATCGCGAGCCGCGCTTCGCGTTTGTTGCCGAGGCGGCGGATCGAGTCCGGCTTGGGTCCGATGAACACGAGTCCGGCATCGACGCAAGCCTGGGCAAACGCGGCGTTTTCGGAGAGCAAGCCGTAGCCTGGGTGGATCGCGTCGGAGCCGCTCTGACGTGCGGCATCGAGGATGCGTTCGATGTTCAAGTACGACTCGGAAACCGGCGGCGGGCCGATACATACCGCGACGTCGGCGAGTCTCACGTGGGGTGCGTTCGAGTCGGCTTCGCTGAAGATCGCGGTCGTGCGGTATCCGAGTGCGCGTGCGCTGCGCAGGATTCGCAAGGCGATCTCACCCCGGTTCGCGATCAGGATCTGACGCATGCGCGGCGATTAGCGTCTCATGAATACAGCAGCAAGCGAAGCGCGGCTGCAATGGGCGCCCAGAGCAACCAAGGCGAATATCCCGCGAACCCTACAGCAGCAAGCGAAGCGCGGCTGCAATGGGCTCCCCAAGCAACGAAGGCGAATATCCCGCGAACGGCGCCACCCACCCGCCCCACTCACCTGCTGAGCTCTAAAAACACTTCTTCCGGCACAGGCACCTCAAAGGCCAACAACTGCTGCGCGAACGCCTTCCCCTGCGGATCCGCCCGCAGCGAAGCGACCCCGCCTCCCCCAAGCGCGTGCTCGAGCAAGAAGTTCCACCCATTACACCCAGGCAAACTGTACCGCGTCACGCGGCCGCGCACGGGATCCAGCACGTGCGCCATATGCTTCGCCACCGCCTCCGCCGTGAGCGCCGAAGCTATCAGCGGCACAAACCGCGGCTCGCGCGCGATCACCCCGATGTTGCTGTGATCCCCCTTGTCTCCGCTGCGCCCATGCGCGAGCCGGATCAACGCCACCCGAAACGAACTCTGCACGCGCGGCAACTCTGAAGACTCCGGCGGCGAGCTCGTGTTCGCACCGCGACTCTCCGGCTCGAACGCGGGGATCTCGACTTCGTAAACTTGCCCATCGAGCTCGACACGCGCCGGCACTCGCGACTTCTCGATCAAGAACGAGAACAACTTGATCATCGTCGCTGGGTCCGGCTGCCCGCCCACCAACGTCGCAAACCCAGGCGCCATACTCGTTCCGGCCTGCGGCACTTCGCGCACGAGCAACTTCAGCGCATCGCGATCCGCGTGACTGGCCGCGATCCGCATCACGACTTCGCGCGTGTCGCCGCCGCGCGCGTGAGGAC
>DASRXR010000136.1:0-13363 GCA_035687405.1 Polyangiales bacterium
ATGGCGACGGATAACTCGGGGGTCGCGAAGGCGTTCGATCAAAAAGCGCTCGACAAGTTGCTCAGCCACGCGTCGCATCGCGATGGACTCGTGCGAATGGGCGCGTCGCGTTGGTTGCCGGGCAAGCCGCTCGGTCCGTACCGCTACGAATCGACGCGCGATGACGACCCGAACGACATCATCGACCACGAAGATCGCCGTGAGCTCCGCGGTGGACGCATCCTCGCGGCGTGGCTCAACCACTTCGACTCGCGCGAACAGAACACGATGGATGTCTGGGTCGCGCAAAACAAAGACGACGAACGTTCGATGGGGTTCGTGCGTCACTACATCCTCGACCTCGGGGATTGCTTCGGCAGTGTCTGGGCCTGGGAGGGGATCACGCGCCGGCTCGGCCACGCGTATTACTTGGACTTCCCGTACCTCGCCGAAGACTTCGTCACACTCGGTTCGATCGAGCGGCCGTGGGAACGCGCGAAGCGAAACGGACCGATCTTCAATTACTTCAGCGCACGCGACTTCGATCCGGAGGCGTGGCGCGGCGGCTACCCGAACCCGGCGTTCCAGCGGATGACGGAAGCGGACGGTGCGTGGATGGCGCGCATCCTCGCGCACTTCGATGCAGCCAAGGTCAGCGCGGCGGTCTCGGTCGGTCAATACACGGAGACCGACTCACGCTACCTCGAGCAGACCTTACTGGCGCGGCGATTCGCGATCTTGCAGCGCTACCTCGGCCGACTATCTCCGATCAGTCACGTCTCGGTCGTCGGCGACCAACTGTGCGGAGTCGACCTCGCGCGCGCGACGGGCGTCGTGCCGGACGAGACTTTGACGTTTGCAGCCACGCTTCATCGACCCGACAAAAAGCCCGCGCCGGCGCGGGTGCATGCAAGTCAGGGCGGCAAGTTATGCGTCGAGCTGAGTCACGCCGAAGATCCGGCGGACAGCTACTTGATCGCAGAAATCCGCAACGGATATGCCAGCGGCCCGTTGCGCGCGCACTTACACGATTTAGGTGCGGGGCAAGGTTTTCGCCTCGCCGGCATCGAACGCCCTTGAGCCTGCCGAGGTTACGTCTTGCGACAACCTAGTCCCAGACGATCTGTCACGCTTGCGATTCTGGCACCGCTCATAGTCGTGTTGTGCGCTCGCCAAGCACACGCGCAAGCACTAGCGCAAGGGAACGCTTCACTCGCGGTGCCGCAGCCGGTCGTAGTTGGAAGTCAGTCAGCCTCGGGCGCTGCATCCGAGCCTGCACCGACGTCCCAGCCTCTGTCTCCGCTGTTGAACCCTGGCCCGAGGTTAGTGTGGAACCCCGCCTGGCCGCGGTTTCGCGCGATCGGCTACGGCCTGACGGCCGCATCCGTCGCGGGTGCACTCGCAGTCACGTTCTTACTCCCGTATCCGGAGGAGCCGCGCTGGGTCGGCGGCATCATCGCAGACACGACCGTGCGCGACGTATTGCGCGCGCGAACGCCGGGCTTGCGAGACGGCATTCGACTCGCGAGCGATGTCACGCTGATCGCGAGCCTTCTGCAGACGGTCGTGATCGACGGCATCTTGCTGCCGGCGATCGATCAAAGCTGGCTGGTCATGTGGCAGCTCTCGTTGATGAACGCGCAGGCGTTTGCGCTCAACATCTTGGTCGCCACTTTGTTGTTCAAAACTGCGGCACGCGCGCGGCCTTCGTACGCGGAGTGCGCGGTGGATCGCAACTTCGATCCGTTGTGCGATTCGGGATCGTTCGCATCGTTCCCGAGCAGCCACACCTCGACGACCTTCACCGCGGCCGGTTTGACCTGCGTCCATCACAAGTATCTACCGCTTTACGGCGGCGACCCTTGGGACAACGCGGCTTGCGCGAGCTCGATCGTACTCGCGTCGGCGACGGGGCTGTTTCGCGTCGTCGGCGACCGGCACTACTTGAGCGACGTCCTGCTGGGTGCCGCGTTCGGCTTCACGCTCGGGTACCTCTATCCGTACTTGTTCCACTACCAGTACGGTGAAGACGACGATTCACAGGCGAGCAACCCCACTACGGTTTGGGGCTTCGTGCCCGGCGCACAGCAGTCTCCCTACGGCGTTTCAGTGATGGGGCTGTTTTAGTTTTAGTCAGCTTAGTCGTCGGCGTGCGCGGAGCGGGTACATCGCTCACGTGTTCGTCGTCGCCGATGCTTTGAACGCGCCACTCCTCCCGCGTGACCGCCCAGCGCTCGTGATCGCGCCAGCGCCCGAGGATCTTCAAGTAACGCGGCGAGAAGCCTTCCTGCCGGAAGCCCACACTCTGCACCAGCGCGCGCGAGGCGCGATTCCGTGGTTGAATGTTCGCTTCGACACGATGTAGGCCGTACGTGAAGAACGCGCGGCTCACGACCGCAACGAGCGCGAGCCGCATGTAGCCTTTGCGGTGATGCGGGCTGAACGCGTAGTAGCCGAGATACGCGCTCAGAAACTGCCCGCGTACGATCTCACTCAAGTTGATGACGCCGACGAGCTCACCTTCGCCGGACCACACGAAGTATCCGATCGACGTCGGGCTCTGCTTCGCGCGGATGTAGCTGCGGAATTCGGTCCCGGTCTCCGGCGGGGAGACCCAGGGCCGATGCAGCTTACGGCTGCGGCGGACCGCAGCCAGAAACTCCGCTTCGAACTTGGTTGAAGGCGCCGTGAGCCGTATGTCCATCCGAACCCCAGAGTCGGAACTGGGTTGAACCCGACGGATCGGGCTCACGGTACCTTACCTCATCACGACCGCGATCGTGATCACCCGTGGTCACTGTGGGTGATCAGCCTCGCTCACCGAGGTGGCCGAAGTTCGGCCGGCAAGCCCGCCTTGGGCGGCCTTGGCAACAGGCCGGGCCGATCCAACTTCGATGTGTTTTCACGCGGGCCGGCGTCGACGCCGCCATCAGCCGGCGCTCCACCGCTGCCGCCCTTGCCAGCAGAGCCGTGCGAGCCGCCCTTGCCTGCAGAGCTTGCCGAGCCAGCTTTGCCACCGCTCGAACCACCACCATCATCGTCACCGCACGCGCAGATCGCGAGCGCGAGGACGAGAAGACTTGCATATCGCATGCTGACACTCTCCGCGCGCGTTTAGTACTTCACCCAGATCTCGGCGTTGGCCGCGATCTCGGTCAGCTCGGTGACGCCGTCTTCGTTTTTGATCAGCTCTGCGGTCGTCGCGTTCTTGCTGTAGGCCGCGTCGCCGACCCATACGATTTGTGCGTCATCGAACACGCTCAGGTCGGTGATCTTCGCCTTCGCCGTGAACTTGTTCCAGCCGGGCGAACGCGCCGGCACGATGAACAACGCCGGCGCGGGCTCGGGCTCTTCGCCTTCCTTCGCCGCCGCAACCTCCGCGGCAGTCGCAACCCAGTCCACGACGGTGTCGGTTCCATCGGCAGCTTTGCAGGTTTGCTTTGCGGGGAACAGCAACGTCGCAAACGGCAGCATCGGAACACCGATGCGCATCTGCAGTTGGTAGAACTGATCGTCCTTCGCGTGCGCCTTGCCGACTTTCGTCCACTTCACGGCCGTGACGATTCCAGCATCGTCAGTGATCACTTCGGCATCGCCGAACACGGCCGGCACAGCACGAACCGTCACCACTTCCTTCGGAATGGTGACTTCCACCGAGGCCGTATCCAACCCTTCACAACCGTGACCGACGCTGAACGTCAGTACTTGGCTCGTCCCCGCGACACCGGGCCCTGCGAGCGAGACGTGCGCGAATGCAGATTGCGTGAACAAAAGCGAAGCTCCCGCGAGCAACGCGGCGGTACCAACACGTGACAGCATCGAGTCCTCCTCGTGGATACGTGCGAACCCTGCGCTGTCGCTACGTATCCTGACAATGCGACATATTGTCGCGTGACATCGTGCTCGCGATCCGACTGCGCAAACGCGCTCCGTGCCTGCGACATTGGGTCGCACACTAATCGAGGACGCCGCCCTCGGATCGACGGTGTTACTCGGGAAAACCGCAGCGAATCCAGGTCAAAATCTTCTGCCGCTCCGCGAGCGGCATGTCGATCCCTGCATCCACCGGCGGCATCGTGCAGGCGAGCATCTGCGCACGAATCTCGCCGTACCAATCTGCAACGTGTTCGTATTGATTCAGCGGCCACTGTTCGCCCGCGCCGTTGTGGCAGCTCGTGCAACGCTGCATGAAGATCGGCACCACGTCTTTCCAGCGCGGCGCTGGATCCGGACACGTCAACGGCGCAGTCGCATCGCACTCGGGCGGTGCGACCAACCCGCCATCCGCTTTAGTTTCAGCGTCTTCGAGCGCGCTCGCGTCGCTCTCAGCTGCAGCAGCGTCGTGCTCGGGCGTGGGCGGGTCGCCCTTGGAAGAGCTGCAGGCGAGACACGCGAGACAGCTCACGATCATCATCGACGTTCGAAACAGCACGTTGGCGCCTGTAGCACGCACTCCAACACGTGTCAGGTGACAAGGCGTTCAGACTTGCCCGTCTAGAACCTGACGCACCTTGCGCGCGAACACTGCAGGCGTCAGCGGCTTTTGCAGGAACGCGACACCCGCATCGAGAATGCCGTTGTGCACGATCGCGTTGTCCGTGTAGCCCGACATGTACAAAACCTTGGTGTCGGGCCGCATCTCGAGCAATTTGCGCGACAGCTCGCGACCGTTCATCTGCGGCATCACGACGTCTGTCACGAGAAGCGCGATCCAACCAGGGAAGCCTGCCGAGATCGCGAGAGCGTCGACCGGGTTGGGCGCATCGAGGACTTGATAGCCGTGACGCACGAGGATCGTTCGCGCGAGCGCACGCAACTGCGCGTCGTCTTCGACGAGCAAGATTGTCTCCGTGCCGCGCGGGATCGGCGACGCCGCGACCTCCGGCGGAAGCAAACTGTCACCCTGCTCCGCCGTGCGCGGAAAGCACAACTTGAACGTCGTGCCCTTGCCCGGCTCACTGTAGAGCCAGATGTGACCGCCACTCTGCTTCACGATGCCGAACACCGTCGATAGGCCGAGCCCCGTGCCCTTCCCTTTTTCTTTCGTCGTGAAGAACGGCTCGAAGATCTTCGCTTGGGTGTCCTTGTCCATCCCCATGCCGGTATCCGACACCGACAGGACGACGTGCGCACCGGGTGCCGCGCCGAGGTTCGACTGCGCATAGTCCTCGTCGATCAGAAGGTTGCCTGTCTCGATCGTCAGGCGACCTCCTTCCGGCATCGCATCGCGCGCGTTGATCGCCAGGTTCAAGATCACTTGTTCGATCTGTCCCGGATCGATTTTGACCTTCCACAACGGGTCGCCCGGAACCGTGACGAGCTCGATGTCTTCACCGAGGATGCGCCGAATCATGCGTTCGACGTGCAGCGTCACGACGTTCAAATCGACGACGCGCGGCTCGAGCACCTGCTGGCGACCGAACGCGAGCAATTGTTGCGTCAGCTCGGCCGCACGTTCACCCGCACGGCGAATCTCTTCGACGTCCGCGCGCATCGGCGAGCCTTCCGGCAACTCGCTCGCGATCGAGATGCTGTAGCCGAGCACGACCGACAGCAGGTTGTTGAAGTCGTGCGCGATTCCACCGGCGAGCCGGCCCACCGCTTCGAGCCGCTGCGCGTGTTGCAGCTGTTCCTGACTTCGCTGCAACGCTTTCTCGGTTTTCAGTTGCTCCGCGATCACGCGCAGCAGCTCCTCGTTCGCGTGCTCGAGCTCGGCCGTGCGCTCCTGAACTCGGGCTTCGAGCTCGTCGCGAGTTGTGCCGTCACTTCCCTCTGTATCCGCGCGCGCTCGCTGTGACGTCACGCTCAAGCCCCTCGCAGCCCAATTGATTTACACGACTTGGCCCAGACAGACTAGTGGCGGCCAAGGTCGGGGGTTATGTCAGCGATGTGAGCGTTGCTGTCCAGTTCTGCTAGTCGACGAAGAGCAACTAAATCGAGCTGTCGGCGTCTGTCCATCGCGCGCCTGAAGCTGCGTACATCAGTTGGTCCTAACCGAAACCAACCGTCAGAGCCCTAGCTTTGTGTGTAGCGTTTCGAGACAATCGTAGGCCCCTCTCGGGCTCGGATCGAATGTACGGTCTTCTGAATGCCGCCCTGAAAGAGTTCGTCGCCACCAACTACGGGGCCGACGCATGGGGCGCGATTGCTCAGTCTGCAGCCATCGGCGACATCCAGTTCAACAAGATGGACCCGTACCCCGACGAGCTGACATACAAGCTAGTCGGTGCGATCGCTGCGGCTTCCAGCCAGTCAGTCGACGCGGTGCTCGACCAGTTCGGCGAACATTGGGTGGCTTACACAGCCGCTCAAGGTTACGGGCCGCTGTTCGAGATCGCCGGCGACTCACTCCGTGATTTTTTGCTCAGCTTGAATGAATTGCACGTTCGAGTCGGCCGCAGCTTTCCGAAGCTGGTGCCGCCTACGTTTCGCTTCGACTCCATCAATCCGCACACGCTTCGCATGCATTACCTGAGTCAACGAAAAGGTCTGTGCCCAATGGTTCCGGGCCTGCTTCGTGGACTGTCGCAGCGTTTCAAGACCCCGATCCAAGTACTGGAAGACGCATGTGCTCGTCGGGGCGCGGATCACTGTGAGTTCGTAGTGATCGTTCAACCCAAGAGCACGTGGGTCTCCTCGGTGAAGTAGTCCGTATGAGAAAATCGTTAGTACCTCTGCCGCATGCGACGAGCTCGTTTTTCGAGCAACTAGAAACAGCAGTCCTCGCCCACCCCGTGTTGCAGCACCCGTTCCTACAGCGCATGGCCTCCGAGCGCTTGGATCGGACTCAACTGCGCGCATTCGCAGCGCAGCACTATCTGTACTCGAGACGATTCGCGCGCAATCTCGCGGCCGTTATCTCGAACTCGCCGGACGAGCACGCACGCACCTTGCTCGTGCTCAACATGTACGAAGAGATCGGTGAGCCATCGCGGCTTCGCGATCGCGTGCACCTGATGTTGCTCGAAGAAGGCCTCGTCACTGGCGCGCAGCTCGGAGAGGCGCTCGAAGAACAGGTCGTCGAGGGTACCCACGGCGACGTTGTGTCCCTCCTGATCGACAAAGGTATCATCAGCCGGACGCAGCTCAGCGCCGTGATGGAGCACAACACCCACAAGGCGCGCGATCTGACGCACCCCGCGTTGTTCCGGCGCTTTTTGACGGCCCTCGGACTCGAAGGCCAGGAGCTCGAGCGCATCGAGCCACTCCCCTCGACCGACGACTTCAACGAAACCTATCGCGGCCTGTGTCGCGACGCACACTGGCTCGAAGGACTCGCTGCGATGGGCCCCGGTACCGAAGGGATCGTGCCGAACCTGTACGCCAAGATCCTCGAAGGCATTCGCGGAAGTGATGTCGTGAGCGCCGCAGACTACGTGTTTTGGACGATTCACGTGCACTGCGACGAAGGCCACGCGCGCAACATCATCGACGCGATGGCGCCGTACGCGAGCGATCCGGGCTCGCAGCAACTGATCTGGCGCGGAACGATGCGCGCACTCGATGCTCGCGCACGCTGGTTCGATGGCCTACTCGGCCACGTCTTCGCGGACTGGGCGCGCCCTCGAACGTCGACGGTTCACGAACGCGCGACGACCTTGCACACGCCGGCGAGCGGCGAGGCGGTGGGCTCATGAGTCTCGATCCACTGGCGCTCTCGGAGCGCGGCGACCTCGCGTTTGGTGCGGTCGCAGGGCAATTTCCGAACGCACAGCGCTGGCGTCTGCTCGTCGAGCAAAAACTCGATGTCGATCGCTTTGCTGCGATCCGCGCAGCCATGCTCGCGTACCTCGCAAACATCCTCGACTGGCCGGGCGTGCTGGAAGAGCGCGAAGCGATGGAACGTTTGCTGATCCAACGCCCTCGCCTCGTGAACTATACGCGCGGCGGCATGCTCGCACCCACGCGCGAGCACACTCTCGAGTTCAACACGTTGCATCGCAGTCTCGCGCTCGCACTGAGTGAGTTCGAGCTGGACGAGTTCATCGACGGGATCGATCTGCCGATCAACGTCCGCCTCGTCTACGGCGAGGCGGACGAAGCACGGCTTCGCGCGCCGTTTTCGAGCACGAAGTTGCACTCCGACGTCTGGGCAGGCGTGCCCCCGGACGCTGCAGTCGTAGTCTTGCCGGTGCTCGGCGACATCGACGACATCACGATCGAGTGCTTCGAGATGGAACGCGCGCTCGAGTTCGGTTCGATGAAATCGATGCGCGACTACGACGAAGGCCAGTACTTGAAGCCCGTACTCGGCTACGACGACTGTCGCATGAAACACGGACACCTGTACGTCGCGGACGCGCGCCTCTTGCATCGCACGGTGCGGCGTAAGCGGTCGGGAGTGCGGCTCTCGATCGACTTCCGATTCCGCTTCAACGATCCGGACTACCGCGCGCTCACGCCGCCGATCGAGCGCGGCGGGCCGGACAGTATCGATAGCCGGGTGGCGTATTCACACTGGAAAGAGATCGGATCGAGCTCGCTGCTCGTGTTCGACGACACGCTGCAAGACCTGCGCGATCGCAAAGGCGTCGGAAGCTCGTCGCCGGTGAACGCCGCGAAGTACCACGTCCTGCCGCTCTCAGCTTCAGGCCGGGCATAGGCAATGGCCCAAGACAGCCGAAGTGCGCGCGAGCTCTACGACGAAAGTGTAGGGTCTTGGGCGCGGACACAACCCTCGTCTCTCTCGGACTTCACGGCGCGCCCCTCCGTGCTCGAGATGTGCCGGCCATTCGACGGCATGCGCGTGCTCGACCTCGGATGCGGTGAAGGTTATTGCTCGCGCGCGTTACGCCGCAGCGGAGCTGCGGAAGTGCACGGGATCGACGTCTCGAACGGGATGATCGAAGCGGCCAAACACGAGGAGACGCGCGAGCCGCTCGGGATCACGTATGAAGTCGGCGATGCGACGGATCTGCGCCGCGTCCCGACGCATCACTATGAACGCGTGCTCGCGATGTTCCTGTTCAACTACTTGAACACGGAGCAGACGCGAGCTTGCATGACGGAAGTCGCACGCCTACTCGAGCCGGGCGGGCGGTTCGTCTTCGCGGTGCCGCATCCGTCGCTACCCTGGCTGCGCGACAAGGTCCCGCCGTTTTACTTCGACGTCGGCGAGACCGGGTACTTCGCGGCTCGCAACACGCGTTGGCCGGGCAAGATCTGGAAGCGCGATGGAACGCAGCTCGAAGTGCAGCTCGTCCACAAGACCGTCGAAGACTACTTCGACGCGCTCGCCGCCGCTGGCTTCGAACGCATGCCGCGCGTACGCGAGCTCCGCGTGACGCCGGGGATCCTGAGCGTCGACCCGACGTTCTTCGGACCGCTCGGCGAGACGCCGCTCCACCTCGCGATTTCAGTAGAACGTTAGCTCGCGAACGCCCGGGGTCACTTCGGCTCCGGGCGTTCCTGATACGCGCGCAGCACTGCATCCACGAGCTGCGTGCGCGCGTTCGCCTTGCTCACGACGCGGCTCGCGTCGATCTCGGACCCGAGCTGCTCGAGCTCTTCACGCGGCGCGCCGCTCACCATTACGACGCCGAGATTTCGAAGCTGCGGGTTCTTGCGAAGCAGTGTGGCGAGCTTGTCGCCGCGAATCGCCGGCATCATCACGTCGATCACTACGACGTTGTAGTGGTCTCGCGTGACTCGACTGGTCACACCGATGCTGGACGGCATGTCGTCTACGTGGAAGCCGGCTTTCCGGAGTACGTCGCACATATACTCGCGCGCGATCTCGTCGTCGTCGATCACGAGCACGTGAATGGTTTGCGATGTGTGGGACATGAGTCCTTCTCCTTCAAGAGTCGCCGGAGGCGGCAGAGTGCGCATCATTAGCGGGCAGTTGCGCCGAGAGA
Source organism: Polyangiales bacterium (assembly GCA_035687405.1). Classification (GTDB taxonomy): domain Bacteria; phylum Myxococcota_A; class Polyangia; order Polyangiales; family JAFGIB01; genus JADGRF01. The sequence goes on from DASRXR010000136.1 coordinate 9,837, forward strand.
GTCTTGATCACTGCGGCGAAACGCCGCTCGATCTCGATGAGGTTGGCTTCGACCGAATTCCACTCGCCTTTCGCGATCGCAGCGCGCTGGTCTTCGACGAACGAGGCCAGCGGATGCGCGCCGACGGCATACAGCCCGCCCTTGAGCTTGTGCGCTTGTGCCCGCGCGGACTCGCCGTCGCGCGCGGCAATCCTTCCGCGCAACTCCTCGAGTTGCTCTGGGGCGATGCGCGTGAACAACTCCAGCAGCTTCGGGCTGCACTCGACGTTCGAGTCGAGATCTGGCGACGCGGCTCGCACGCTCACAGGCGCCGCCGCTACCGGCTGCGCGGGCGGCGCCGGAAGCGCTTTTGGTTTGCCGATCCAACGCTGGAGCGTGCGCTCGAGGATCGCCGGGGTGAACGGCTTCGCGACGTAGTCGTCCATGCCGGCCGCAAGCACGTGCGCCTTCTCACCGTCGAGCGCGTGTGCAGTCACGGCGATGATCGGAATGTGTCGCGTGCTGCCCTGCTCGCGGCGGCGAATCTCACGAGTCGCGCTATAGCCGTCCATGCCCGGCATCTGACAGTCCATCAGGATCGCGGCGTATTGGCCGGAGAACGTCGCGGTCACCGCTTCCTCGCCGCCCGTGACCGTCACCGCGCGATATCCCATCCGCGTCAGGTGCTCCACCGCGACGAAGCGATTGATCTCGTTGTCGTCCACGACCAGGAGCGGTCGCTCGGTTCGATGCGCGCGCTGCGCGTCGACGACCTCGTCGCGATCGCTGCTCGGCACCGGCGAAGTCGCCCGCTTCGCTCGCAACACCTCTACGTTGAAGCTGAACTCGCTGCCGTGTCCGAGCTCGCTCTTCAACCACACGTCGCCGCCCATCAGCTCCGCCAAGCGCTTTGCGATCGCCAAGCCTAGCCCCGTGCCGCCGTGCTGCCGCTGCGAGGAGCCATCGACTTGTGTGAACGCGTGAAACAACTCGGCTTGGGCGCCCTCTGCGATGCCGGGGCCGGTGTCTCGCACGTCGAACTGTAAGAGCCAGCGGTCATTGTTCCCAGTCAGCTTCGCGTCGACTGTCACCTCACCGATCTCGGTAAACTTCACGGCATTGCCGATCAGATTCACCAAGATCTGTTTGATCCGATCCGGATCGCCCACAAGCTCGTTCGGAATCTCCGGCGTGAGTCGATAGTCGACTGCGAGCCCGCGTTCCGACGCCCGCTGCGAGAACATCGCGATCGACTCTGCGACGAGCTCGCGCGGCGAAAACTCGCGCGGTCGGATCTCGTATTTGCCGGACTCCATCTTCGAGAAATCCAGCACGTCGTTGATGATCGTGAGCAAGCCCCGAGACGACGTGTCGATCACTTCCAGGTAGCGACGCAGCTTCGGCTCCATCGGTATCCCGAGCGCAAGTCGCGTCACCCCCATGATGCCGTTCATCGGCGTTCGAATCTCGTGACTCATGTTCGCGAGAAACTCGCTCTTGATCCGAGCCGACTCGAGCGCGGCGTGGGTCGTCCGCTCGAGCTTGCGAAACGCTTCAGTCGTCAGACGAATGAGCGGACTGATGTCGTACTGCACGAACCCGAGCGCCAGAAGCAACGCGAGCCCGCCGCCTAACGCTGCAGCGAAGAGCACGTCCCGCCGCAGCTGAATCCCCGCCTCGAGCCGGCGCTTCGATACCACGAGTGCGACCTGACCGATCGAGAGCCCTTCGATGACGACCGGTCCGGACGCGATGAACAGCTCGGCTCGTTCGATCAGTCGGGGGATCGTATCGAGTCCGCGCGTCCATTCCGCGGGCGGCTTCCCGAACTCGTACAGCGTTCCCGCGTCGTTGGTGACACGGATTGCGACGACATCGCGATCACTCGCCAGCTCCGCTGCTGCGGCCTCGATCGCCTGGCGATCATTTGCGGCGACACCCAACTCCGCCCGACCGGTGAGCTCCGAGACGGCGTGCCGTGCCTTCCACTCCAGATCGTGGTGAATCGAGGGTGTCAGCTCGTCGAAGATGCGATCGACGAGGACGAACACCATCGCACCCATGACACTGGTCACTAGGGCGACCAGCACCATCAGCTTGACAGTCAGACGAGAGCTCGACATCACGCGACGCTGCTCGTCAGACGTCAAAGGCTCGGCCCCCGGCGGAGCCACCGTGGCTCCGCGTTTCACGAACTCTCCGTTGTCGACAGGGTCCGCCATGTGTCAGAACTTGATGCAGACCGACGTCACGCCGGGCGCTGCTGCTGTCCCGTATTTCGTGATGTCGATGCATTGCCAGCCACTCGGGCAAATGTTCGCGCCTGTGTCCATACAGTTGATATCGGTGCAGATCGGCAACATCGGCCCTCCGCAAACGGGCGCCTTTCCACCGCACTCGCTCTGCAGCGTGCACGGCAACCCGAACGTTGCGTTGGGATTGCTACTCGGTACCCCGCCGTCCTCGTCCGCGACCTGTGCATCGGAGACCCAGTCGAACCCTGCATCGAGCAGATAGCAGTAGCCGTGATCCGCGAAATAGCCGGAGTCGCACGGGTCATTCGGATCGCAAGCGGCGAGCCCAAAGCAGTACAACGCGCACGCGAAGACTGCAGAGCGGGCGATCATGGCGACACGACCTTTCCTTGAACGATGCGCGCGACGGTGCGGACGCCGGGTCGCACGCGCGCGCTCGGCAGATAGCCGACGGCACCGGGGAGATTGGCAATTATCTGCAGCATCAGCGTGGACGTCGGAACTTGTTTCGGCGGCATGCCGAGGCCGCGAATCCGGCGATCCAACCAAAAGCGCCCGACTTGCTCCGGGCTCAGACGCAGCACAACTCGATCGAACAATCCGCGTTCGGGGGTTCCCGCGGGAAAACTAAACGGGTGAACCGGGGTTCCGTCACTCCAACGGGTTTGCGCGCGCGTGAACAACGCCTCGATCTCGTAGGCCGAGATCTTTTGCACAGGCGAGTTAGCGTTGACGATCACGACGAGGGGCTCCTCGGGTGCAGCTGCCAGCGACGGGTCCCAACTTGCCAGCCACGTGGCCCCGCACACGAGAGCAGCCGAGAGCATCGCCGTAAACCGACGCATGACTAAAAGGCCGTGATTAAGCGTGCCACGGCTTGGTACAGAAAGCCTTCCGGATGCACGGGGTTCGACGAGAAATCGAAGCCATGGGCGATCGACATTTGCGTCCGCAACATGGTCGTATCGGTGAAGTACACGTTCACTCCGACGGACGGCATGATCAGGCCTTCACCGATCGAGATCAACCGCGGCACTGGAACGCGTAAAACCTCAGTCATGACCAGGGGCTCGATGCCGAACCACGGCAGCTGGTACGCAAAGACTACGTAGGCGCCCATGTGCATGACATCGGCGACCGGCGACCCCGCCCACACACGGCGATGTCCGTCGTCGAAGTACGACCAGTTGACCACCACCTCCGAGCGAATGCGGAGCGAACCCACGTCGATCGAGACATCGCCCGAGAGCGCGTACTCATCGAGCGAGAAGTTCGTCGTGCGGCTCGTGAGCG
>DASRXR010000137.1:0-27585 GCA_035687405.1 Polyangiales bacterium
CGGCAAGTACGACGCTACGTTCGTCGATTTCCGCCCGACTGATGACCGGTCGCGAAGTTGACGTACACCAAGTTGTCGTCCGTCAGGTCATAATCACTGCCGATCCGGAAATCGACGAACGTAGCGTCGTACTTGCCGTGCTGCTCATTCAGCTGGTTGACGTCTTGCATCACGCCCGGTGCGTTCAACGCCGCGTCGATCGTGTCACGCGCGCCAAATCGCGCGATGCCGGCGCGGAAGTCCTGAAACGGCGCCCCACCGTTTACCGTATAGTCCGTCCGATCGCGCATCTTGAACTTGAAGCCTTCGGTCCCGAAGCGGAACGGCTCGTCGATCCCGGAGAACGAGTACACGTAGCCGACGCCATCGCGCGACTTCGAATCGGCGGTGACGCGAGCGCCCGCCGAAAGCCGCAGCGTCTGCAGCAGATCGTACGTGGCATCGGCGTATCCCGCGTACGACTGCGCGTCGACGTCAGGCATGTTGTACTCGACGCCGGCAAACCCGTTCGACTTGTCCGCCGTGGTTCCAAGAAATGCGGTTTGCGCTTCGTTGAACAAGAAGCCGCCGACGGTCCAACGGAAGCTCGCTTTATCCGGCGCATACACGCGGAGCTCCTGCACGACCGACTTCGACGTCGTGTGCCAATAGGACGTCCCCCAGTTGTCGATGTCGGGCGGCTGCTGCCCGGGGTACGCGACACCCGCGTTCGCTGCCGTGATCTGACTGTAAGTCATGTCACGATAGCTCCCGAGATAGTTGAGCAGCACCGGGCCGAGGTCGAGCACGACGTCACCCTTTGCGCCCCAGTGGATCATGTCCTGATTCGCTTGAGGCCCGCGGTAGATCACCGCACGTGGGTTCGGCACCTCTTCGGGTAACAAACCGGCCTGCAGTGCTGACGCGAAGTTGCTGCCGCTGTAGCCGGTGCCACCTTCCCGCGCATAGTCCTGTGAGACGTTGACAGTCAGCACGTCGACGGGAACCCACTTGATGCTGGCGCGATAGGCGAGGGCATCTGCACTCTCGGATGGCTTCAGCGTGTAGACCGGACCACCGTTGTCGTAAAACGGGCTATGCACCTCGGTGAACGCCGCGAGCCGCACCGCGAGGTCTTCGCCGATCGGAACGTTGACCATCGCGCGCGCGAGCCGCTGCGAGTAGTTACCGAGTTGGAGTGTGGCGTTGCCTGCCCATTCTCCAAGAACTGGCTTGTTCGTGATGACGTTGACCGTGCCTGCGGTCGAATTACGACCACGCAGCGTGCCTTGTGGACCGCGCGCAATCTCGAGTCGTTCGGTATCGAACAACATCGAACCCACGCCACGCGGTCGTGGGATGTAGACGCCGTCGATGTGTAACGCCGCTGCGGGATCACCGAGCTCGGTGTCATAGTTTGACCCGATTCCGCGAATGAAGATTTCAGTATTGCCTTCCGACGTGCCGATCTCGACCGAGGGCGTCGCCTTCGACAGGTCGCGCACCGACACGATGCCTGCGCGTTGCAGCTCGTCCTGGCTGAATGCAGTGGCCGAACCGGCGTAGTCTTGAACGTTCATGCGGCGGCGGTTTGCGGTAACGACGATCTCGTTTGGGTCGCTACCTGGCTCGCTCGAACTCGCTACTGAGTCGCCTTCCGGTGTCGCTACGACGTCGTCTGTGACGACTGCAGGCGCAGACTCAATCGCCTCTGGTGCAGGTGCTGCGTCCTGCGGAACGGCCGCATCCACGACCGTGCCCGTGGGCTCCGGTGGAGGTGGTTGCGGTGGTTGAGGTTCGGGAACACTCGCATCGACTTCTTGCGCCCCAACCCAGGCGGGTTGAATCAACGACAACAAGCACACGACAGTCGACACACGGATAACACTCCAGCCACGAACACTGGTTTCGAAATGCATTGCGCCCCTTCGAGCACGAAAGTTCGGTAGCGCGCAGAACGCGCTCGCACGAATAACTCGAGTGGTTGTGTCGACGTGACTGCATGCCGGGTCACGACACGCCCAAAGAATTTCGAGAAAGCTCCGCGTAGGTCATTCGTAAGCGCGTGCGTCGATCAATCGCACGCGAATGAACGAACCACTCTTGCAGTTGCGCGCCGACCGCACTTAGCATCCGCCCGCATGAGCTCCTCTCGCGTTGCGCGCGTCGCGTTCGTAGTTAGTGTCAGCTGTTTGATTTCGTGCGCGGATGACGAAACCGTCGTCGCAGTGAACGTCAACTCGACCGACGAGGTGGGCAACCCGAGCTCACTCGTGATCACGCTCAGCCAGCAAGGTCAGTCGCCGGTCGTGAAAGAGATCGAGCCGCCGACACGCACGCAAGACAGCGGCGTGTCGATCCAGCCGATGTTCTTCGAACGCGTCTTGTTGCCTGATGCGTGGGAGCGCGAGAAGACCGAAGTCAAAGTGGAAGCCACCGATTCGAGCGGCGTGTACCTGTCGGCCGAAACCGAAGTCACAGTCCGCCCCGGCGGTGCGGTCGCGGCGTTCGTCGACTTGGGCAAAAAGCCCGAGATGATGGAGCCGGACGAAGACGACGCTGGAACTGCCGACGCGGGTCGTTAGTCACTCGCCGCTGAGGGCTGCAATGCGTGCGCTACTCGCGGTCGCGCGCCTCTGGGAACTGTGGCAACTCGTCATCGAGGTGCAGCCACGAGAGGCGCGTCGCCACGTGTGTGTGGTCCTTCGGCGGCACCTTGCCCACGTGCTCCGGCTCGTCGAGGCTGGTGGTCGTCACGTCGACCTCTTCCGGAAACGCTGTGTCCTCGAACGTCAGCTGCGTACCGCACTGAGGACAAAAACTTCGCGTCCCATGTTCAGTCGAATTGAACACGGCAGGGTGACCCGACAGGACCCGAAACTCGGCCTTGGGAACGCTGAACCACGCCACGCAGGCCCCCCCGGTGCTACGCCGGCAAATCGTGCAGTGGCAAATGGTCTCGTGAAACGGTGTCCCGCCCGCTTCGTACCGGATGTAGCCGCAAAAGCATCCGCCCGTGAGCATTTGTCACTCTCCTTCGAGCGAACATAGTCGCCGCATGCGACACGGCAACTCGCTCACTCGCGTCTAACGGCCAAAGCTCGCCCGCGCGCACTCTCATACAGCGCGATCCCCGCTGCCACCGAAGCATTCAACGACTCGAACTCGCCTGCCAAATCGACGCGCGCGAGAACGTCACACGCTTCGCGCGTCAGACGCCGCAATCCATCGCCTTCGGATCCGATCACGAGCACCCGCCCGGCAGGCGAGTACTCCACGTCCTGCAGCGCGACATCGCCACGCGCATCCAGACCCACGAGCTGCAGTCCACGCTCCTGCAACTCGGACAGGGTGCGAGCCAGATTCGTCACGCGCGCAATCTGCGCGCGCTCGGTCGCTCCTGCCGACGCCCGCACGACCACCGCGCTCACGGGTGCTGCGCGGTCTTTCAACGTCACAACGCCATCTGCACCAAACGCGACGCAGCTTCGCACGATCGCGCCGAAGTTGTGCGGATCCATGATCTGATCGAGTGCGACCAAGAGTGGCGCCGGCTTCGCCTGTTCCAACACCTGTGACAGATCGACGTACGGGTACTCGCCCGTGATCGCGACGACACCTTGGTGCTTCAACCCGGCCGCGAGCCCATCGAGCTCTTGCACGGGCCGCAGCTCGGAGCGTACGCCTGCCTTCTGCGCGAGCGCATCGAGCTCTCTCGCGCGTGCGTGGCCGTCTTGCACGTAGAGGACGTGCACGCGTTTCGGGTCGGTTCGAATCGCCTGTTCCGCTGCGTGCGGCCCAAGCACTATCCGCTTCATCGCCCGACTGTAGCGCCTGCTGCCGTTTCGATCTCGCGCAACACGCCGATCGCGGCTGCCTTCGGATCCTTCGCGTCGCGAATCGGGCGGCCCACGACCAGCACGTCCGCGCCACACGCGATCGCGTGCGTCGGCGTCGCAAGCCGCTTCTGATCGCCCTCGGAGCTCCCGCTCGGCCGAATTCCCGGCGTCACGAGCAGCAAGTCGTTCCCGAGCTCCGCCCGAATCAGCTCGCACTCGATCGGCGAGCACACGAGCCCTGACAAACCCGCGTCCACCGCGAGCCGCGCCAGCCGCACGACCGCTTCCGGCGTAGGCCCGCGCATGCCGATCTCACCGAGCGCAACCTCGTCGAGGCTCGTCAGCAAGGTTACGCCGAGCAGCTGCATTTCCGACCCTCGCGCAGCCTTGGCAGCCGCGCGCAGCGCTTCACTGCCCGCGCTGACGTGCAGCGTGAGGTAGTTCACGTCGTGCTTCAGTGCGGCTTCAGTCGCGTGTTGTACGGTCGCTGGAATGTCGTGCAGCTTGAGATCGAGAAACACTTTGCTGCCGCGGTCGCGCAGCCGCTTGATCGGGCTCGGACCGGCTGCCGTGAACAGCTGCAAGCCGATCTTGAACACGCCGACCGTGCCAGCCAGCGCGTCGACCAGCGGTGCCGCTTCGTCCCAACTCGCAACATCGAGCGCGAACGCCAAGCGCTCCGCGGGTTTCATCGCCGAGCCTGGCGTATCGCGTTGCATGTGCGTCTCCTCAGATCCCGTCTAGACCCGCCAACGGATCGTCACCGTCGTTTGCAGGCTTGCGTCCACCGGATTCGGGCTTCTTGCCGCCGCCAGCTGCACGATGTGGGCGCGAAGCCGAAGCGCTCGACTCAGACTGCTCTTCGGACGACTTGCGCTGTGCGAGCCGAGCCGCTTCTGCACGCTCGGCTTCTTTGCGCGCCACTTCGGTCGCCGCGTTGGCTTCCGCCAGTTTGCGCTCGGCATCGAGCCGCTGTTCTTCTGCTGCGGCCGCGAGCCGCTGCTTTTCGATCGCTGCCTCGCGCGCGAGACGCTCGGTCTCCTCTTGCTTGGCTGCCGCTGCGCGCTGCGCCGGCTGATAGACGCCGAACCAGCCGTATGCGCCCGCACCGAGGGCGAGCACCACGAGAGCAGCGAGCGCTGCCGGGTGCACGCCTTTGCGGCGCTGCGATTCGAGCTGTTTCACCTGCAGGTCGTGCTGCCGCTGGCGTTCGGCTTCTTCCGAGCGCTCGCGCGCTTCGGCTTCGAGCCGCACGCGCAACGCATGCGCTTCTCGCTCGCGCGCCAGGCGCTCTTCATCGGCTTTTACGCGTCGCTCGGCTTCGAGCTTCGCTTCGGCTTCCGCACGCACGCGGGCTTCTGCCTCGGCACGCACTCGAGCTTCCTCTTCGGCACGCCGCCGCGCGTCCTCTTCGGCTCTGCGACGACGTTCCCCCTCTTCCGACTGGATTCGTTCTTCCTCGAGGCCCATGAGCTCTTTGAGGTTGAACAGAACCGAGGACTCTTTCTGGTCACTCATCGCGACTGCATCTCCGTGTAGCGAGGCCCGAGGTCCAACGTTCCAGATGCGAACACGCCTTCACGGCGATTCGGAAAGCACTGCCTGCGTCTCTCGCGAATGAAGCGGAAGGGAAGGCCGCCACTAGTCGATCCACTTTAACGGGATGAACCCGGTGTGTCAACGCACGGAACACACCGCCACACGCCAAAGACGTCCACATTTCAATAGGTTGCGCGACTGAGTGCGGTTCTGATACGAGGCGATCTCATTGCGGCGTGTCCCCGGACAGCGATTGTGGCGTGAATGCGCAACGGAGGGCTTCTTGGCGACTGACATCAAGGCGCACATCACCGGCACGGTGTGGAAGATCGAAAAGAAGGTCGGCGACTCGGTCGGGTCGGGCGATTCGGTCGTCATCTTGGAGTCCATGAAGATGGAAATGCCCGTGGAGTCGCCGATCACGGGCAAGGTTTCGGAGGTTCGCTGTTCGGAAGGCGAGCTGGTCGAAGAGGGCGCTGTATTGGTTGTGGTCGAATGAGCGGCGCTTGCGCCTGCTTCCGATACACGCGCACCACTCGAACTGCTCTGACGTCGCGAAGCTGGATTGCGCCGCCGGGCATCGTCTAGCCTTGTCGCAATGATCTCGCGCTGCCTCTTGGTTGCCGCACTGTGTGCGCTGTGGGGCTGCACGCTCGAGTCGAGTCGGGCAGGCCAAAGTTGCAAGCGGTCGACGCAGTGTCAGGCGGGTTTGGCGTGCATTCGCGGCAAGTGCAGCAAAGATCTCGGGCCGATCGCGGACGAGAGCACGGTGCCGGATTTGACGATGGGCATGGGCACGGCGGTCGACGAAGCGGGCGTGAGTCCTGCAGCTGATGGCGGCATGGCCGGAGCAGCCGGTGCTGCGGCTGGCAGCGGCGGTTGAGCGCCATCGGATCGTCTTGTCGTGTTCAGTCGCTGCTCGCGTTCGTGAGTTGACGCGCTGGGGCGCTTGTTTCGGACCTGCAGTCGGCGCTAGCGTCGCAGCCCATGCGATGCCCTTCGATTTCCGATCTGCTCGGTTGCGCGGCCGTGATTGGGATGTGTCTGACCCAGACAGGCTGTTCGTTCACATTCGTCGAGACCGTACCTGACCATCCCGAGAAGCTCCGCTACTTCGACTGTACGTCGACGCCTGGTCTTCCCGTTGCGGACGGGGTGTTCGCGCTGACGAATGGCGTGGGGGGCGTAGCGACGCTCACACAATCGAAGAAGGAGTACGCCGATAAGAACGACGGGGCCAATCGCGACGTCGTTGCGGGCGTTTCGCTCGCCGTCGCGGCGATTGGAATCGCCTCCGGTATCTACGGTTTGATCACGACGGACCGATGTCGGGATGCGAAGTCCGAGTTGAGGCGTCGCTTGATTCCGCCGGCGGAGCGAGAGCAGAAGAAGTTGGAGCCGAGTGTTGCGCCAACGACGTCGCCGTCTTGGCACACGCCGGCAGGTGTAGCGCCGGGAGCTCCTACGTCGGTCGAGCCAGTCGCGCCGTCGGGTGTGCCGCAGCAGCCGAGCACGCTTCCAGCGCCGAGCACCCCGGAGCCGTCTCCAGAAACAGCGCCGCCATCAGCTGCACCCCCAGCAGCGGGCGCGCCAGCGCCGGTGCCGACCCCATCGGCAACTCAGCCAACCCAACCGCCGCCATCAGCTGCAGCGCCGGGAAAGCCGGCGGCCGCGCCGCCAACCGGGAAGCCGGCAGTTGCGCCGGCCCCGCCCCACTGATTCTGGTCAACGAGGGAAGCCGGCCCGTGGCGCGAACGCTGCGATGATCCGGTAGAGCACGAAGCCTGCAGACGCGATCGCGAGCAGTAGCTGCACGCGCTTGGCAGTGCGGGCTCGGCGGAGATGGTCGGGCGGACGCGGGTCAGGCATCGGGCTCACTGTAGCGCAAGTTCACGAATCGGCGCCCGGTGGCTTTTCAGCCGCGGCGGGCGGGCTCGGTAGGGCGAGCGTTTCGGACGCGCCAGCTTTTGCTCGACGACGCACTAGCGGTCGCAGCAGCGCCGCAGCGAGAAGGATGTGCAACAGGAGCGATGCTGCGAGCCAGGCTTTCAACGTGCTCGCACTGTCGCGCGTGACCACGACTGGGCCGAACCGCGCGAACTGCGGTGTCGCTGCCGCCGTTGGCTGCAAGGTCGATTCGACGACTCTCACCGCACTCGCTGACAAACCCGGGATCGCTCCCGCGACGAGCTCCGTTGCAGCACTGCCCAGTGCCGGCGCGCCGTGTTCACGCACGAGCAATACGGACGCAGCCGGCGGTGTTTGGCTCTCGGCCAAGCTCCTCATTCCGAAGGGCAGGGTGATGTGCACATGCGCTTCGAGGACTCCCGGCAGTCGAGACAAAGAACGCTCGAGCTGCGAACCGAGATGTTCTGCATGCCGAGCGCGCTCTTCGCCCGGCGTTTCGATCCAGCTGCTAGCCGACGCGGTTTCTTTTTCGGCGGGGCAAAGCCCACGGTTGCGACTGGCGGTGAGTGCTGCGACGCCTGCGGCGACTGAGTTGTCGTCGACGTCGATGCGGAGGTGTGAGCCGGCGCGATCGTCTTCGGTGACATGGCCGACGACGCCGATGCGATCGAGCGTGATGAGGGCTTCGTTGGCTTGTTCGCGCGACAGGCCACGCAGCAGTGTCACGTCGCAGCCGGCGCTAGCGATGCAGGACACAACCGCGATTAGGCTGTACGAAAGGTTTGAAGTCCGCCCCACCGAGCCGAGCTAGCACGCACCGGAGGCTACAACCAAGGCCTCACGCGCACGAACCACGGTCTCGCATCGAGCCCACAATCGACTCGGGCATCAACTCGCCGAAGCCTGCAACTCCGCGTGACCCTCCGGCGCCTTCACCCTGAGCGTCCGAATCCGCCTCGGAGACGCCTCCAGCACCTCGAGCACCGTCCCATCCGGCAGCCGCTCCTGCTCACCCGCCTTCGGGATACGCCCGGCCTGATGAATGAACAACCCCGCGAGCGTGTTCCAGTCGCCCTCTTCAGGCAGATCCAGATTCAACTCTCGGTTCAACTCGCGAATCGGCAAACTTCCCGACACGACCCAACTACCCTCGCGCTCGCGCACGTATGGAGGTGCTTCCTTCGCGTGTTCCGTCTCGATCGTACCGACCAACTCCTCGAGCAAGTCCTCGATCGTGATCAAACCCGCAAGCCCACCTTGCTCCTCGATCACGATCGAGATCGGCACGTGCAACCTCCGCATCTCGGACAACAGATCTCCGGCCAACTTCGAAGTCGGCACGAAGTGCGGCGGCCGCATGACCTCTTGCAGCGAAATGTCGCCACGCTCCCACGAACGCGTCGCCAAATCTTTGATGTTCACGTACCCGACGACGTCGTCTGGACTCTCGTCGTAGACCGGCAACCGCGTGTGCGGCCGCGCGATGATGATGCGATGAATCTCCGCCATCGGTGCCGCCAGCGGCAACATTACCAGCTGGTGCCGCGGCACCATCACCTCCGAAGCAGTCAGGTCCGGAAACACGAGCGCGCGCGAGGCGATGTCCGCAGCATCCGGATGCAAGCTGCCTGACTTCTTCGCGTCTTCGACCAGCTGTTGAATCTCTTCCGCCGAGTACCGCGTCTCCGCGAACGTCGTGCGATCTCCGAACGGCTTCAACACCACGTTCGAGCTCATCGTGAGAAACGTCACGATCGGTCGCACTAGCGACGAAAGCGCGAGCAACGGCCGCGCAACCAGCAACGCAAACGGTTCGGCTGAACGCAGCGCGATCGATTTCGGCACGAGCTCACCGAGCACGATCGACAAGTACGATACGAGTGCGATCACGATCCCGAGTGCGATCTCGTCCGCTTGCTCGCGCAACCAGTCCACGCGCGCGATGAGCGGCGCCAACCGTTCGGCCACACTTGCGCCGCCGACAGCTGCTGCCGTCGCTCCGATCACCGTGATGCCGACTTGAATCGTCGCGAGCAGCCGCTCCGGTTGGTGCTTCAATTTCAGTGCTGCACGCGCTCCACCCACGCCTTGGTCCGCGAGCTCCTCGAGCCGACCCGTGCGCACCGTTACCAACGCGATCTCCGCGCCCGCAAAGAGCGCGTTTGCGAGGACGAGCGCCAAGATGATTCCAAGCTCGACGAACAGGTCAGCGGTCATGAATGCTCCGGCCACGGGCTGCGAGCTTTACGCTCGGCGCGTCACGCCTCCGCCACAACCTCGTGCATCGACATCCTGCGCTCACTGCGTTTCATACTCATCCAGCCCCCGCGGCAGGGTCATAGCACCCGACGTCGCCGCGGTCGCTGGCAATTCGAGTCTGCCTAACGCAATCCAGCTCGCGCGGCTTTTATTCCTGCAGCCGCGCTAGACGCGCGTCAATCCACCGCGAAGCTGTAGCGAGCACCCATCCGCGGCGCTGGAAAATTCGGGAACTGCAACTCGCGAACCTTTGTAGCGATGCACTTCTGGAAACCCGGAGTTCCCGTGTTGACGCTCGCGCCCATCACTTTGCCACTACCCAAAATGGCCAAGTCGATCGTCACGCGCCCGAGCTTTCCGCCGTGGCGTAGCTCGTCGCCCACGCATCCAAACATCCGATTCAGGCTCCGATTCATGACACCCGCGACATCGCCGCTCGTCAATTGCCGCTCGCCGCCGCCCTGACGCGCGTCGCCGATTTCCATCGCCGTATTCATCGCGTCTTCGTACGACGTGAAGCCCGTGCCACCGCCCGGACTCGGGCCCCCACCGGTGCGGCGCGCACCTGGCGCGCGCGGCGTATGCGTGAGAATGCCGGCCGTTCCGGAGATCTTCACCTGTCCATTATCGTACAGCGTGGCCAGGTCGACCTCCGCTTGGTGCTCGGCCTTCTCCGCAGCGCGACGACTCATCATGTAGCCGAGCCCGACCACCAACACTGCGCCAATCGACGCGGTGAGGATCAGCGCCTTTGCGGCGGTCGAACGCTTTTCGTTCTTCGTCGAACGCGCGAGCGCCTCGCCGTAGTCCTTCTCGTCCTTGCGGATCTTGTACTGGTGAATGAAGTCGCTGAACTCGGGGTAGGCGACGAGCGGTTTTCGCTCCGCCGACGACAACGTGAACACCAGGTGCTGCTCTAAGATCTCGCCGTCCACGATCAGCTTGATCAGCTCTCGCGCCGTGAAAGGCCCGTGATCCATTCCGTCTTTGACGGCCATCCAGCGCGGCGCGTCGTTTTGGGTGAGTCGCGCAGTCAGGGCCGCGAGGTCGTCGCCGCCCGTCGCTGCACCGGCAGCTTGGGCAACTGGAGCTGGCTGCGGCGCCGCGAGCGGTCCTGCAGCCATTGGCGGCGCGATCGGCGATGCAGGCCGAGGTTGTGGGTGCGGTGACGGCCGGTCGGCTGTCCGCGCCGCACTCGGAACGGGCGGAACAGGCGGCGCGGGACTGCGGACTGCTACCGCAGTGACGTCGTTACTCGGTGGCGGCGGCACGGTCGGACCAATTGAAATCTCGATCGGAGGCATCGACGCGGGCGGCGCGGACATCCGTGGGCCCGGACGCGGCATCAGCGAATGTGCGACGTCGACATCGACTTCGATCTCCATGTCGAAGTCGGGCATCTCCGGCTCGGGCGCATCCGCGCACAGGGGTAAAAGTGCCGCCATCAGCTCGTCGGGCTTCGCAAACCGCAACGCAGGATCGGTGGCGAGACAGCGCATCAAGATCGCATCGAGCTCGGGCGTCGCGTCGGAACGCGCTTGCGACGGCGGCACGAAAGTCTCGAGTGGCGAGCGCGCGGTCAACAACGCGTACAGCAGTGCACCCGCTCCGAACACGTCGGCACGCGCGTCGGTGTTCCCGCCCGTTCGCGCTTCGGGTGCGAGAAAGGCTTGCTCTTCTGCGCTCAGCAGCTCGTAGCGGCGGGTCTTCGCGAGTGTGGCTGCGACGCCGAGCTCGCCGACCTTCACGCGGCCGCTCTTGCTGATCCAAACGACTTGCGGGCGCAGCGCGCCGTGGATCGAGACTTCGTGAATCGCAGTCAGCGCCTTACACACGTGCGCGACTAGGTTGTAGACGCCGCGCACAGACAGCGGCTTGCCGTCCCGCTTGTGCTCCCCGATCAGGTCTGCGGCGTTTTGCCCCGGCAACCACTCCTGAGCGATGAACTGTTGTCGGCCGCCATGCGCGCCGACGCCGTAGATGCCGACGAGGTTTCGATGTCGGAGCTTCGCCGCGCTGCGTGCTTCATTGCGAAAGATCTCGACGGCGTTGCGATCGCCTGCGAGCGCGTCCGATGCGACGTAGACTGCGATCGGCTTCTTGGTTTTCTGGTCACGCGCGAGGAACGTCTGCCCGAGTGCGGTGCTCGCCCCGGCCGCTTCGACTAGGAAGCGGCCTCCGACGAGCACCCCGGACCCGATATCGACATTCGTCGACTGCGATTCGACCGTGGCGTTTGCGGACATCCACGCAGCAGGTTAGCGGAGCGCTAACTCGCGATTCAAGCGGCGTTTGCTCCCGCCGCTGTCGGCTGCAAGGGCACACTGCCGCACGTCTGATCTAGTCCGCATACTCAGGGTTGCAGACTGCCGCCGTCCGCGGCTGGTGGCGGCGCGGGAGCGGCAACTCGCGGGGTCAACGTCACCGAGCCGCTCACCGAGAGTGGAGCGTTTTCGATGGGTTGCGCGAACCGCAGCGTCTCGAGCCGCGAGCGCACGCAGGCGACTTCGTCCGGCGACAAAGCGGGCGCCGAGACCTCGCCGCGACTGACCGCGCCACTCGGCATCACGTTTGCGGTGAGCGAAATGATTACTTGGCTCGCTGCGCTCGCGGGCCGTTCCTTCAAACAACTCACCGGACTGCCCATCATCGTTTCGAGCTCGTTCTGCAGATTGCGAGGTGGATGTTCCGGCTCGTCGGGAGCGGCCTGTTCCGCCGTCGTGGTCTCGGGCGGCGGATCGGTCGCAGTGATCTGAGCGAGCGTTGGTTCGAGTCGCGTCGGCAATTTCGACGGCGACTCGTCGGCCGGCGGAATGTCCGGACCGAACCCGCGCTGCCGTACCGGTGTATTCGCGACTGGCTCGCGTTTGTCGCATGCCGCCATCAGCGGCAGGACCAATGCGATCGAACAGACTGCAGCGTGACGAAGCATGCTGCAGCCCAGTGTAACGAGGCGCTCAGGCTTTGACGACTCGCGCGCGCTCGGGCGACAGACGCTTGTCGTGAAACGTGTGGCCGGTCAGGCTTTCGATGATCGAGTCCAGGCGCTCTTGCGGCACATCGACGTACGTGTACCGATCGCGAACGCGGATCCGGCCCACTTCGGTGCGCGTGAGCGAGCACTGATCGCGGAGCAAGCGCGCAACTTCGTTGATGCGGACGCCGTCGCGGCGGCCGAGATTCAGGTAGAGCAACCCTGAAAGGTTCTCGGGCGAACCTTCCGGCTGCGCGTCGTCCCAGACGCCGGCGATCGAGTCTTCGGTGCCCGGCGGCGGCGAGAGATCGCGGGACGTCGGCGGATCGGGGAATGGTGCATCGGCGTCGGCGCCACGTGCACCACGTGCGCCAGCGGAGCCTGCCGCCGATGGCTGCGAGAAACTGTCGAATAGAACGCCATCGCGCTCGTCGGGCCCGGCCGAACTCGCACCGAGCTGGCTCGATGCGCCTGGGTTCGGGTTGCGGTCGCGAGCGCCACCTTCGCCGCGATCGCGCCGCGAGATCTCACCGCGTGAACGCTGCCCGGAACCTTGTTGCGCATCACGCGGACCGCGGTCGCGCCGCGGCTGCTGGCTGTCACGTTCGCGCGAACGCGGGGCGGAACCCGCGCCGCCGCCTTCTGGGCCGTGCGATCGTGCGGAGCTGATATCGCCGTCGCGCGCGGACGGATCACGTTCGCGTGAACTGCCTTCGCGACCGGTCGTAGCGTAGTCGCCTTCACGCGACCACGGTCCTGGCGCGCGCCCTGCTCCAGTGTCGCTGTCGAATGGGAGCTCGTCTTGCGTGACGCCCGCGGCGCCTTGGCGATCACCCTCGTGTTCGCGCGGCAGTGCACCGTCTTCGCGTGAGGAGAAGTCGCGCTCGCGCCCAGCGTTGCCTTCTCGCCCGCTGCCGCCTTCGCGTGGACCGCGGTCGCGTGAGGAGAAGTCGCGATTGCGCGGAGCACCACCGCCTTCGCGCGAGGAGACCTCGCGGTTGCGCGGAGCACCACCGCCGCCTTCTCGCCCGCCACCCTCACGTTCGCGTGAGGAAACACTAGCTTCGCGCGCAGGACCGCCCTCGCGCGCAGGACCGCCCTCGCGCGGGGGCAAACCTTCACGCGGGGGCAAACCCTCGCGCGGCCCGCGTCTATCGCCACGGTCACGCCGAGGCCGATCACCGCGCTCCCGCTCGCGATCCACGCGCGGCCTCGCACGGTCTTCAGCACCAGCTTGCGCCGCTTCGCCGCCTTCAGCTGCTACGACGTCTTCGCGAGCTCCGCCTCCGACGCCTTCTTCGACGCCGCGCTCATCGCCACCGAGCTCACCGCGCCCGCGACGCCGCCGTCGCCGGCCAGGCCCTTCAGCCGAGTCGTCACGTCCGCGAGCCGCTTCTTGTGCACGCTCAGGCTCGCGCTCCACTGGCGTCGGCTTGCGCGTGCGGCGCACGGCCGCGGCCTCTTCGTCGACCTCGTCGTGCGTCCCCAAGAAAGTGTGCAGCAACCCACCGAGAATCCGCTCGACATCGGGATGTGTCAGCAACCGCCGCGCGATCGCGAGATCGCCGATAGTCGGCGGCACTGAAAACGCATTTTCGAGCAGCACAATCCGATCGGCTTCAGCGCGCGTGTTGAGCTCGCCGCGCGTCGGCAATGACCGCTCGATCGGCGAGATCTTGTACTCGAGCCGCAAGTAATACAGACGCCCGAGCTCGTCCGGACTGACGAGCGAAACCGCGCAGCCCGTGCGCCCCGCGCGCCCGGTTCGCCCGGTGCGGTGCACGTACACTGCAGCCGATTCCGGAAACGTGTAGTTGATGACGTGCGTCAGATGCGAGATGTCGATGCCGCGCGCAGCGACATCTGTCGCGACCAAGTAGCGCAACTTGCCTTTGCGCGTGTCGTCCATGATCCGCTCGCGATCCTTCTGCGGCAGATCACCGTTCAGCCAATCCGCGTTGAATCCCGCGGCCCTGAGCGCTCCGGCGACACGCTCAGTCTCGCTGCGCATGTTGCAGAAGATGATCGCGCTCTCGGGATCCTCGACTTCCAGAATCCGCACGAGATCGCTCGGCCGATCGCTGCCCGGAACCATGTAGGAGAAATGTGTGATCTGCTCGACGCCGACGGCGTCGCTCGAGAGCGCCACCATCTCCGGTTCGTTCATGTGGCGCTCGGCATGCCGGCGCACCTCACCGTCGACCGTCGCCGAGAAGCACATCGTCTGACGCTTCGTCCGGTCCGGAATGAACTCGAGGATCGCGCTCAGCTCCTTCGCGAAACCCATCGAGAGCATCTCGTCCATCTCGTCGAGCACGAGCACTCGCAAGTGCGAAGGGTCGAACGTGCCGCGACGCAAGTGGTCGAGCACCCGGCCCGGCGTGCCGGAGACGATCTGCGCGCCGCTCTGCAGCTCTTCGACCTGCTTGCCCATCGGAGCGCCGCCGTAGATCGCGACGACGTGCACGCGTTTGTGCTGTCCGAGCCGCGAGATCTCTCGCTGACTCTGGAGCGCCAGCTCGCGCGTCGGTGCGAGCACGAGTGCTTGCACATGGCGTTCGCTCGTCACCAGTTTATCGACGAGCGGTATGCCGAACGCGGCTGTCTTGCCGGTACCGGTTCGCGCTTGCACGATGATGTCACGGCCAGCGACGGCGAGCGGATAGGTCGCAGCTTGAACCGGAGTAGGTTCGCTGTAACCGATCTCGTCGAGCGCGCGTTGCACCGCCTCGCCCAACCGCAGTGCGGCAAACCCGCTTGCGATTTGTGGGGGATCAGAAGAACGTTCAACCAGGGTCATTTCACGTCTCTTAACGTTGGGATCGAGCGGAAAAGCGCTCCAGGGCGCGGTCGATTCGCTCGATCAACTGAAGGTGTTCGCGGATATGCGTGTGCAGCATCTGCTCCACGTCCCTCCGCAATGATTCCAAACTGGCTCGCGCGTCTTCGAGCGAGCCACATTGACCGTGCAGTCCATTGAACCGCCGGTCCCAAACCGATAACCATCGTCCCAATCTCTGCGGATCGCGCGGGGCACGCAGCTCTTCGGAGGCGCGGTCCAGGAGCGACTTCTCGAGCGCGGCGATCTCGTTCGCACAGCGCGCTTCGTTGAACGCGAGACCGCTCGGTGCGGGCCACCCATACAGCTGCGACAACACCGAGCGAAACGACGCAAAGACGACGAACACTGCCAGGCACCAGAACAACGCAATCCCAATCCGACGTCCGATCAGCGCGGCTCCTTGAATGCGCTTGGCTTGCATGATGAGTCAGGGAACTAACTTGTAGCCGAAGCCATACACCGTGAGGATGTGCTTCGGCTTGTCCAGGTTGGGTTCCAGCTTCTTGCGCAGCTTGACGACGAAGTTGTCGACAGTGCGATTGGTGGGGTTGGACTTGGTGCCCCAGACCTTGTCGAGGATCTCGTCGCGCGAGACCGGCTGACCGACGCGGTCGTGGAGCAGTTTCAAGAGCTCGACCTCGTAGAACGTGATCGCGGTCGTCTCGTTCGAGCGCGTCAGCGTGTGCGCGCCGGTGTCGACCACCGCGTCGCCTACGTTGAAGCGCGCGCTCGGCTGAGTAGTGCTGTGTGCCCCGCGCCGAAACAATGCGCGGATGCGTGCGATCAATTCGCCGACCGAGAACGGCTTTGTCACGTAGTCGTCGGCGCCGGCGTCCAGCCCCCGGATCTTGTCGGCCTCCTGGCCTCGAGCCGTCAGCATGATGATCGGCACAGCCGCATCCATGCGTCGCACGCGCTCGCAGATCTGGTAGCCATTCATATCGGGCAACATGAGGTCGAGAATGATGCAATCGGGTCGATTCTGGGTCGCGAGCGTGAGGCCTTGCTCGCCCTTGTCAGCATGGATGACTCGGAACCCTTCGAACTCCAGGGTATCTCGAAGTCCGAGCGCGAGCGCGGGATCGTCCTCAACTAGCAGGATCGTGCGCCCCGAAGTGCTAACCATGCCGGGCCACGATATCAGTGGGTTCTGGCCTGTCAATTGACGCATCCGAGTCGCGGAGGCGCTCAGGGCGCTCCACAGGATCGCGCCGAGGTAGGCTCAGAGTCACCACCGCACCGCCGCCTTCCGCGTTCTCCGCGAACGCGTGACCGCCGTGTGCCTCCGCGATGTGCTTCACGAGGGCCAGACCGATGCCGGAGCCGCGGGTCTTGCCCGAAACGGGGCTGCGATAGAAGCGCTCGAACACGCGCTTGAGGTCCTGAGCTGGGATGCCGGGTCCGCGATCGCGTACGCGGATCGCCACCTCGGCCCCGGCGTTCTCGATCGTCACGTCGACCGGAGCGCCACCGGCGTACTTCACGGCGTTGTCTAGTAAGTTCATGACGGCGAGCACGATCGCCTGCTCGTCGACGCGCGCGTGGCCGGGGTCGCCTGGCTGGTTCATGCGCACCTCGGCGCCCTCGCGCTCGAAGCGATAGCGGAACATGTCGATCGCCCGAGCGACGACTTCAGCGATCACGGCGGGTTGCATGTCGTATTTGCTCTTGCCGCGCTCGAGCGCGGCGAAGTCGAGCACGTTTTCGATCAAACTCGTGAGCCGCTCGCTCTCGCTACAGATGATGCCGAGGTACTGCTCTTGCTTTTCGGCGTCGCGGACGCGTTTGGTGAGGAGCATCTCACCGAACATGCGGATGACCGAGAGCGGCGTCTTGAGCTCGTGCGACACGTTCGCGATGAACTCGCTCTTCAAGTTTGCGAGCCGGCGCTCTTTGTCCGCGGCGTAGAGAATGAACGCGACCGCGATCAGGATCACCGCCAGCGACAGGCCGATCAACGCGGCTTGGTTGAAGCGACTCGTGCGGCCTTTCTCTTTCAAGAGCGGTGCGGTCTTCGGAGCGACCTGCAAGCGCCAGGCGTAGAGCGTGGTCGGGAAGCGCAAGCCGACGACGTAGTCGCCTGCGCTCGCGAGGTTCGGGCCGAAGATGCGGCGATTGTCCTCGTCGACGACGTTGTGCCACTCCTTGCCCGACTCGCTGCGGAAGAGCTCGGGGAACACGGTGCGGATCAAGTAACCGGTGTCGTGGTGCGCTGCGATGTAGAAGCGGCGGCCGTGATGACGCACCGCTTTGTACGAGATCAGAAAGCTGCGGCCGTCGTAGTTCTTGTGCAAGTGATTGAGCACGTTCGTCGGCAGTGACTCGAGCTTCAAGTCTGGGACGATCGTCTTCAGGAACAGGCGCATGAACTGTTGTTGATCGCGATCGGTCGCGCGCGCTTGTGCGTCGACCACGCGGCGCTGCACGTCGAGAATGATCAGCGCGCGCACACTCGGCGCGATCTCTTCCGCGCGCGCCTTCCAATCCGCGAGCGCGGTTTCGGGTTCGTCGAGGTTCAGTGCGCCGAACACGTTGTTGTCGGCCGTGATGATCGTCTGCTCGAGCCGATTGACTCGATCCTGAACGAGCCACAGGCTCGACTCAGCGAGCGACTTCTCGCCGAGTCGCTCGAACTGCATCGCGGTCAGATACGTGTAGTAACCGAGCACGCAAGTCGCGACCGCAATTGCCGGCAGCAGCAATCGGTACACGAATTTGAAGCGCGTTTCGTCCATGTTTTTGCGCACTGGCCGGTTGGCGGCGCCGCTCGCGAGCTTAACACTTCGGCTGCGCGGAAGCTCGCCTCTGCTAGCCTCCGCGAGGAGGGCGAGTCATGGCGCAGATCGAGCGGACTGGGTACTTCTGGGACGTCATGGAAGGTCGCAGGCCGGCGCCGCCAGCGGCGGCGTTGCTCGGCTTCGAGCTGGTGTCGATCGACCCGGAGCGGGCGACGATCCAGGTGCGGTTTCAGGCGAAGCCGGAATTCGCGAATCCGATCGGGAACGTGCAGGGCGGGTTTCTCGCCGCGATGCTGGACGAAACACTCGGCCCGGCGCTGGTGGCCACCCTCCCGCCGGGCCAGTTTGCGCCCACGATCGAGCTCAAGGTGAACTACGTGCACCCGGCGATGATCGGGCCGTTGATCGGCAGCGGGCGGGTGGTGGCGCGTACGAAGTCGATCGCGTTCCTCGCGGGGGAGCTCCACGACGAGGCAGGGCAGTTGATTGCGACTGCATCGGCGACGGCGCGCATCGTGACGAATCCGCGGTCGGCGCCGGGCGAGGGTTAGCCGGTTTCGTCGCTCGGGTTGCGTCACACGAAGTCGACCAACGTTTCGCCGCCCGTGACCTCGAGCACCGTGCCTGTGACTTGTGGGTTGGTCATCAAGAAGAGTGCCGCGTGAGCGATGTCTTCCACTGAGCCCATGCGGCGGACCGGCATCGCGGCGGACACTTTGCGACGGAGCTCGTCGCGCGCCGGCGCGTCCAAGAAGTTCCACATGTCGCTGTCGGTGTAGCCGGGCCGGATCGTGTTCACGCGCAGCGGGCCGAGCTCGATTGCGAGGCCGCGTGCGAGCGTCTCGAGCGCCGCGAACGTTGCGGAGATCATCGTGATGCCTGGGCGAGGTCGATCGACTGCGCCGCCGGTGACGAACGTGATCGAGCCGCCGGCGGAGATGCGCGGTGCGGCCCAGCGTGCGGCAGCCCAATTGCCGAAGAACTTGCCGAGCATGAACTGTTGCGCGTCGTTGACGTCTTGCTCGAGGAACTTGCCGGGACCTTTCGAGGGTGGGGTGGATGTGATGAGCAAGTGATCGAGTGTGCCGACGCGTTCGAAGAATGTTTTCACCGAAGCTTCGTCGGTGATGTCGACGGTCTCTTGAACGAAGCTCGGATCGTTCGCCGCCGGCGGTTTGCGGTCAGTGATCGCGCGACGGCCCGCTGCGATCACGTGTGCGCCGGCGTCGTGTGCGGCTTTGGCTGCTGCGAGGCCCATGCCGCTCGTGCCGCCGATGACGACGACGCGCCGGCCGGCGAGTGGTTTGAGTGTGTCTTGTTGCGTTGTCATGTCAGTTCTTCACAGTGCGACGAAGCCGCCGTCGATAGTCAGCGTGGATGCGGTCAGATAGGGATTGGTCATCGACAGCTCGATGGCGCTTGCGATGTCTTCGGGTTGGCCGAAGCGCTGCACGAGAAGGCTTTGTTCGGCCCAGGTTTTGATCTCGTCGCGGTTGTCGGCGTGGATCGCGGTGTCGACGACACCGGCCATCACGACGTTGACGCGAATCGGTGCGAGCTCGAGTGCGAGCGCTTTGCCGAAGCTCAGGATGGAGCCGCTGGCGGCGGCGAGGACGGTGAAGCCTTCGCGCGGTGGCTTGATCGCGGATGCGCCGGTCATGAGCGTGATCGAGCCGGATTTGCCGAGGCGTGGTGCGGCGGCGCGGATGACGTTTACGAACCCGCGAAGTTTGTCGACGCTGCGTTCGAACTGTTCGTTTGTCAGTTGAGCGATCGGTGCGCGGCTCGCGAGCTCGTCGGCTACGGCGGTGAGGACGAGGTGATCGAGGGTTGGGATCGAGCCGATGACTTTGTCGACTGCGCTGGCGTCGAGCATGTCCATCGCGAGCGCGCGGGTGTTGCTGCCGTTGACGCTCTCGGCTGCAGTGTCGAGCTTGGCCTGCGAGCGGCTCAGCATGACTACCTGTGCGCCGCGGCCCGCGGCGAGTCGTGCGGTGGCGAGGCCGATGCCGGAGCTTGCGCCGACGATCGCGACGATTTTGTTTGCTAGTGAGTTCATGATTCAGCGGTCTCCCGCGCACCGGCGCCAACTTCCAAGACAGCTTTGCCGGCAACGCGCCGTTCGAGCAGCGCATCGGCAGCTTCCGCGATGCGCTTCCAATCGCCGCGCCACCCCACCTGCGGGTCGAGCCGCTTCTTTTCGAGGAGCTCGACGAGCTCCGCGAGATCCGCTCCGAACGCGCTGCTCATGACGACGAACACGCCGATGGTCCGCCCGCTAGCGCGCCGGCGCTCTGCCTCGAAGTCGATGGTTGTCGGTTCTTTGGAAGCTGCTCCAATGCTTTGCAGCGACCCACCGCGCTCGACGAGACTGAACGCTTTCGCGAGCAGCGACCCACCGACGTTGTCGAGCACGCCGAAGACCGGGGCAGTGATCGAATCCAGTCCGACCACGACTTCGTCTGCGCCGAGCTCGCGGAGACCTTCGCCGCGTGCGCTGCTGCCCACAGCGGCGATCACGTGCGCGCCTGCCTGATGTGCGAGCTGCACCGCGAATCGCCCCACGCCACCGGACGCACCGGTCACGATCACACGGCGGCCCTTCACCGATCCGAGCGCGCGCAGTGCACGCAACGCCGTCACGCCCGCAACGGGTAGGGCGCTCGCGTCACCGAGATCGACTGAGTCCGGTACGCGAGCGAGATCGCTCGTGTCGACGGCGCGCAACTCGGCCCACGCATTGCGACCGAATGTCGTGACGCGTGTTCCCACAGGCGGGCCGGACCCGTCGGCGGCTGCGCGCACGACGACACCCGCGGCATCCCAGCCTGGCACTTCGCCGGGTTTGCGCATCTCCGAGATGAACGAGAGCTCTCCGAAGTTCAGCGAGATTGCGCGAGCTTCGACGAGTGCTTGATTTGCTGCAGGCGTGGGCGATTCGACCTCCGCGAAGCGCAGGCCTCGGTGAGCGGATGGGTCGTAGACGATGGCGCGCATGGTGTTGTCTCTCCTTCGGAAGACACTCTGGTCCTGGTCGGCCGGCGTGCCCATGCTAGTTCTGCTGCAAAGCGTGACTATTCGTCCGGCGAGAGTGGGGCAAAACCGTTCGCGGCGGACTTTTCATGCTAGTTTATGACGTATGCTTGACCGTTCGTCCGCGTCACCAGTCCCTGAGCGGGTCGGTGAGCTGCCGGCCCCGCCTCGCGATGCGCTCAGTGAGTTGCTAGCGGACTTGCGTCTGTCGGACGGTTCGTATGGCCGTTGCGAGCTTTCGAGCCCGTGGGGCATCGACTTCCCGCCGCAGGTTCAAGCGCGCTTTCACTTCGTCGTGTCGGGCCAGTGTTGGTTGCGCACACCGAAGCGCGGTTGGGTCGAGCTGAATGCGGGTGACGTCGTGCTCATGCCGCAGGGCAGCCATCACGCGTTAGCGCATAAGGCGAATGGTCGGGTGAAGTCGATCGAACGCATGCCGCTCGAAGAGATTGGGGACCGCACGTACCAGATGCGGACCGGTGGTGCTGGTGCGAAGGCGCTCCTCGTGTGCTGCAGCGTCGGTTTCGATCAGCCGGCGGTGGAGCCGCTCTTGCGTTTGATGCCGCCGATGTTGCTCGTGCGATCGGGTGCGCGTGAGGATCCGGTGTTGCCGGTATTGTTGGACGCGATGGCGGACGAAGTGTTGGCGCGGCGTGTCGGTGCGGCGACGGTGATGACGCGGTTGGCCGACGTCGTGATTACGCGCGTCATTCGAGCTTGGGTGGAGTCGCGGAGTGAGGACACGCACGGGTGGCTCGCGGCGATTCGGGATCCGTACATCGGTAGGGCGTTGGCGGCGATGCATCAGCGCCCTGGTGAGCGCTGGTCGGTCGAGTCGTTGGCGCAGGTCGCGAAGATTTCGCGGTCCGTGTTTTCGGAGCGGTTTGCGACGGTGATAGGAATGCCGCCGGCGCGTTACTTGACCCAGTGGCGCATGAACATCGCGCGAGCGTGGTTGCATGACGATCAACTCACGGTTTCTGAGACTGCGGCGAGGCTGGGGTACGACTCCGAGGCGGCGTTCAGTCGAGCCTTCAAGCGTTGGAGTGGAGTGCCACCGAGTGATGTGCGTCGCGAGGGTCGGGAGAGTGTGGCGGGGAACTCTGCTGGAAGCGTGTGACGTCACCTCGTGGGCTTGAAGTCTGTCGCCGTCGGCGGCATAGAAACTGCTCCTAGTGTGTGGAGTGATTGGTTCGATGGTTCGAGTGGCACAGCGCGGCACATTTGCGCTCGCGGTCCTGATCTCGTTCGGCGGCGTTGTGAAGTCGTGGATCTCCGAAGTGCCGACATCTCGAAGTGTGTTGGCGATTCTGATTGCATCGCATTTCCCCGCGGCTGTTGTGGTGCGTACTCCGCAAATCCTGACTACGTCGGCCTCCACTCTGATGCGGACACGGGCATCTTCGAGTGTGTCGCGGCGCCTCCGTGCATCGGTGCGCTGCCTCATGGCCGTGCTCGTAGCGTGTCAAGCTTCGCGCGATGCGGAGCCGCTGGGTCATTCATCCAGTCCATGGTGAGACTCGGGTTTTCTTGCGCGAGGTTGGTTGAGTCCAACGTTGCGTTCGCGCGGCTCGGAAATTCCAGACCGTGTTGATTTGTGCTGCGGCATACTCAGTAGAGGCAGTTCGGCCGATGCTGCTTTCGGCTCGCCTCCGGCTCTCGCGGGGCCGAGATTGTCGCTCTCCAAGACAGTCACGTGCGTGGGTCGCCCTTGCGTGGGTTGCGTTGTCGCGGACGCCTGACTCCTTGCCGTTCGAGTGGCGCGGATGCAGCGTTGGATGTGTTCGCGACTGAAGTCTCGTTCTGCCATCAGAGCATTGTGAGCACGACAGAACAGCACGATGTTCTTCTCGGTCGGAGGTCCGCCGAAGCCGAATGCTTGGATGTGATGAAACTCGAGACGACTTCGCGCGCAACACCGTTCACCGGTTGGACTCAAGAAACGGCATTGGCCTTTGTCGCGTACATAAACGCGACGCTTGATCGTGTTAGGGATATGTCGCGAGTTCGGATTCGGATTCGAAGTCGCGGTAGCGTTCGACGAACGGCGCGGCTTATCGGTTTGCGCGTAGAGTTGCTTCTTGCGTTCGGACACGAGCAGCACCAGCGCGCGTTCGAAGAGCACTTCGATGTCGCCGTTGGGCAGCTGATTGCGAAACAGATCTTGGGCCTCCTGCAGCAAATCACGCACGCGTTGGCCAGCGGTGAACCGAATCTTGTAGCGACCTTCGCTGATCGGTACCGCGGGGTCGCGATTTGAAGAGTGTGGTGCCGGCGAAGCGAGCCGCGGGCGTTCGTTCGTTCCTGCGCCTCGATCGAACTCCGTTCGGGCGAGGCTCCGCGTCACGGTCGTGGGCTGACTCAGCTCACTTGGAGTAAGCAGCGTCTGGACACCCGTGCGTGTTGCGTTTGTTGCGGGAGTCGATCCTACCGAAGCGGTTCTGTCATTCGGAAGCCGAGCTGGGAGAAGCGCCGCGGCATTCTCGCCGTCGGGGAGTACCGTGAAAGCGTCACGCCGTAACGCAGTGGTTCTGTCGTCGGGGAGTCTCGCCGCGGCATTCTCGCTGTCGGCGAGTACCGTGAAAGCGCTGGTGCGCGTCGCATTCGCGAGACGCGCAGTGGGCAACCGGCGCACGGCATCGGGTACATCGGGCTGAGGACAATGTTTTGCGATCAGCAGCTGGATTTCCTGCTTAGTTTTGAGACACGCCATATTCAACATCTCGGCGTTCTCCGGCGTGAGCACGGGAGCGAGTAGCTTCATCGCGGTCAGGTGCAGCTCGCCGCGACTCAGCATTTCAAGTGAGGCGGGGAACTTGCGAGCGAAGCGTGCGGCGTGGAGTCGCAGCCCTGCTTCCGAGTCCGACATATGAAGCACGCGAACCGCGTACTCGAACATTGATTCATACCCGAGGTCTCGATGCAGTCCTCGCGCTTCGATCTCACCCAAGTGAGCGAGCAGTTGAGCACTCACGCGTCGGTCTTCGCGAACGCAGTGACGCACGCGCACAACAAGCTCATTGTCCGTCAATCGTTTAACAATCTCGAGTTCTTCCATGACTCCTCCCAATCAACAAAACATCTATAACACGGGTGTTTTCGAGCTCCGACGTTGCGCCGTACGCCGCGAGAACGCGCGGTTTGGTTTGTGCGATCAAAAAAACCAAGAGCGCGGCAAGCACGGCCAACTCGACCAAGCAACTACCACTGCTGCTGAGAGCTGCAGCAGCGTGCGGGAGGCCATCAAAAACTTGTCAAGCGCGATCGAGCGCAATCGCAAAAGAATCGACAATCGATCACAACAACGCAACTGCACGTCAATCCGTCCGATGAGCAAAGCACAACGCGCGAACCGCCCTGCAGCCATCAGCGGCACGAGTAAGCCACCGAACATTTCAACACGTTCCAGACCCGAGAGGTTCCCTGCATTCGATGTCAATCATGACAACGAACGACAATGGCGGCCTAGATGCCGAAGCCCCGGAAACGAAACGACCGCACCGGTCCTGCGCGGCGCGTCCGGCGCGACTCCCGGGCGCGAAGGCAATCGCAAACAAGCTCATCACCCACATCACCCACGTCACCCAAGTCACCCGCGTCAGCCTCGGGTCAGGGCGGAGCCCTGCGAACGAAGCGCGGCCGCTAAGCTCGCAGCAGGTTCCACCGTGATCACGCGCCCGCGACCCGTTCGGCGTGGTGCGACGCTACTGCGCGCAAAGCTCAACCCGCGGCAATTCCCGCTCAGGCGTCGCAACGTCAGCACAGCATGCAGGCGCAATCCCGCCCCGTATTATCTAGGGCGCCGTCACATATCGATCAGCCAGCACGCGGTCACTCGCGCCCATGACTCGTCGTGCGCGGCCGATCGTACAGCAACTGTCCTCCGGCCCGTACCGTGACCGTCGTGGCCGATCGAACTCGGCCGCCGCGCCGCAGCTGCTACTCGATCGCCGGCAGCAACTTCTGCGGCGCCTCGAGTACTTCCCTCACGCGACGCGCCAGGGCTTCCGGCAACAACGGCTTCTGCAACAAGGCGATCCCGGCGTCCAAGATCCCATGGTGCACTATCGCGTTCTCCGCATAGCCCGACATGAACAAGACCTTCAGCTCGGGGCGAATCTTCAACAAGCGATCCGCGAGCTTCCGGCCACTCATCTGCGGCATGACGACGTCGCTGAGCAGCAAGTGAATCGTGGTCGCATGCTGCTCGCACGACAGGAGCGCTTCGCCGGCGTTCCTCGCCTCAATCACGTGATAGCCGTAACGCCGCAGGATATGCACCGCAACGCGCCGCACGTCATCCTGATCCTCGACTAGCAGTATCGTCTCGGTCCCACTCAACTTCGTCGCCTTCGCTACGCTCGCCCGCGGCGCATCACTCGGCTCGTTGCACTTCGGCAGATACACCTTGAACGTCGCACCCTGGCCAGGCTCGCTGTACACCCAGATGTGTCCACCGCTTTGCTTCACGATCCCGAACACAGTCGACAACCCCAAACCCGTGCCCATGCCGAGCGCTTTGGTCGTAAAGAACGGCTCGAAGATCCGCGCTTGCGTCTCTTTCGTCATTCCGACACCGGTATCGCTCACAGCGACCAGCACGTACCGGCCAGGCTCGACGTCGATGTGCTCGTTCGCGTATGGCGCATCGAGCATCACGTCATGCGTCTCGATCGTCAGCTTGCCGCCGTCCGGCATCGCGTGGCGCGCATTGATCGCCAAGTTCATGATCACTTGATCGAGCTGTCCCGGATCCGCTTTCACTTTCGAGAGGCCGCGGTCGAGCCGGGTCACGAGTTCGATGTCTTCGCCGAGCAGCCGCTGCAAGATCTTCACCGAGTCACGGACGACCATGTTCAGATCGAGCACCCGCGGCACGAGCACTTGCTGCCGACTAAACGCGAGCAACTGCTGCGTGAGATCCGCCGCCCGCTCGCCCGCAGTGATGATGGACGCGACTTCTTCGCGCATCGGATCACTGGGCTTCAAATCGGTGTGGAGCATCGCGCCCTGACCCAGAATCACCGACAGCAAGTTGTTGAAGTCGTGCGCTACGCTACCCGCGAGCCGCCCGATCGCTTCCATCTTTTGCGCGTGACGCAGCTGCTCTTCCGTCTTGCGCAAAGCGACTTCGGCACGTTCGCGCTCTGAGAGCTCGTGCAGCATCTTCTGAAACAGCTTCGCGTTACTGACCGCCATCGCAGCGTTGTCAGCCAACGTTTGCGCGAGCTCGCGATCCTCGTCGGTGTAGGGCGGCGAGTCCGGCTCGAATCGAACGAGCGCGAGCAGCCCGATCGATTGCCCGCGCGCACGCAGCGCTACGAGGAGCACGCTGTGAATTCCGATCGTCTCGTACGCGTTCACGATCTCCGCGTGCGTAGTCGCTCGCAGCAGGTCGTAGTCGAGCTTCTCGATGATCAGCGATTCGCCTGTCTCGATCACACGCTGCGCCGACTGCTGGGCAGCGACCCGCTGCGGGCGCGCGACATGCGAACGAAGGCGTTCGAGCGTTGCGACGTCCCGAATCCGTCCTTCGATCGGCAAGTGGATTGCGACTGGCTGCAGCCAGCCTTCCTCGTTCAACAAGCGGACGACGCACCCGTCCCGCACCACGTCCGCGAGCTTCTGCGCCACGACATCGAACAACCGTTCGTAGTCAGTCGTGGCTTCCGCGAACGCGCGCATCGACGAGGAGATGATGCGCAAACGATCTTCGAGCCCTCGGATGCGGCTCTCTGCATCGTCCTCGATCTGCACGCGCGAACGGTACCACGCCACCCAAAGCCGGATGGCTGCTTTTCATACGCCTGCAGCGGATTCGGGGGGCGCGCTGACCGGGATGCGAACGCGCTCTCGCCGAACACCTAGTCCAAATATCCTAGCTGGAATGGCTCTCACCGCATCCAGCTGCAACGCGCTTCGCAACAGCGCCGGCATCTCGAGCGGACTGCCGTCACCGGTATCGCGCAACGTAGGTGCGATGACTCGGTTTTGAATCTGCACTTGAATGCCCTGAACGACGCGAGTCGGGAGCTCGCGCCGCAGCTGGACGCCTGCGAGCACGCGCGTGCTCGGCGCGCCATTCTGCCGCAACGCCGGCGCGAGGGCATTGGCCGCGGCCACCGCATCTTGAATTGCCAGGTTGATCCCGACTCCGCCGATCGGCGACATCGCATGCGCCGCATCGCCGATGCAGAGCAAACCGGGCTCGAACCAGCGCTTCAAACGATCGACGTGCACTTCGAGTAGCTTTACGTCGTCCCAACTTCCGATCGACCCCGTCCGGTCCGCAAGAAACGGCACCTGCTTCGCCACCTGCGCGCGGAAGCTCTCGATCGGCTGACCACGCATTTTCTCCGCAGCACCCTTTTGAATCACGTACGCCATCTGCCAGTACTCGCCGCGCTGCAGCAGCGCGATGAAGTGGCCGCGACCGATGATGCCGAAGAACTCATGTGTATCGGTGCTCGCGCG
>DASRXR010000138.1:0-5576 GCA_035687405.1 Polyangiales bacterium
GTAGAACATGATCGAGCGCGGTAAGCCCGACACAGCGCCCAACGCAGCGCCCACCGTGAGCGCGACCATCGCGTACCGCCCCCGGCCGCGGATCCGCGGCCACGCGTGGGCAAAGCCGGCGATGCACACCGGCAGAATTGGGTAGAGGTACCGGTACTCGTTGTGTCCAACGCCTTCCGGGAACAGCACCGCGCACGCCGTGAGTAGTCCGGCCACGAACGCCAAGCCGACCCAGTTCACCCGCGGCAAGCACAGGAGGAGGAGGCCGAGCGCGGTCAAATTGAGCCGACCCGCGAACGTCTTGGTCCCCTGCCCAAACCATCTCCAATGGAAGTTCGGACCGGGACAGGGCAGCGCGAAGTAGTCCCGCTTCACGCTCAGCGTCTGCGGCACCGGTGATCCAGTCGCCACGAGATACGCGAGCACTCCCGGGGCGAGCACCAGGCCGGCGACGCCAAGGTCATGAAGCGCGCGTCGAACACGCTGCCCCGGTTGGCTTCCGAGGATGCCTTCGACGAGGAGCAGCCCGCTCAGTAGCGCGAGCTCCGGGCGCACGAGCGGCAGGAGTCCGAGGATCGCCGGCCGCAGCCAAAGGCGGCGTGGTGAGGGATCGAGGCGGAGCGCGAACGCCCAGACGATCACCGCCATGCTCAGCCCCGTCTCGATGCCATTCAGAATCTGGTACGAGGCGTCCGCGGCGGTCTGCGCGATCAAAACCAGCAGGGCCGTCAGGTACCAGGGCAACTCGGACAGCCGGCCGAGCCGCCACACTCCGATCAGCAGCAGCAGGTTGCTCAACCAAGCGCTGGTCCAAAGAGCCCAAGCTGGACTCAGCAGGCACTCCAGGCCCGCGACCAGTAACAGGTGAACGAGACTGGTCGAGCCGCGCAGTGCGGAGACGCCTGGGAAGTTGGCGTCGTGGCCAGCGAGCAGTGCGGCTGCGTTGTGGGCCGCGATATACGCGTCGTCGAGCGGGAAGAGTGGAAACGGAAGCAGCGCGGCGTGGAACGCGGCGAGTAAGACCCAAACCGCGCACAGGATCGGCAGCAAGAGCTCGCGTCGGGTTACGGCTTCGTTCGGCCTGACCTCCGACATTCGATCCACAGCGATAGTCGGGCCGCGCTGCGCTAGCTGACAAGCTGAAACCACCTTGGCGGCATTGCAGCTGCTGGTTCGACGGAGCCGCGACGTAAGTTGTGCGACTACGCCCACACGAAGCCGGCGCTCGAACGTCGGCGGTGAGCGGCGATCCGAACGACCGTGTTGCTTCAGCCTCGGCCACCGTTCGACAGAGTCGACAGAGTCGCGAAAGGCGAGGGCGTCGGAAGCTCATCCGACTGTCTCGACGGCGACTGCGCGTGTCGCGAGAACTTCGCGTGCGCTGCGTTTCTCTCCTACCAAGTTCGTGCGGCGCGATTATGCTCCGACGCGTGAACGAGCAGGACGTCGCGAGACTCTATCGCGAGTACGGCTATCTCGTGTTCCGGCGCTGCGTCGTATATCTGGGCGATGTAACCGCTGCTCGAGAAGTGACGCGCGACGTATTCGTGCGCGCGCTTCGCAACCCGACGAGCTTCCGCGCCTTCGCCGACTCTCGAACCTGGTTGTGTCGAGTCGCGGACACGCTGTGCATCGACGGCTTGCAGCGAAGACACAACCTAACTGCGTCGGCCGACACAGTGCTCGCGTCGGTCATCGCCGACGATGATCTAGAGAGCCTGTTTCTGATTCGGCGCGTGCTCGCGAACCTCGAGTCCGATGCGCTGCGTTTGGCGGTTCTGTTCTACGTGGACGAGCTCAACGAGGAAGAGCTCGCCGAAGAGCTTGGAATGTCGCGGCGGACGGTGGCGAAACGCGTGGCGGAATTGCTCGAGCACACGCGCGCGCTCACTTCTCAGCGGAACGCGTCATGATGAATCACTTACCGCGTCATCAGCTCGAGCGACTGGCTGCAGAAGATCCAGATGCGCGCGTCCGGCCCGTCTTACGCGTTCACGTGGCCGCTTGCGACTTGTGCCAAACACGCCTGCGCGCGCTGCACGCGGCCAAGTCGCGGTTCTTGGCTGCGTATTCCTCGAGTGAGTTTGCGCGCGACACGTTTGCGTTTGCCGGGCCACTACCTCCGGCGCGCGAGCTGCGTGACTGGTCCAGGGAGCTCCGCGTCCTCATGTACGCGGGTTTAGTCGCCGTCTTTGCGACCGCATTTCTGTGGTACGGCCACGAGGCCGCGGCGAACTGGGTGCGCGTGCAAGGCGGCACCTCGTTTCGAGTGTTCGCAGTGCACGCTGGCCGCGAGCGGCGGCTGCTGGACGGTGACGAGCTGACTACGGGCGACGAGCTCGCCTTCGAGTACTCGCTCGATCGTCCGCGGCACCTGTTGTTACTCGGCGTCGACGACACCGGTAGCATCCGGCGGTACTACCCTCCGGCCGAGGCCGCCGGCAGCGATACCCTATTGGCGGCGAGCACGCGGTCGAAGCTACCAGCCAGGGTCGCGCTCGATGCGCGGGTCGGCGAGGAGCGGCTGTACGCGCTGTTTTCCGACTCGCCGGTCTCCGAATCCGACGCGCGGCTCGGTGTCTCGCGAGCTGTGGGCGCAGCGTGGGCTACGGGGCGCCGCCTCGAAAAGGCACCGAGCCTCGAGCTACCGGTGCAGGCGATCAGCGTGTGGTTTCGTAAACGTTGAGAAGCGCCCACCGCAGGTCCGGCCATCCAGCGCTCCATCTCGAACGCAGGTCGGATTGTCTTGACCGGTTCGCGCCTCGCTCATCAGCTCACGGCACCAACGCGTTGAAGAACGCGACGTATTCATCGATGTTGCTCGTCTTCGTATAGAAGCCGTTCACACCGAGCTCCTCGGCCCGACGCTGATCTCTCGGATCGCTCGAGCTCGTGAGCACACAAAAGATCGGCAACTCGTCGAAGTGCGTATCGGCGCGCACCGCTTGCAGGATCTCGAGGCCGGTCATGCCGGGCATGTTGAGGTCGAGCAACACGAGCGCGGGCATCCGCGCTTGACCGTCCTTCACAGTCGCGAGGTGTGCGAGAAAGTCGGTACCTCGCGACATCGGGAGCCAAGGGTTTGTGGCCTTCGATGAGAGGTAGCAGCGCTCGACGAAAAACAGATCTCCAGCGTTGTCATCCACCATCACGACGGGCCCGTCATTGGAGAGCTTGAGCATGCATTTGTTCCGGCAGTTCGAGCGCAGGGTGTTTGGGTAGCGTAAACCGAAACACGGCTCCTTCTCCAACGACTGCACTCGCCCAAATTCGCCCCCCGTGTCGGCCGATGATCCTGCGAGCGATCGCCAGCCCAATCCCGTTGCCGGCATAGTTCGCGCGCTCATGGACGCGCTGAAACATTTGGAAGATGCGTTCGGCGTGCCGCGCCTCGAACCCGATCCCGTTGTCGTGGACGCTCACTTCCCAGAACGTCGAACGGTCGGCACACTCGACCCGAATCTCGGGCGGGCGATCGGCGCGGAACTTGATCGCGTTCGCGAGCAGGTTTTGCAGGACCTGTTCGAGTTGGGCCGAGTCGCCCCACACCTCCGGCAACTCGTCGCAGGTGATGTGCGCGCCGCTCTCGTTCACCAGCAGCGGCAAGGACCGAACGACATTGTCGTATGCAGCCGAGAGCGGCACTCGCTCGAACTCGCCGCCGCGGGCATCGACGCGCGAGTACACGAGCAGCGCATCGATCAGTTGTTTCATGCGTAGCGCCCCGTCGACAGCGAAGTCGACGTACTTCAAGCTCGCCGCGTCGAGCGCGCCGCCGTGGCTGCGTTTGAGCAGATCCATGAAGCTCACGACCATTCGCAGAGGCTCTTGCAAGTCGTGCGAGGCGACGTACGCAAACTGTTCGAGCTCCTCGTTCGAGCGCTCCAGCTCGGCCGTCTTGGCCTGTAGATTCGAGATGTCGCGCGCGATCATCGAGAAGCCGCTCACTTCGCCTTGGTACATGAACGGCGAAATCGTCACTGCGACGGCTACGCGCGTTCGATCCTTGCGGATCCATTCGCTGACCAACAGTTCGATCGCTTCACCGCCCCGCGCGCGAGAAAATGCTTCGGCGAGCTCCGCGTGCGCTGACTCGGGGACGAGCACTTCGTTGCCGAGGCCTACGATCTCTTCGACCGAATAGCCGAACATTCGCGTCGCGCCGCGATTCCAACTCTGAATCCGCCCCGTCAGATCTTGACTGAGAATCGCGTCTTGCGACGACTCGACGATCGCGGCGAGGTGTGCCGCCGCATCGCGTTCACGCCTGAGCTGAGTGGTCGCTTCGGCGACTTGGCGCTTGAGCTCGTCTGGCGCCTTGAGCGCGAGGGCCTTGGGAACGGCCGGCACGAGGAACGCCAACGTCATCCACGAGACGCCCGCGGTCGCTGCTTTCATCACGCCGGCCAGTCGATACACCGGATGCCAGAAGATCACCGCTTCGATGATGTGCGTCATCCCGCATGCGACGATGAACGCACCGAACATCCAGAATACGATCGGGAACGGCTTCGGTAGGTCTTTCCGCTGGCGAATGAAGAACACGAGCGCGACGGGGATCGCCATGTACGCCCCGAAGATCGCGATGTCCGACAGAATATGTAGCCAGCCAAGCTGAGCTGACCAGCGCCCGCAGTGCCAGCGTGCGGGAAAACCCGTTGTATCGAGCAGTCCGAACAGATCGCTGGCCATACCGGAACCCCGCTGGTGAAGCTGGTTCGAAACGGTACTAAGCGAGCGATATCGCCGCTATGGCCGCTGACTGGGAAAACATTCGCAGGCTCGCTCGCCGCTCAGAGCTGCAGGCCCCGCGACGTCGGAGCGCGAGTCACCAACTGTCGGCGCCGATCGACGGTGTGCACGCAAGTGCGGCGAACTTCGCATCACTCGCGGTCGCGCTGCGACCCCGTTCGAGGGCGCGATCTCTACCTGCACGGGTCGGAGGCCATGTAGGCATGCGACTTGCTCAGGTGAAGCTCCAGAGCGTTTGCTTTTCAAAGGGAGTCAGTCGTGAACAGAATTATTTATCTGATTGGTCTAGTTGTCGTCGTCGTCGCGGTCGCTTCGTGGCTCGGATTGCGTTGACACTTCAAAACACGTTCGCGTGTCCGACTGCAGGTCTTGCGATGCAGTTCGGACATGCGAAACGACCACCACCGTTCCGCCTCAGTGCTGCGTGATTGCGACATTTAAGCTGTTCGGCTGACCGAAGGCCCTCGACGTGTTAGGCAAGCTTCGTTCTAGCTTGTCAGGACAACGGCGAGGGCATGCCGTGGCGGATTCGAAACGCGAGCCGCAAAACGTTGGGCGTTGTCAGTGGCGAACTGTCGTGGGCGCAGCGCTGGTGGCTTGCGCGCTCGCTGCATGCGCGCGTGCTTCGAAAGCAAGCCACGACGACGACCCTGTGGATGCAGGGCAGGATGCGAATGATGCGAAAGTCGCTGACGCCTTCATGCGTCCCGACTTCTGCATGCGCAGTGGAGAGGACTCCCTGCGCGATACTTTTTGCGGCGACGGCGACGTGACCATCAAGGGTGTCGCGGATCTGGTGAGCCTCTTGAGTTTGGACGCAACGC
>DASRXR010000139.1:0-5280 GCA_035687405.1 Polyangiales bacterium
ATGCTGCGAAAGCTTCTACGTACACTACCGCCTGATCCATATGGGCATCCACTAGCGGACAATGACGGGGGACATAACCTGACCGATCTCGTGGAGCGCTGGGAGCGGGCGTTCCGTGTGACGATAGCGATGACCCGGCGCTATAGCGTTAGAGGTTAAACCTCAAGCTTCGCGAGCATGCTACGCCGCGCGGTAACGGCGGATCGCAGTCCAGCGCCTCATATCGCACGATGTCGTTCCATATTGCCGAAAACGTTCGATAGCACGCTGCGCGCAGCCCAGTAGCCGCACATTCCGTGAACGCCACCTCCGGGTGGCGTTGAAGACGAGCATACGAAAACGTCTGGCGCCGGAGTGGAATACGGATCGATGCGCGCAACCGGACGGAAGAACAGCTGTGTCAGATCGGATGCGCCCCACTGATATCCCCGCCGACGTAGTTCGCATTGTACCGCTCGAGCTCTCGCGGATTCACGGCAGCTCGTGCGAGCACGATGTCTTTGAAGCCCGGTGCAGCCCGCTCGATCTGCGCCTCGATCAATGCTGCCACATCGACGTTCGACCCGTTCGGAATCGGGACCGAACGGTCTCTCCGCGGCGATCGTGCTCGCAGATGCGGGACTCGGCGTTTTTAGTTGTCGAGGGCGAGCGCCTTGCCTTCGTTGTGCGGGCAACGCGGCATCCCCACGTCTTTGATTTCGCGCACGTCGAGCCGACCACGCAGCACTCGCGCGATAGATTGGACTTTGCGACTGACAGTCTGCCAAGAGTACGCATCGAACGATCCGGCAAACACGGAAATCGCTTGTAGCGCTTCGCGTCACGCGATGTCATACGTAGTCCGCGTTTTCGCAGGAGTTTAGAACGCTTAGATCGTGCGAGGTCCTCGTTGCGCGCGCGTGGTCCGTCGTTTTCTGCAGTTGTTTGCGGCACTTGCACCACGGAGGGACCAGCGTCTTTATCTTGCTCTCGCTTTCGCTCTCGCCGATGCGATGGACGATCGGGCGGTGTCAGGCTCGCTCGAGTGACTGAGCAGCGAGAAATCTCAGCGTATGCCAACTCCGACAACGCTCGTTCGAGAAGAGGGGGAGAGCGCATTCGCGCGCACGGGTTGGCGACCACAATGCGAGCGTCTGCGGCCAGCCTATTCAGGAGCGAGATGGCGAAAATCGACGCCGAACTCATCGACATGCTCAGTACTCAGATTGAGTTATTGCCGCACCGCACGACGATGACGCCGTATCAGGCCGTGAAGCAGATGGCTCCGCTGATCGCGGGCGCATGCGCACGCGGACAAGACCTCGAGGCGAGCGCGAAGCTTTAGAAATCGACGTTCGCCTTGCGCCGGTGACAGTCGGCAACTACTTGCGACGGGCGCGCCGTGAATCGGCAGACGGCCGTGTACTTGAACCACGGCCGAACATCACTCTAACTCCGATCGCTCGCGTACCGGAGCGCAATACGAGACCCATACCAGTCGATGACGTGCCGGCGGACTCTCGAAGGCCGCGCGCAACGGCAACGCCAGCTGGCGGACGTTTCGAACTCGTCGAGACAAGAAAGCTCTCTGAACAACACAGGCGGCCATATACGGAATAGGCGACCCGTGAGCGACTCGACATTGCTGCGCGGCGCGAATGAGACGGGCGCCCTATCGACATCTTGGGTCACGGGTCGGCGCCAGGTTCAATGGTTTGAAAGCTCGAATTTGCTCACACAAAATCGGTGCTCACGACGCCAACTTCCGACGCCCGCGTTCGATGAGAGGGAGGAGGCGACCGCTCGTCGGGGCACAGCAACTTGCTTATCACGCAGCAATGCTTCGGAGCATGTCGATGATCGCGTCTGACCACCTTCTTGAGATCGAGCAAGGAGGTCGGCAATCTCTTGCAAGCATGCCGCATCGCGCGCTCGCAAACGCGGGCGCTGTTTCATCGCGATCCGAAGCCGCTTTGGCCGAAAGCTCTAGACGGCGCGTACGAGCCCGTCGACCGCTACTGGACCCGGGAGCAATATTTTGCAGCTATGGACCAGATGGTTCCATCACGCCGGGACCACGTCACCGAGTACTGCTGGACCGGCGTTCGATACAGCGAGCTCTACGTGATCGAAGCGAAGCACATCGACGAGCTTCACCGACGCGCGTGGGTCGAAGGCACGAAAACCAATCTTCCAGACGCTGGGTTCCGCTCGACGCAGACCCATTCGAGGTGCTCTCGCGGCGCGCGAAACTGTACCCCACGGGCCCACTCTTTCCCGACCGCTGGTCACGCTCGCGGCTCGTGCAGGACATGAGAAAAGTCGCCACGCGCGCGCGAGTGCCGGTGGTCAGCGCCAACGACTTCCGGCGAACATTCGCAACGTTCTGCGGTGACTCCGGCGTCGACGAGACCACGTGCTACCGCTGGATGGGTCACACGAGCGGCGCCATGATTCGGCGTGTCTACCAGCAGCTGTCAGACCGCAAGGCGGCGAAGCAGGGCGCGTTGCTCAGCCAGTACAAGGCCGAAGCAACGACCGAGCTAACTGCGTTGCACAAGGCTGCGGACGACGAGCGCGACTAGCTCTCGTCGCGCACGCGTCGCGAACGTCGAGTGACCGGGATGACGTCGGCAGGCAGCGAGGATCGACGGACACATCGCTCGCGATCGCTCTTGCAGGCGTCCCAGCGTAGGCTCGAAAGCGAGCCTCCTCGGCGCGCTCCGTGGGCATCGGTGGCAACGACCTCGTATCCGGAACGTGCTCCGCTTTTTCAGCGAGCGCCGCAACTCGCTGGGCGACCCGCTCGACATACGTCGGAGAGTGATGCGTCACGACGGCGCTGAACCACGATGAGCACCCCTCACCCCGCCGCAAACCCGACGGACACCAACAACATGTCGCGCTCAAACCTTCGAATCCAAAACAGTGCAACTACGCATGACTTCTACTGCTTCGGATGGCGTCCCCAATGGGATTTGAACCCATGTCGCCGACGTGAAAAGGCTGGGCATGGGTCTCCACACCACGGAATCACAGGCTTTTCTCTGAACTGATAAGCATCGAAGAGCGTGCGTCGGCACCCTCCGACGGACACCGTCCCGGACACACTGGCTACGCCCTCCCCCCTTCGACCTCAGCGCGCTTCGCACTAACGCGGTCCACCGGACGCGTACCGGGCTTCTCCCACTTCTTCTTTCGCCGATTGTACCCGTGCACCGTCGTCAGGCTTTCGTGGCCCGTCTGATCCATGATGGCAGAATAGTCGGCGCCGTTCTTGGCCGCTTCGGTCACGAACCCCGCGCGCAGCGAGTGGCCCGAGAGCTCCGGCGTTGGCAGTCCCGTGCTCGAAGCCGTGCGCTTGACGATGACGGCGACAGCGTGACCGGTGAGTCGCTTGGGGCTGAGTTGCTCGTGGCGGTTGATCGGACTGAACAACGGTCCTTCGGTGACGCCGGCGAGCTCGAGCCAGTCTTCGTTGCGCGCACCGGGCACGTGGCTGGGTCGCTGCCGAACGCGACCATCTTCGTGCGTCCTTTGCGTTCTTGGTCGGTCTTGCTGACTGCGACGAACACCTCCAGACCTTCGCGCACGAAGGTGAGATCCGTAACGTTGAGCGCCACGAGCTCGGACCGACGGAAGCCACCGGCAAAACCGAGAAGAAGAAGCGCGCGGTCGCGCTGACCCATGAGTCCCGACGGCAGGGCGTCCATCATGCTGCGCAGCTCTTTCGTAGTAAGCGGTTCCTTCTTCTTGGGTGCGGTGCCAAGGCGCCTGCGAATGCCTTTCCACGTCTCCGCAACGAGCGGATCGTTGCAAGGCGAAGCGAGCGCTGCAACCTCGTGCTCCGAGGCGATCGCGCTTAGCGTGACGCTGAGTGTCGCCGGGCGCCGCTGTTCCTTTGCGCGAGCCGCGAGATACAACGCAACCGTCTTCGGTGCCGCAGGCAGCGCGACGAACTGCGTTTGTCGCACCACGCCACGAACGCCTTCCAGTGCTTCGCGTACGTGGCTCGCGTTCCACTCGCGCGCGACTCGCTCGCGAACTCTCGCGCCGCCTGCGCGAGCTCGGCGAGCTCGGAGTCCTCGGCGACCGCATCGACGGCCTCGGCAGTATGCTCAGGGTCTGCCTCGGCTGCGGCCGTGGCTTTCGAAGTAGGGCTGCCGCCGGAAAAAGCTCCGTGATTCCATGTTCTAACCTTCGGAAAGTTACGTTATCGAAGGTTAGAATTCAGGGCAGGGCGCGTCCAAAAACTCGCCAAACACGTTGTCAGGTGCGTGTGTACGCGTGTAGGCACGGCGTCGTGACATTGTCGGGCAGACATGCCATAGTGAACCCCACGGAGTTCGCATATGCCCGCCAGTCGCAGCACCCGAACCGAGAAGCTCGATCTGCGCTTGAGCAGCGCCGCAAAGCAAGCGCTGCGAGCGGCCGCCGCGGCCGCGCAACGCTCGATCAGCGACTTCGTACTCGAGAGCGCGCTTGCTCGCGCCGATGAAACGCTCGCTGAGCGTCAGCGCTTTGGCCTGGACGCCAAGCAATGGCAGAAGTTCATGGCGGCCTTGGATGCTCCGGTGCGCACTCTTCCACGCGCGGAACGGCTGCTCAACGAACCCGGTGTCTTTGATTCCAAGTGACCGCGTTCCGCATCGAAAAGCTTGCGCGGCAGCACGCAGTGGATACCTTCGCCTGCGGTCGGGAAGAACTCAATCGTTACCTGGTGCGCTACGCTTGGGTGAACCAACAGGCGAACGCCGCACAGACTTACCTTGGGTTGGCGGACGACACCGTGATCGGATATTACACGCTCGTCGTTGGCGAAGTAGCCTACGACGACGCTCCTACGCGCCTGACAAAGGGACTCGCCAGGCATCCCGTTCCGATCATGTTGCTAGCGCGTTTGGCAGTGAGCCTGTCGTGGCAAGGCAAGCGCGTCGGAGCCAGTCTACTTAAAGATGCAATGCTGCGAACCCTGGCGGCGGCAGACATCGCGGGCATCCGCGCTTTGGCAGTGCATGCCAAGGACGAGAATGCGGGGAAGTTCTACCGGCATTTCGATTTCATGGAGTCACCGACGGATCCATTCCATCTGTTCGTGCTGATCAAAGATCTCAAACGGGCTCGACATCCGTCGTAGCTGACGGGGAAATGCCAAGCCGTCATCCGCTCTGCCTCGAACATGGATTTGGCTTCTCCAGTCATTCGAAGTCCGCGCTTCAGTCACGAACCGATCCGCAATGGAAAGTGAACGCTCGCGCGCCGCGCGCGAGCGGCGCGCATGAACTCGCGTGGGCTGCGCAG